>CAZBYE010000034.1:0-18607 GCA_964496045.1 uncultured Stakelama sp.
GTTCAACCGCCGCTTCGCCTTCATCATGCACGATATCAAGAATCTGGTGAGCCAGTTGACCCTGGTCGCACGCAATGCCGAACGCCATGCAGACAATCCCGCCTTCCGCGCCGATATGGTCGCGACGCTTCAGGATTCTGCGGGACGGATGAACGATATGCTCGCGCGCCTCTCGCAGCACCATCGCGCACGCACCGAAGCGCCCGTCGCCGTTCCGCTCGCGCCGCTCGCCCGCCGTGTCGCCAAGGCGCGACGCGCGCAGCATCCGGTCGAGGTATCGAGCACCGGCGACCCGCTCGCCATCGCCGATCCCGCGATGCTCGAAACCCTGCTCGGCCACCTCATCCAGAATGCGATCGAGGCGAGCCCGCCGGGCACACCCATCACGATCGAGGTCAGCGCAAATGCCAGCGAGGCGCAGCTCGATGTGGTCGACCGCGGTACGGGCATGTCTCCGGCGTTCATTCGCGACAAATTGTTCAAGCCCTTCGTATCGTCCAAGCCAGGCGGCTTCGGCATCGGCGCGTTCGAGGCGCAGAAGCTCGCCGCCGAGATGGGCGGACGGATCGAGGTCGAAAGCAGTGAAGGCAAGGGATCGCGCTTCCGCGTGGTGCTGCGCGCGGCGGGCGCGGCGAATGGTGAAGTTGGACGAGCGGCATGAGCGACAAACCCAAACTCCTCATCGTCGAAGACGACGCCGGGCTCCAGCGCCAGTTGCGCTGGGCCTATGAGGGCTATGAGATTCTCACCGCGGGCGACCGCGAGGGCGCGATTGCGATGCTGCGTGCCGAGGAACCCGCCGTGGTCACGCTCGACCTCGGTCTGCCGCCCGATCCCGACGGCACGACCGAAGGCTTTGCCGTCCTCGAAACCATTCTCGCGCTCAAGCCCGATACGCGCGTCATCGTCGCATCGGGCCATGGCGAGCGCGAATCGATGCTGCGCGCCATCTCGATGGGGGCGTGGGACTTCTACCAGAAGCCGATCGACATCGACGCGCTCGGCCTGATCGTCGCTCGCGCTTTCCACGTCCATGCGCTCGAGGCCGAGAATCGCCGCCTCGCCGCGCGCGCCGAAAGCGGCACCGCGCTCGGCGGTATCGTCACCGGCTCGGCCGAAATGCTCAAGGTCACGCGCACGATCGAACGCGTCGCTCCGGCTGACGTCTCTGTCATGCTGCTCGGCGCCAGCGGCACTGGCAAGGAACTGCTCGCCCGCGGCCTGCACGACGCCAGCCGCCGCAAGGGCGAATTCGTCGCGATCAACTGCGCGGCGATCCCCGAAACCCTGCTCGAATCCGAGCTGTTCGGGCACGAAAAGGGCGCTTTCACCGGCGCGGTCAAGACGACCGAGGGCAAGATCGAGCAGGCGCAGGGCGGCACGCTCTTCCTCGACGAAATCGGCGACGTGCCCCTGCCGCTTCAGGTCAAACTGCTGCGCTTCCTGCAGGAGCGCGTGATCGAGCGCATCGGCGGGCGCAAGCCGATCGCGGTCGATACCCGCGTGGTTTGTGCGACGCATCAGGATATCGACGCGATGGTCGCCGCCAGCACCTTTCGCGAAGATCTCTACTATCGCCTCGCCGAGATCGTCGTGCGCATCCCGAGTCTTTCCGAGCGCCCGGGCGACGCAGGTCTGCTCGCACGTCACCTGCTCCATAAACACGCCACCGCGATGAAGCTCGGCGGCAAGAGCTTTGCCCCCGATGCACTCGATGCCATCGACGCCTGGCACTGGCCGGGCAATGTCCGCGAGCTCGAGAATCGGGTGAAGCGCGCCGCGATCATGGCCGACGGCAAGCTCGTCAGCGCCGCCGATCTCGACCTCGCCGCGCCCGATCAGGCCGGTCCGATCAACCTCAAGGCCGTACGCGAGGCTGCGGACCGCCGCGCGATCGTTCAGGCCCTGTCGCGCACCGACGGCAACATCTCCGGCACCGCGCGCCTGCTCGGGATCAGCCGCCCTACCCTCTATGATCTGATGAAGGCCTATGACCTCCAGCCCTGAGACAGCCTCCTCCATTGGTCCGCGGCGCAAATGGCGCAGCGGTAGCACTCGCCTGTCCGGCAAGGGCCGCGTCAATCTGCGCCGGATCGTCGTGTTCGCGCTGTGCATCGCCGCGTTCGGCGTCGCGCTGCTCGCCTTTCGCTCGGTCATTGCCAGCCGCGTCGATCCCGAAGCTGCGCGCACCGCCGTCGCGCGCAGCGAACAATATCTCAAGGCGAGCAACGCGTCGGCCGCGCGGTCGCAGGCGTTCAACGCCGTCCGCGCCGATCCGAAATGGGGCGAAGCGCATCTCGCGCTCGCCCGCGCGACGCTGGCACTCGACGAAGGCGTCGCAGCCGAAGCGTCGCTCCGCCGCGCGATCGACAATGGCATCAATCCCAACCGCACCCATGCGCTGATGGCGCACGCGATCCTGCTTCAGGGCGATCCGCGCCGCGCGCTGGTCGAGGCGAATAAGGCGCCCGAAGCCGACCGTCTCGCCGCGCAACGCGTCCGCACCCGTGCCTATCTCGCTGGCGGCAACCTCGCCGCAGCACAGGAGTCCGCGCTCGCTGCGGTCCAGCTTGCTCCCAATGACGCCAATGTCTGGACCGATCTCGGCCGCTTCCGCGCCAATGCCGGCGACATGGTCGGCGCGATCGAAGCTGCGGGCAAGGCGACCCAGCTCGATAGCGGCAATACCGACGCGCTGATCCTGCGCGGCGAACTGGTCCGCGGACAGTACGGCCTTGTCGCCGCACTCCCCTGGTTCGAGGCCGCGTTGAAGCGCGATCCCTATCGTCACGCCGCGCTGATCCAATACGCCTCCACCCTCGGCGACGCCGGCCGCACGCGTGAGATGCTCACGGTATCGCGCAAGGCGATGGAGGTCCGCCCGCGCAGCCCGCAGGCGCTTTACCTTCAGGCCGTGCTGGCAGCCCGCGCCGAACAGTTCGACCTCGCGCGCCAGCTGCTCCAGCGCGCCGGCAGCGGCATCGCGGCCCTCCCCGGCGGTCTGCTGCTCGGCGGCACGCTCGATCTGGAAGAGGGCAGCTACGAACGCGCGGTCGAAAAGCTGCGCAATCTCGTCAACCAGCAGCCGATGAACATCGCCGCGCGCAAACTGCTCGCGACCGCGCTGTTGCGCTCGGATGCGTCGAAAAACGGGATCGAGCTGCTCCTCCCGGTCGTTGCGCGCGGCGATGCCGATGCCTATGCGCTCAGCCTCGTCGCGCGCGGCTATGAACGCATAGGCCAGCGCCAGACCGCAGCGACCTATTTCGACCGGGCCGCCTCGCCGGCGCGCGACGGTGCCGCCTGGTTCAGTGCGGATGACGCTCTGCCCATGCTCACCGCCGCCGCGCAAAAGGCGCCGACCGACGATCCCCGCGCCGCGATCCCGCTGATCCGCGGGCTGATCGACAGCGGCGATACCGGCACCGCGCTCGCCCGCGCGCAAGAGATTGCTCAGCGCAATCCCGGCGCCCCCGCCGCGCATACGCTGGTCGGCGATACGCTGATGCTGCTCAAGCGGCCCGCCGACGCCGTGCGGGCTTACAAGGACGCCGCGAGCATCCGTTTCGACGAAGCCGCGATGCTCCGCCTCGTCGAGGCGCTCGACCGCTCGGGCCAGCGGCAGGAAGCGTCGACCACGCTCGCGCTGTTCCTGTCGCAAAACCCGCTCAACCTCGCCGCACTGCGCCTGTCCGCGAACTGGCAGGCCGCGGCGGGCGACTATGACGCCGCGATCGACTCACTCGAAGCCGTCCGCCTGCGCACCGGCAACCGCGACGCCGGTCTGCTCGCTGAGCTCGCCCTTGCCTATGCCGGCGCCGGCGAGCCCGACCGTGCAGCGCGCTATGCCGAAGCCGCCTATCACCTCGCCCCGTCCAACCCCGCCGTCGTCGGCGCAATGGGCTGGACGCTCACCGAAAGCGGCGATGTCGAAGGCGGGATCGAGCTGCTGCAAAAGGCGGTCGCGATCGCCCCGCGTCACCCGATACTGCGCTGGCAACTGGCTCAGGCCTATGCGGAAGCCGGCCGCAACGCCGACGCCAAAGCGGAAGCCCGGGCCGCCATCGCCATCCCCGGCTTCACCGACCGCTCTGCCGCCGAAGCCCTGATCGCGAAGCTGGCTTAGCGCGCATACTTGGCGGAGGCGAAGACCGGACGACTGTCCGGCAACTCGGCGGAGCCCGTTGTGCGTTGACGTCGGACGATGGAGCCGCGGCTCAGTACATCACTCGCGGCGCGGTGCTTCTGTCATCGGCACCGCCCCTTTTGCCCGCCACGCGATGAACGACGATACCGCTCCATGCACAAATGAATCCCGGTCCCACCAGACCTTGCGGTAGCGCCCCGGCGCGATCTCCCGGACAGCATAGTGAGGATTTCGCGCTGCTATGCCCCCGGACAACATCGACAACAACCATGTGTCGCCAACCTTTCGCGCCCAACGAAAACCGGTTCCGACCTCACCGCCCGGGCATTCTTTTTCATCTGCGAAGAAGTAGTTCGTCGAGTTGAAACAAACGCCCTTTGCAAACGTCTTCGCGGCGTCGACGCCGATGGCGGCGAACACGCCGGGCGGCACCCTGGATGGGGAGTCGATGGCCGGCGAGGCGTTTCGCCCCAACGGCGCCAGCGACGCATAGTGGCGTGTTATGGCCTCCCGGCTCGCGAAACCGCCTGGCAATCGGCGACAGCGCGCAAGCAGCGCTGCGGATTCTTTCGGCCCAGCCGCGCGCTCGACATCCCTCCACGCGTTGTCCGCGTCGTCCTCGGCATCACTCCCGCGCCGAAGTTCGTAGTCGATGCGATCGCCCGGTTCGAGTCCGCGATCCTCATACGGGTAGAACGTCAGCGACAGATTCGGTCCGGTGGCGGATTCGGGACCGTACTTGGTGCATTTTCCATCCCCGGGGCTGCACCACAGCGCCTGGCGATACGCGCCATCAAATCCGACCCGGTCCGCCTTGCCGAAGCGGCGCTCGGCCTCGGCAAGACGATCTTCCCAAGGTCCGGAAGGACGGCGCTCGGCATAGCGGATGCGATCAGCCACCCTGCGGAGACCTTCCCACGCAAATTGAACGGAATAGTGCCGGCCGGCACTATCCGTCGCGCCAACATCGATGGGAAAATATGGCGGGCTGGTATCATCATGTTCACTCAGGCCAAGATGTCGGCACTCCGCCGGTTCACCGTGGCTTCTCGGCTCGTTCCAGGTCGGGTTGGCGCGTGCCATCGAATCGAAGGCAGCCGGCGTCATTCCGAGGTACAGGCCGCCGAGCCGAAGTGTCGCGATCGACTTTGGTCCCGCATTTACGCTTGCGTCTGCGGGGACGGTGCCCAGCAAACAGGCCGCAAGCACGAATGCTGATGCTCGAATGATTGCCACAGACGGTCTCCCCACCCATCCTTACACGCAACCGGCTTCCGGAGCGGTGAAGGCCCGTGGTTAGCATTCGTGTATTCAGCCCGTTTCAGCGGGATGACTTATCCGATCATTGCCTTCCCCCGCCCCACCGCCTAGCCAGCACCGCATGAGCGACCCGCTGGACCGTATCGCCGCCGCGCTCGAGCGGCTGGCCCCACCGCCACCGCCCGTGCCGGACCTTGCCGCGCATCCAGCCTATGTCTGGCACCGTGGTTTCCTCCAGCCCGCCCGCGCCTTCGCCCCGCTCCCGCTCTCCGAACTGGTCGGGATCGAGGCGCAGAAGGCAACATTGCTCGCGAATGTCCGCCGTCTGGCCGATGGCCTCCCGGCGCACGACGTCCTGCTCTGGGGAGCGCGCGGCACGGGGAAGTCGGCGCTGAGCAAAGCCGCCGTCGCCGCGGTGCAGGCCGAAGGCGGCCAGCTCGCGCTGATCGAAGCACAAGCCGACGCGCTCGACACCCTGCCCCAATTGTTCGCGCTGATCGCCACCAGCCCGCGCGCCTTCGTCATCTTCCTCGACGATCTCGGTTTCGACGCCGCCTCGGACGGTCGCGCGCTGCGCTCGCTGCTGGAGGGCGGGGCCGAGGCACGCCCGGTCAATGCGCGCCTGTTCGTCACCTCGAACCGTCGTCACCTGATTCCGCGCGACATCGCCGAACAGTCGAGCGCGATCAATCCGCGCGACAGCATCGACGACAATCTCGCACTCGCCGACCGGTTCGGGCTTTCGCTCGGCTTCCACGCCATCGATCAGGACACCTATGTCGAGATCGTGCGGACCTATGCGCAGGACCATGGATTGCCCTTCGATGCTGCGGAGGCGGTCAATTGGGCGACCCGCCGCGGCAGTCGCTCCGGCCGCGTCGCCTGGCAATATGTCGTCGACCTCGCGGGCCGGAACGGAAAGCGGCTCTGAACCTCAGCGCGCCTCGGCCGTTGTGACGCCGTGACAACGAACCTCGCCGTTCCGCGCGAAGCGGTACTCATCGTCAATGCCAGGTCGCGCCGCGGCGCCGCGCTGTTCGAACAGGCGCGCCAGAAGATCGCGGCGGCTGGCATCCGCCTGATCGCCGCGCATCCCGTACGCGACCCCGACCTGCTCGACGACACCGTACGCGACGCCATCCGCTCCGGAGCGCCGATGGTCATCGTCGGCGGCGGCGACGGCTCGCTTTCAGGGGTGGTCGACGATGTCGTGGGTAAGGACGTGGTGTTCGCGGTCCTGCCGCTCGGCACCGCCAACAGCTTCGCACGCACGCTCGGCATCCCGCTCGACCTCGACGGCGCGATTCAGGTCATCGCCACCGGCAAGCGCCGCCGCGTCGATCTCGGCATGATCGACCAAGACTATTTCGCCAACGCCGCCGCGATGGGCCTCTCGCCGATGATCGGCGAGAGCGTGCCGCACAATCTCAAGAAATATCTCGGCCGGGTCGGTTATCTCACCTGGGCGGTGTGGTGCTTCGCGCGCTTCCGCCCGTTCCGCGTCTTCATCGACGACGGCCAGAAAACCCACCGCATGTGGGGCAGCGAAGTCCGCATCCTCAACGGCAAGTTCCACGGCGGCGTGGTGATGAGCGACGAGGCCTGCGTCCAGAGCGGCGAGATGATGATTCAGGTCGTCACCGGCCGCAACCGCTGGCGCCTCGCCTGGGACTGGTATGCCCGCTTCTTCCGCCTGCGCTCGCGCGATCAGACGGTCAGCGAGTTCCGCGGCGCCGAATTGAAACTCGACACGAGACCTCACCACCGCATCTCGATCGACGGCGAAGTGCTGGCGCGAACCCCGGTGACGGTGCGCGTGGCGGAGCGCGCGATCGACGTCGTGGTGCCGAACAGCCCGGCTGCACCGGGCAACTGACTCGCGGCAGCGAAGTCTCTTCAAATGTTGGATTTCTTCTGATCTACGCTGATCGATGGAGCAGCGATTCCAACCCGATCATAGGACAGCGCGTCGACGGCGCGTCGCTGGCGCAAACCCGCCGCGCAGGTGTCCCGCTACCGGCGCGTCAGCGTCGCGCAGGTGTAGCGTGATCGGCGCGCAGATGGCGCGTCACTGTCGTCAACCTGTCGCGTCGCAGGCGCAAACCTGTCGCGTCGCAGTCGCGTCAGCCGGAAAACCCATCATTCCTGTCAACTTCGTCACGCGGATCGCCTCGGCGGAGATATTCCCGCGTCCGGTCTCACCCCAACCCTTCGACCATCTCCGCCAGCTCCAGCCAGCGCATCTCGGCTGCGTCCTTTTCGTCGCGCGCCTTGGCGATCCCCGCCATCAGCGTGTCGAACCTGTCCGGGTTCTTGGTGTACAGATCCGGGTCGGCCAGCGCCGCCTCGTCCTTGGCGATTCCCGCGTCCAGCTCTTCGATCCGCTTGGGCAGCAGGTCGTAGTCGCGCTGGTCCTTGTAGCTGAGCTTGGTCTTCGGCTTCGACGCTTCGGCGGCAGGCGTGCTCTTGGACGCTGCCTTCTTGGTCTCGGTCCGCACCTTCCTTTTGGCTTCCCAGTCGGCATAGCCGCCGACCACCATGTCGACCGTGCCCGATCCGTCGAGCCCGATTGTCATCGTCACCGTGCGGTCGAGAAAGTCGCGGTCGTGGCTGACGATCAGCACCGTACCGTCATAGTCCGCGATCACTTCCTGAAGCAGGTCGAGCGTCTCGAGGTCGAGGTCGTTGGTCGGCTCGTCGAGCACCATCAGGTTCGACGGCCGCGCGAACTCGCGCGCCAGCAGCAACCGCGAACGTTCGCCGCCCGACAGCGTGCCGACCTTGGCATCGACCATATTCGGCTCGAACAGGAACTCCTTGAGATAGCCGTGGATGTGCTTGCGCACGCCCAGCACGTCGATCCACTCGCCGCCGTCCGCAACGACTTCGCGCACGGTCTTCTCAGGCTGCATCCGGCTGCGCTGCTGGTCAATGATCACCGGATCCAGCGTCTTGGCGAGCTTGATGCTGCCCGTGTCCGGCGCGATCTCGCCGGTCAGCAGCTTGAGCAATGTCGACTTGCCCGCGCCGTTCTTGCCGACGATGCCGATGCGGTCACCGCGCGTCACGCGCAGCGTCAGGTCGCGGATGATCGTGCGGTCGCCGTAGGATTTCGACGCGCCCTTGGCGTCGATCACTACCTTGGTCTTCGAATCGTCCGCCGCCGTCGCCAGATTCGCGGCGCCGGCCGGGCCGGTCATAGCTGCGCGTTCGGCCCGCATCTCGTAAAGCTTGGTCAGCCGCCCCTGATTGCGCCGTCGCCGTCCGGTGACTCCACGCTGGAGCCAATGTTCTTCGAGCTTCAGCCGCGCATCGAGCTTTTCGGCCGCGCGCTGTTCCTCGGCATAGACCTGCTCGGTCCACACATCGAATCCGCCAAAACCGATCTCCGCGCGCCGCATCGACCCGCGGTCGAGCCACAGGGTCTGCCGCGTCAGCCGGGTCAGGAAAGTACGGTCGTGGCTGATCACCACGAACGCGCCGCGATAGCGGTTGAGCCATTCTTCCAGCCATTCAATCGCGTGGATGTCGAGATGGTTGGTCGGCTCGTCCAGCAGCAGCACGTCGGGATCCTGTGCCAGCGCCCGCGCAATGCCCGCACGGCGGCGCTCGCCCCCGCTCGCCGTCGCTGCCTCACGCGTCAGGTCGATCCCCAACTGATCGGCGATCGCCTCGGCCTCATGCTGCTGCGGCGCATCGTCGCCCGACAGGACATAGTCCATCAGCGTCACGCACCCGGTCATGCGCGGTTCCTGCTCCAGCATCACGACGCGCGTGCCCGGCTGGATCGTCCGCCGCCCCTCGTCCGCGTCGACCTGACCCGCCAGCAGCTTGAGCAACGTGGTCTTGCCCGCGCCGTTACGCCCGATCAGCGCCAGCCGGTCGCGCGCGCCCACATAGATGTCGAGGTCGCGGAACAGCCAGCCAGATCCCTGGACCAGACCGAGTTTTTCATAGGAAAGAACAGGAGCAGCCATAGCGCCGCGCAGGTAGGCGGAGCAGCCCCGCGGAGCAACCCCGGCGCGCGCCGACAGCTTTCGAGAGGCTTACCGGCACATTCACCGGCTGTTCAACGGTTCACACCTATGCCAAGCGCCATGAAGATGTTCGGGTTTCTCTGTCTCGGTGCATTTCTTGCCACCGCTGCGCTTCCTGCGCATGCCTCGCCGCAGGTGCGCGCGGACCAGGAAGCTGCGCGCGAAGGCCGTGCGCAAGGCCGTCTGCTGCCGCTACGCGAGATCGAATCGCGTGTCGTTCCGGGGATGTCGCGCAAGGGCGCGCAGTATCTCGGCTTCGATTTCGATTCGGGGACGATGATTTACACGCTAAAGTTCCTGCGCAATGGATCGGTCATCTGGGTCGACGTCGATGGCCGTTCGGGCCAGATCGTCGGCCAATCGGGCCGTTGAGCGGAACCAGAAGGGAATAAGATGCGCGTTCTGATCGTCGAGGACGAACCCAATCTCCGCAACCAGCTTCAGGCGACGCTTGAGGGCGCGGGCTATGCCGTCGACACCGCGGGTGATGGCGAGGAAGGCCATTATCTCGGCTCGACCGAGAATTACGACGCGATCGTGCTCGACCTCGGCCTGCCCGAGGTCGACGGCCTGACCGTGCTCGACCGCTGGCGGAAAGAGGGCAAGACCACGCCCGTGCTGGTGCTGACGGCGCGTGACAGCTGGTCGGACAAGGTCGCCGGGCTCGATGCCGGCGCCGACGACTATGTCGCCAAGCCCTTCCAGTCGGAGGAGCTGATCGCCCGCCTGCGCGCGCTGATCCGTCGCGCCTCGGGCAATGCCTCGGCCGAGCTGATCGCGGGCGACATCCGCCTCGACACCCGATCGGGCAAGGTCACCAAGGCCGGTGACCCGGTCAAGCTCACCGCGCAGGAGTATAAGCTCCTCTCCTATTTGCTTCATCACAAGGGCAAGGTGGTCAGCCGCACCGAGCTGATCGAGCATATCTACGACCAGGATTTCGACCGCGATTCGAACACGATCGAGGTGTTCGTGACGCGCATCCGCAAGAAGCTCGGCCCCGACGTGATCACCACGATCCGCGGCCTCGGCTATAGCCTCGAAGAACCGGCGGAGGCCGGTGCCTGATCTTCCCTTCGGTTTAGTTCTCGGCCGCCGCTTTCCGTTCGTCCGCCGCGCGGAGAGCCGGGCGGCACTGGAACTCGTGCTTCAGCCCGGCGATCCTGCGCCGCGGCCCTATGTCCGCACGACCGGTTCGCTCAGCCGCCGCATGATCCTGATCGCGGCGGCGTGGATCACGCTGTTGCTCAGCGGCGGCGGCTTCGCGCTCGATCGCGTGCTCACCGGCGCGATCACCCGCAATTTCGACGACGGGCTCGAATACCTCCTCACCTCGCTCGTCGTCTCGGCCGAGATCGGGCCGGAGGGCGAGATCGCGTTCAACCGCCAGCTCTCCGACCAGCGCTTCCTCGAACCGGGGTCAGGTCTCTATTGGCAGGTCAGCGGCAAGGGCTTCGAACCCTTCCCTTCGCGCTCGCTTTGGGATCGGCTGCTGCGCACCGACGAAGCGCACAGCGACCAGGAAGTCCACACCTACGATTCGAACCAGTTCACCGACCACCGCCTGCGCATCGCCGAGCGTGACATCCTCCTCCCCGGCTCACAGGTCCGCTGGCGTTTTCAGGTCGCGCAGAGTCGCGACATGCTCGACGCGCAGATCGAGGCGCTGCGCAAGACGCTGGTACGCAGCTTCCTGCTGCTCGCCGCCGGCCTCATCGGCATGGCCGCGCTCCAGACCTGGTACGGTCTGCTCCCGCTGCGCAAGCTGCGCCGCGGCATCCAGCAATTGCGCACCGGCGAAGCGCCGCGAATCGAGGGCGCAATGCCCGCCGAAGTCGCGCCGATGGTCGAGGAACTCAACGCGCTCGTCGCACACAACGACAAGCAGGCCGAGGAGGCGCGCCGCCACGCCGGCAATCTCGCGCATGCGCTCAAGACCCCGCTGACGGTGATCATGAACGCCGCAACTGCGCAGTCCGACGATCTGCCGTCGACGGTGGTGCGTGAGGCCCGCACGATGCGCCGTCAGGTCGACCACCACCTCGCCCGCGCCCGCGCGGTCGGCCGCCGTGGCTCGGCGCACAGCCGCGCGCCGGTCTGGCCCAGCGTCGAATCGGTCGAACGTGCCGTCGCCCGCCTCTACCCCCATGTCCGCATCGACACCGACGGTCCCAAGGATCTTGTCGCGCATATCGAACGGCAGGACCTTGATGAGATCATGGGCAATCTGGTCGAGAACGCCGCCAAATATGGCGGCGGCAGCGTGTTCATCACCGTCAGCGTACAGGCCGGGTTCGTCGAGATCATGATCGAGGATGACGGCAGGGGCATTCCGGAGGCGGATCGCATCCGCATCTTCGACCGCGGCGTCCGGCTGGACACCGGCAAGCCCGGCACCGGCCTCGGCCTCGCCATCGTCCGCGACGTGGCCGAGATCTACGACGGCACGGTCACGCTCGAAGAGAGCGAGGATCTCGGCGGATTGCTGGTCAGGCTAAGGCTGCCCGCGGCGGGCTAGCCCCCTACCCCATCACCCCGACAAAGCGCCACCGCCCCGTCACCGGGCTCAGCACCAGATCGCAGCCGCAATCGCGGCAGGTCGTCTCGAACTCGCCGCGGCCGGGCCGATCACGGCGGCGTGGCCGATGGACGCCGATATGGCACCGGATCCCGACCTTCTTCGTGGCAGCCATTGGCGCTGACATCGCTGTCTGCTCCTCGTTCAGCCCCCTGAACGGTCCCTGTCAGTGTGGTTGGTGCCCCGCGATCAAGGCAGCTTTCAGGCAAGCATGGGGGTAGATTGCGGCGCCGACCCGAAATGGCGACTCAAAGCCCGCGCATCGCCTCGGCAGCGATCGAGAGGCTCTTCTTGCGCGCCTCATGATCGTAGATCGAACTGACCAGCATCACCTCGTCCACGCCGGTCCGCGCGATGAACTTCGCCAGTCCGTCGCGCACCTTTTCCGGCCCGCCGATCGCGGTGCAGGACAGGACATGGTCGAGCATTGCCCGCGCCTGTCCGGGGATCGTGTCGAGATAGCCCGGCACCGGCGGCGGCAGCTTGATCCCGGTGCCGGTGGTCCGCAGCGCGACGAACGCCTGCTGCATCGACGTCGCGAGCAGCGCTGCCTCGTCGTCGGTGTCAGCGGCGAACACGTTGAACCCGGCCATCGCGTGCGGCTTGTCAAGTACCGCGGACGGCCGGAACTGCCGACGATAGACATCCAGCGCTTCTTCAAGCGATCCCGGCGCGAAGTGCGAGGCGAAGGCATAGGGCAGCCCCAGCGCCGCGGCGAGCTGCGCACCGTACAGGCTCGACCCCAGGATCCACAGCTCGGGCCGCGCCCCGCCGCCCGGCACCGCATGGATGCCGGTCTGCCCGTCGTCGGCGAAATAGCTCTGCAGCTCGACGATATCCTGCGGGAAAGCGTCGGAACTGGTCTCGAGGTTGCGCCGCATCGCCCGCGCCACGCGCTGGTCGCTGCCCGGCGCGCGGCCAAGGCCCAGGTCGATCCGCCCCGGGAAGAGCGCGTCGAGCGTGCCGAACTGCTCGGCGATCACCAAAGGCGCATGGTTGGGTAGCATGATCCCGCCCGCGCCGACCCGGATCGTCGAGGTCGCCGCGCCGACATGCGCGATCACCACTGCCGTTGCCGCGCTCGCGATCCCCGGCATGCCGTGATGCTCGGCCACCCAATACCGGCTGAACCCCTCCGCCTCCGCATGTTTCGCCAGATCGGCGGCGTTGGCGAAGGACCGGCTGGCGTTGCCGCCCTCGAGGATCGGGACCAGATCGAGCAGGGAATAGGCTGTCATGCCCGGCCAGATGGGAAGCCATCCGCGCCGCCGCTACCCAAGCAAGGCTTGGCAACGCCCAATCAATTCCTCCCCAAGCATTCCTATCCTTCCCTCCCCCGCAGCTCTCGCCTAAACGCCACCCCATATGCGCTCCGACCTCGCCCATATCGACGCCTGGCTGTTCGATCTCGACAACACGCTCTATCCCAAGAGCGCGGACCTGTTCGCCCGCATCGACGAGCGCATCGGTGCCTATGTCACGCGGCTGCTGAACCTCGATCCGGTCGAGGCGCGCCGCGTGCAGAAGGAATGGTTCATCTCGCACGGCACCACGCTCGCCGGGCTGATGGCCGAGCATGGCATCGATCCGCACGAATATCTGGCGGATGTCCACGACATCGAGATGGACGTGCTCGAGCACAACGCCCCGCTCGCCGCCGCGATCGCCAAGCTGCCCGGGCGCAAGCTCGTCTTCACCAACGCCGACGCGCCCTATGCGCAAAAGGTGCTCGGCCGCCTCGGCCTCGCCGAGAGCTTCGAGGCGATCCACGACGTCCACGCCAGCAACTATGCGCCCAAGCCGCACCCCGATGCCTATCGCAGCGTGTGCGAGGCATGGAACATCGATCCGAAGTCCGCCGCCTTTGTCGAGGACATGGCGCGCAACCTTGCCCCGGCCAAGGCGATCGGCATGACCACCATCTGGGTCGACAACGGCTCCGAACAGGCGCCCGACAGCGACCGCAGCTACATCGACCACACCACCCACGACATCAGCCACTGGCTCGAAACCATCCTGGAGCACGCATGACCGACCTCGCCGCCACGATCGACGCCGCCTGGGAAGACCGCGCGAACATCTCCCTCGCCACCACCGGCGCGGTGCGCGAAGCGGTGGTCGAGGCGCTCAACCTGCTCGACAGCGGTGAAGCCCGCGTCGCCGAGCCGGTGGCGGATGGCTGGCAGGTCAATCAGTGGCTGAAGAAGGCCGTCCTGCTCTCCTTCCGCCTCAACGACAACGCCGTGATCGGCACCGAAAATGGCGACTGGGGCTTCGACAAGGTGCCGCTCAAGACCGCCGGCTGGGACGAGGCGCGCTTCCGCGCCGCCGGCTTCCGTCAGGTCCCGGGCAGCGTCGTCCGCCACGGCGCGCACATCTCAAAGAATGTCGTGCTGATGCCCAGCTTCGTGAACATCGGCGCCTATGTCGGTGAGGGTTCGATGGTCGATGGCTGGGCGACCGTCGGCAGCTGCGCGCAAATCGGCAAGAACGTCCACCTCTCGGGCGGCGTCGGCATCGGCGGCGTGCTCGAGCCACTTCAGGCCGATCCGGTCATCATCGGCGACGGCGCCTTCATCGGCGCGCGCGCCGAGGTGGCCGAGGGCGTCCGCGTCGGCGAGGGCGCGGTGCTCTCGATGGGCGTCTATCTGGGCGCCTCGACCAAGATCGTCGACCGCGCGACCGGCGAAGTCCATCGCGGTTTCGTCCCGCCCTACTCCGTCGTGGTCCCCGGCACCCTGCCCGGCAAGGATGGCGGCCCCGGCCTCTACTGCGCGGTGATCGTCAAGACGGTCGACGCCCAGACGCGCAGCAAGACCGGCATCAACGAGCTGCTGCGCGACTAATCGGCAACCCGCCCGATCCGCACCAGCACGCCGCTCGGGTCGCTCACCGCGAACTCGTAGCAGCCCCATGGCCTGAGGCTCGGCGTGCCCGGCTCGATGATCAGCTCGCGGACGCGCTCGGCGACCGCATCGACATCCTCGACATAGAGGTACAGGCCGAACGGATTGTCCTCGATCCGCTTCGGCCAGCCGGGCATGCGGTTGAGGTGCAGGTGCCAGCCGCGCCCGTCGGCGAGGATGCGGTAATGGCCCCAGTCGCTGACCGGCTCGAACCCCAGCCGCCGGTAGAACGCCTCGCTGGCGTCGAGATCGCTGCTCGGCACGATCGCCACGACGCGGTGCTGCTCGCTCATTGCCTCACTCCATGTCCGGCACGGTCATGCGCGGATTTGACGGCCCGGGCGAGAGGCAAAACAGGTGCACGCCTACGCCTGACCGGTCAGGCCGTCAGATGATCCGCGCGCGGTCAGGTCGCGCCGGCTCAACCAGGCGTGCCCCCAGTCGCGCAGGCCCAGCAGCACCGGCTCCAGCGCACGGCCCTCTTCGGTGATCGCATAATCGACGCGCGGTGGCACCACCGCAAAGACAGTGCGCGCGACCAGCCCATCCTCCTCCAGCTCGCGCAGCTGCTTGATCAGCATCCGCTGCGAGCAGCCCTTGAGCTCGCGTTGCAGCGCGTTGAACCGCCGCTCGCCGCGCAACAAATGATAGAGGATCATGCCCTTCCACTTGCCGCTGATCATGTTGAGCGCGGCGTAGAGGGTACAACCCGGCACCACGTCGTAGTCCTTCAGCTTCTGCATCTCGGTTCCCGGGGTGGTTACATCCGGTTCACTATGTGAATCCGATTACCGTATTTTCAATTCCGCCGCCGCCCACATCTCCCCCGCTCCCGCTGCGCCGATCCCCGGCCCGGCGTTCATCACGGAGTAGAAACATGGCGAAACAGGTTCGGTTCGAGTCGATCGGCGGCCCCGAAGTATTGCGCATTGTCGAGGTCGACGTCCCGGTGCCCGGCCCCGGCGAGGTCCGCATCGCGGTCAAGGCGCTCGGCCTCAACCGGGCCGAGAGCATGTACCGCTCGGGCAGCTATATCATCGACCCCATCTTCCCCGCCCGGCTCGGCTCGGAAGCGGCGGGGGTGATCGACGCGGTCGGCCCGGACGTCACCGGCCTCGCGCCGGGGGATCGCGTCGCGGTGGTCCCGGCATTCAGCTATCACGACTATGGCCTGTACGGCGATCTCGTCCTCGCGCCGGCCCGTGCCACGGTGAAGCTGCCCGATGACTTGAGCTGGACCGACGCGGCCGCCGTATGGATGGCCTATGTTACCGCGTGGGGAGCGCTGATCGACACCGCGCGGCTCACGGCGAGCGAAACCGTTCTTATCCCCGCCGCCTCCAGCAGCGTCGGCCTCGCCGCAATCCAGGTCGCCAATCAGGTCGGCGCCATCCCGGTCGCGCTCACCCGCACCGCCGCCAAGGCCGATCTGCTGCGCGAAGCGGGCGCGGCGCATGTCATCGTCACCGAAGAGGCCGATCTCGCCGCCGAAGTCCGTCGCATCACCGCCGGTGCCGGCGCACGTGTCGTGTTCGATCCCGTGGGCGGTCCCGCTTTCGCGCAGCTCGCCGCCGTCACCGCCGAGCGCGGCACGCTCATCGTCTATGGCGCACTCGATTCGCGTGCGACCCCGCTCCCCGTCGGCGATGTCCTCGGCCGCAGCCTCACCATCCGCGGCTACCTGATCTTCGAGGCGTCGCAGGACGATGCCAAGCTCGCCGCCGCCACGGCCTTCGTCCTCGACGGCCTCGCCACCGGCGCCCTGCGCCCGCGCATCGACCGCATCTTCCCGTTCGAGCAGATCGTCGACGCACACCGCCACCTCGAAGCCAACGGCCAGGTCGGCAAGATCGTCGTGACGGTCTAGCCACGTATCGGCGGCGGAGTGCGATTCCGCTGTCGCGTGCGCCGCGCGCTCAGCTAATCAGGGCTATGCGATGCTCATCCCTGTGGCGCACCCTCGCGCTGATGCTGTCCCTGCTCTTCGCCGCTATGGCGCAGGCCGCCGAAGCCCCTTCGCGCATCGCCTTTGTCGGCGCCAACGTCGTACCGATGGACCGTGAACGCGTCCTGCGCGACCAGGTCGTGCTGGTCGAGAATGGCCGCATCGCCGCGATCGGTCGCAATCTTGCCATCCCGGCCGATGCGCAACGCGTCGACGCCCGCAATCTGTGGCTCAGCCCCGGCCTCGCCGACCTGCACACCCATGTCCATACGCGTGACGATCTGGCGATCTACCTCTCCTATGGCGTCACCACCGTACTGCACATGGGCGAGGCGTCGAACGCCTTTGCCGGCCGCACCCGCCTCGCCGCCAATGACGCGGAGATCCCCAGCCCGCATATCTACACCGCGCTCGCGGTCGACGGGTCGCCGCGCTACGGCCATCTCGTCGTCACCAATGCGGTGGAGGCGCGCGCTGCCGTCCTGCTCGCCCGCGCCAACGGCTATGCCTTCATCAAAGTCTATAACAACCTCTCGGCTGAGGCCTTCGCCGCGCTCGCCGCGGCGGGGCGCGAGTTCGGTATCCCGATCACCGGTCACACCGTCACCGCGATGGGCGGACTCGACCGCCAGCTCGCCGCTGGCCAGCTCCTCGTCGCGCATGCCGAAGAGTTCATCTACAGCCATTTCTTCGCGCCTGATTTCGATTCCGGCCAGAGCGTCCCGCCCGACAGCGCCATCCCCGGCGCGATCGCACTGGTGAAGCGCCACAACGCCTTCGTCACCGCCGATCTCGTCACCTACCGCATCATCGCGCAGCAATGGGGCAGGCCCGCTGCTGTCCCGGCCTGGCCCCCCAGCCCCGAGGCCCGCCTGCTCCCCCCGCGCTACCGGCTCGACTGGCCCAATGCCGGCTATGACCGGCGCAGCGGCGATCTGATGCCGCGCGCCGCCTTTCTCGCCCGTCTCGTCAAGGCCTTCGCCGACGCGGATATCCCGCTGGTCTCGGGCACCGACGCACCGACCATCCCCGGCCTGTTCATCGGCGATTCGCTCCACCAGAATCTTGCGTTGCTCGAAGCGGCGGGCCTGACCCGGTATCAGGCGTTCGCCACCGCCACCCGCAGCGCCGGCGCCTTCATCGCCCGCGCTCGTCCGGGTGAAACGGCGTTCGGCACGATCGAACCGGGAGCACGGGCGGATCTTATCCTCACCCGCGCTAACCCGCTCGATGATCTCGCAACGCTCCGCCAGCCGCTCGGGGTAATGACCCACGGCATCTGGCGCGACCGCGCCGCGCTCGACGCGCTGCTCGCGCCAATCGCCGATCGTTACGCGGGGCGCTAGGCGACCTTGGCGACACCCAGCCGCGGGATCTCGATCGCAGGGCAACGGTCCATCACCACCTTCAGCCCCGCCGCCTCTGCGCGTTCTGCGGCATCGTGGTTGATCACCTGAAGCTGCAGCCACACCGCCCTGGCACCCGTCGCAATCGCTTCGTCCACCGCTTCTCCCGCCGCCAGGGGCCGGCGGAAGATGTCGACGATGTCGATCGGTTCGCCGATGTCAGACAGCGCGCCGAACACATATTCGCCATGGATATGCTCACCGACGATCTGCGGGTTGACCGGGATGACGCGGTAGCCGCGCCCCTGCAGGAACTTCATCACGCCATAGCTCGGCCGGTCGGGACGGTCCGACGGGTCGGCAGCGATCGCGCCAGCGGTCGGACGAC
>CAZBYE010000035.1:0-18439 GCA_964496045.1 uncultured Stakelama sp.
ACCGCCGACACTGCGATTTTCAGTCGCATGCTCTACCAACTGAGCTACCCGGGCAACACCGGGATCGGGATCCCGGCAAGGTTGGAGCGGCGCTCTTAGTCGGGGCTTTCGCCCCTGTCCAGCCTGCTTTGCGCGCCTTCGGCATCATCAGGGTCGATCGCCGCGCCGGGCAGGCGATAGCCGTCACCCAGCCATTGCAGCAGGTCGCGGTCCTTGCAGCCGCGGCTACAGAAGGGTTTGAACGCCGGGTCGGGGGTGTTGCCACAGATCGGGCAGTCGTCGCGTTTCACATTTGCTCCAAAAATTCTGTGCGCCCGCCGGTGCGGCGGTGCAGCTGCGCGGCCCATTCGGGTTCGCGCTCAAGCCGCCGCAATAATGCCGGATGCAGCATATGGGTATCGGGCGCGGGCGGGGGAAGGCGTTCCAGCCGCCGCAGCTCGGCCCGCAGCGCAGCGCCCGCAGGATCGGCGGCGAGCAGCTCGGGCAGCGACATGCGCGATTTGCGCCGCACGATCTGAAGGAAGCCGAAGCCGTTCATCGCGGTCCGCTCGAACGGCTGCGGCAGCGCCGCGTCGATTGCCTCGGCCACCGCATTGCGCTCGCTTTTGTTGGCAAGCGTCGGGAAATCCACGCCGACCGATCCCGCAATCCCCAGCCGCTCCATCGCCGCGGCGACAGCGTGCGCGGCATCGACCGAAAGCGTGCCCAGCGGTGGACCGCCATCGACATCGAACAGCGTCATCGCCGGGGTCAGCGCCACGCGCAGCGCGCCGGTTGCAAAGCTGATTTCGCCGGTACGCGCTTCCTCAAGCACTTCGGACCAGCCCGCGTCTTCGAGCGCGTCGGGTTCATGCGCGCGCAGCTGCCGCACCGGCAGCCCGCTCGCACTGATCCGCGCCAGCAGGTCGGGGCCCGCCGCGGGCGCCGCATCGAGCGCTGGAACCGCCTTGGCCAGCTTGGGGCGCCCGCGTTCGGCGATCGATTCGCGGACGATGCGCACAATAAACGATGCGCCCTGCGTCACGCGCGGCGGCAGCGGGTCGCACAATGCTTCCTCACCGCTTTCGAGCATGACCTTGCCGGTCGATTTGTCGATCAGCCGGGCCTTAGCGATCGTGCCGCTACGCAGTCCCGGCAGTTCGATCCGCGCCTTGCGGATGGTGCCGCGCGCGACCAGCGCCGCACGATTCTCGCCGATTCCGGCTTCGTAGAGCCACTCAGCCAAGCGCCAGACTCATGACAAGGGATATCCAGCGCTCTCCAGCAGCGCGCGGGTCTCGAACACCGGCAGGCCCACCACACCGGAATGGCTTCCCGACAGGAAGCGCACGAACGCCTCGGCGCGGCCCTGAATGGCATAGCCGCCAGCCTTGCCCATCCCCTCGCCGCTCGCGACATAGCGATCGATCTCGGCGTCGGTCAGCCGCTTGAACGCGACGACCGTGTCGGAAAGCCGCATCCGCGCCTTGCCCGCGCCGTCGATCAGGCAGACCGCGGACAGGCAATGGTGCCGCCGTCCGGACAACAGCCCCAGCATCCGCCGCAGGTCTGCCTCGTCCTCGGGCTTGCCCAGAATGCGGCGACCGACGGCGATGGTGGTGTCGCCCGCCAAGACGATCTCGTCGTCACCGCGCTCGACCGCCTGTGCCTTGCCCAGCGCGATGCGCTGCGCATAGGCGCGCGGCAGCTCGTCCCTGAGCGGCGTCTCGTCGATGTCGGGCGCGGCGATTCTGTCGGGCGTCACGCCGATCCGGGCAAGCAGATCGCGGCGGCGCGGCGATGTCGAGGCCAAGACGAGCCGCATGGCCCGGGCCTTACTTGAAGCGATAGGTGATGCGGCCCTTGGTCAGGTCGTACGGTGTCAGTTCGACGAGCACTTCGTCGCCCACCAGTACGCGAATGCGGTTCTTGCGCATCTTGCCGGCGGTGTGGCCGAGAATCTCGTGATCATTCTCAAGCCGGACACGAAACATCGCGTTGGGGAGAAGCTCCACAACACGGCCCCGCATTTCAAGCAGTTCTTCCTTGGCCAAACAAACCTCATGCGATCGATAGAGAAAAAGACGCGGTGCCTTACGCTTCCTCGCCTCAAAAGGGAAGCGCGACCGTTTCGGGCACCCAATGGCTACAGCGGCGGCAACAAACGGTTTCCCGCTGCTCGCTTGATGCGGGGCGCGTTCAGGCCCAAATGGGGGCCATGTTGATCGAGACCGAAACCACGCCCAACCCGGCGACCCTCAAATTCCTGCCCGGCCGCACCGTGATGGATGCCGGCACCCGCGACTTCGCGACTCCGGAGGAGGCCGAGGCCTCGCCGCTGGCCGAGGCGCTGTTCAATCTGGGCGATGTCACCGGCGTGTTCTTCGGCCGCGACTTCATCTCCGTGACCGCCGGCCCGGGCGTCGAGTGGCCGGGCCTGAAGCCCGACGTGCTCGGTATTCTGCTCGATCATTTCAGCGCCGGCATGCCGCTCTTCCGTCCGGGCACCGCTGCAGGCTTTTCGGTTCCGGCCGAAGACGCCTTCACCGACGATCCCGAAGACGCCGACATCGTCGCCCAGATCAAGGAACTGATCGAGACGCGCGTCCGCCCCGCAGTCGCCAATGACGGCGGCGACATCGTCTATCGCGGCTTCGACAAGGGGAAAGTCTATCTCCAGATGCAGGGCGCCTGCGCCGGCTGCCCCTCCTCCACCGCGACACTCAAGAACGGGATCGAACAATTGCTCAAATACTACGTCCCCGAAGTCACCGAAGTGCGCTCCGTCTGATGGGAACGCCGCTCGACGAGGCCGGCCTCGATACGATCTTTCGCACCGCACGCACCTATAATGGCTATCTCCCCGGCGAGGTGACCGAAGCGGATATTCGCGCAATCTACGAACTGCTCAAGATGGGGCCGACCTCGGCCAACATGCAGCCCGCCCGCTTCGTCTGGTGCCTGTCACAGGAAGCGAAGGACAAGCTCGCCGACTGCGCGACCGGCGCCAACCCGCCCAAGATCCGCGTTGCGCCCGCTGCCGTCGTGATCGGGATGGATTATGATTACCACGAACAGCTTCCCTGGCTGTTCCCGCACACCGACGCGAAGAGCTGGTTCCCCGACCCCGAAGCGCGCGAGATTCATGCGCTGCGCAACGGCTCGCTTCAGGGTGCCTATCTGCTGATCGCGGCGCGCGCACTGGGGTTCGATACCGGCCCGATGTCGGGAATCGACTTCGAGGCAACCGATCGCGCCTTTTTCGCTGATCAGCCCTCGGTCCGCACCAACTTCATTGCCACCATCGGCCATGGCGATCCGGCAAGCATCTTCGGCCGCAGCCCGCGGCCTGAATTCGGGCAGTTCAACCAGATTGCCTGACGCGCCGCTCACCCTCGTCATCGAAACCGCTACTGCCGCCTGCTCGGTCGCGCTGATCCGCGGCGGGGCAATCGTTGCCCAGCGCCATGAAGAGGTCGGCCGCGGCCATGCCGAGCGACTGATTCCGATGATCGCCGAGCTTCCCGATGGCGGCCGCGCGGATCACATCCTGGTCGATTGCGGCCCCGGCAGCTTCACCGGCATCCGTGTCGGCATCGCCGCCGCGCGCGGGCTGGCGCTCGGCTGGGGGACGCCGGTCAGCGGCTTTTCCTCGCTCCCGCTCGTCGCCGCCGCCGCATTCGCCGCCGATCAGGCACTGCCCGCGCTTGCCGTCGTCCTCGAAGGCGGACATGGTGAGGTGTTCATGCAGGCCTTTACCCGCCCGCTGGCCGAAACCGGGCCGTTCGCCTCGCTCAAGCCTGAGGCCGCTCTGGCCGCGCTCGCTGGTCGCACCGCCATCGGAAACGGCATCCGTCACCTCGCTGCGCTCGATCCGTCGCTCGATCTGCGCGATGCCCTGCCACACGCCGCCCATGCCGCATGGCTCACCCCTCGCTTCACAGCGCTCGACCCGCGTCCGATCTATGGCCGGGCTCCGGACGCCAAGCCGCTGGCAACATGAGCGCGGCACCACAGCTCGTCGAAATCGTCCACGGCACGCCGGCCGATATCACCACGCTCAACGCGATCATGGCCGACGCGTTCGATCCTCGCTTCGGCGAAGCCTGGACCCCCAGCCAATGCATGGGAATGATCGCGCTGCCGGGCGTGTGGTTCAGCATCGCGTGGAGCGGCAATCGCCCCGCGGGCTTCGCGCTCGCGCGCGTCATCGCGGACGAGGCAGAGCTCCTGTTGCTCGCGATGCGCCCGGCGATGCGCCGCCGCGGGATCGGCACAGCATTGCTCCGATCTATCGTCACGGATTCGCACGAACGCGGCGCCGATTTGCTGCATCTTGAAGTGCGCGCCAACAATGAAGCGGTACGACTTTATCATAACGAAGGCTTCAAAAAGGTCGGAGAGCGCCGCGATTACTATCGCGGCAATGACGGTAAGCTATTCGACGCGCACACCTTTTCAAAACAGATCGCCTGAAATCGACGAAATGCATTACAACTGCACTTGCAATCGCTCCATTCCCGATCAATAGCGCGCAACGCGGCGTGTAATCTTGCGGCCGCAGCACCCGTACGAAAGGATCACTATGGACGCCCAGAACGACCTGCAGGAAACGCTGGTCACGCTGACCGCGGACATCGTCGCGGCACATGTCAGCAACAACAGCGTTGCGGTTTCGGATCTTCCGCTGCTGATCTCGAACGTTCACGGCGCGCTGACGGGTCTTGGTACCAAGGCGCCTGAGCCCGAAGCGAAGAAGCAGGAGCCGGCGGTTTCGATTCGCTCGTCGATCAAGCCAGACTATATCGTCTGCCTTGAGGACGGGAAGAAGCTCAAGATGCTCAAGCGCCACCTGATGACGCATTATCAGATGACGCCGGAACAGTATCGCGCCAAGTGGAACCTCCCCGCCGACTATCCGATGGTTGCGCCCAACTACGCCGAACAGCGCCGCACCCTCGCCAAGAAGATCGGCCTCGGTACCAAGCGCCGCAAGCGCTAAGGTCTTCCGATCGAGGGCGGTGCCGACCCGGCACTGCAGCTCCAGCAACGACGCCGGTCCGGACCATTGCCCGGGCCGGCGTTGTTCGTTCTCGCTCCCCTTTTTTATCGGCGTGATTGTCGCTACATCACCGCCATGGCCCGCAAGATCGATCTCGAAGCCCTTTGTCACGAAAAGGGCCTCCGCATCACCGAGCAACGCAAGGTGATTGCCCGCGTCCTCTCCGAAGCGGAGGATCATCCCGACGTCGAGAAGGTCTATGCCCGCGCGTCGGCGATCGATCCCGGCATCTCGATTGCGACGGTCTATCGTACCGTCCGCCTGTTCGAAGAGGCAGGGATCCTCGACCGCCATGATTTCGGCGACGGCCGTGCGCGCTACGAGCCTGCACCCGAAGCGCATCACGATCACCTGATCGATGTCGAGACGGGCAAGGTTATCGAGTTCGTCGATCCCGAACTCGAGCAACTCCAGAAGCTGATCGCCGAGCGGCTGGGCTTCCGGCTGGTCGACCACCGCATGGAACTCTACGGCGTCGCCCTCGACCGCAAGACCTGATCTGCCGCCTTCCCTTCTCCGTTCGTGCTGAGCTTGTCGAAGCTCTGTTCTTTCCGCGCAGCGCAAGACGAGCAGGCCAGCGCTTCGACAAGCTCAGCACGAACGGGGGGATAGCGTGACGGAACGCCTTGCGGATCGCCGCCTCGCCGCCGCGCAAGGCGAAATGACCAGGCTCACCCCAACCGAAGCTTTTCGCTTCTGGCGGCGTATCGGCCTGCTCCTGCTCACCCTGCTCACACATGTGCCGATGCACTATTTGTGGCGGCTGCTGCGCCTGCCATCCCCCTGGCCGCGCTGGTTCCTGCGTCGCGTCGGACGGATCGCGGGGGCGCGGGTTGAGGTGATTGGCACCCCGCTCCGCCGCGACGTTTTCTACATCTCGAACCACCTCTCCTGGATCGACATCCTCGCGCTGGGTGGCGCGAGCGGCACCGCTTTCGTCGCCAAGGCAGAGATCGGCGCGACTCCGGTTGTGGGATGGCTCGCCGGGCTCGGCCGTACCGTGTATGTGAAGCGCGAGAACCGGATGGGCGTCGCCGAACAGATCAACCAGCTCCGCGATGCGCTCGCCGACAACTGGGCAATCGCCGTCTTCCCCGAAGGCACCACCACCGACGGCCGCTCGCTGCTTCCGTTCAAGACGCCGATGCTCCGCGTCCTCGAACCGCCTCCGCCCGGGGTGATGGTGCAGCCGGTACTGCTCGACTACGGCGCCGCCGGTGAGGAGATCGGCTGGGTCGGTGATGAAGGCGGGATCAACAACGCCCGCCGCCTGCTCGCGCGCAAACACAGCTTTCCGCTGCGCATCCACTTCCTCGACCCTTTCGATCCGCGCGACTTTCCGGGCCGCAAGGCGATCGCCGCGGAAAGCCGGCGCCGGATCGAAGAGGCGCTGGTCGCCGCTTTGGGCGGCCCGCTACGCCCCTTCGCCTGGTCGGTCGCCCCTGTGAACTATGCGCCGCCTGCGGCTGATTAGCCGCTCCCCCGCCCGGAACCGCTTCAGCGGCGCTGAGGAAGCTCTAACGCCGCTTTCCGCCAGTCGGCTGCACCACTGGCTCAAGCGGCGCAAAGGCGACACCGCCTTCGCTCACCACGTCGCGCGTCTCCACGACGGGAATGATGACATCGTTGCTTGCGGTCACCTGATCGAACCCGCCCACCTGAAACACCGCGGGATCGGTGCTCAGGAACGGCGGAGGATCGGGGGCTTTCGCCATCTGTTCGGGAACCAGCCGCGGCACGCCGCGACGCACGCGCGGGTCCTCGATCTCGTAATTCACGACCGAGACCGGCGCGCCCAGTTCGGTGAGCTCGAACAATCGCCGCGCGAATTCGCGCGGAAATCGAATGCAGCCATGCGATGCCGGATAGCCCGGCAGCACCCCGGCGTGCAGCGCGATGCCAGTCCAGGTCAGCCGTTGCATGAACGGCATCGGTGCGTTGCTGTAGAGATTGGAGCGGTGGAATTCGCGCTTCTGCAGGATGGTGAAGTCGCCCGCCGGAGTCGATTTTCCACGCTTGCCCGTCGAAACTGTCGAGGCCGCGATCAACACCCCGTCGCGATAGACATAGGCGATCTGTCCCGGCAGGCTGATCAGGATCGAAATCGATCCCGGTCCGCCGGCCTTCTGAAATGCGCCGTCCTCCAGCCACGCCCATTGGCCGTTGCGCAACAGCAGTTCCTCGCCTCCGGCCGCGCGAACCTGCTGGGCGGCGGCTGGCATGGCAGCGGCAAGGGCAAGGCCCAGCCCACCCGCCAGCATCACCCGAAACCGCATCCGCACAGCAACGATTCTCCGTCTCGACTCGCCAATGGTTAGCGGCGCTTCAACCAAACGGGTGCCACGCAGTTCCGGCGTTTCAAAGCCGAATCCGTTATCTGCGCGGTCCCGTTCCGGGCCGGGCCCGAACGACAAACCGGGCCGCAGACGGGGTGAACGGGTGTATTTTGGGGAACTTGTTCAGGGGAATCGGAAGATTCATTTGCTATATTCTGTTGCAGAGCGAGTTTTAGTCGGGGCGCAGACAGCGCATGAATGAACTGGTCAACGCGGTCGCTTCGCGCCGCGCATTTTTGAAGTCGGCGGCTGCGGTCGCGGGTACGGGTTTGCTTGCGGGTTGCGCAGCGCGCAGCGTCACCACGGCCGCCGTTCCGGCGCCGGCCGCACCGGTTGCGGTGCCCGCACCGCCGGTCGCGACCCCGATCATCCAGCCGGTCCAGATCACCACCGCCCCGCGCGGTATCCGGCCCGAATTGTTCCAGCGCGCGATGGCCGCGCTCCAGCGCCACGGCAGCCGCATCCGCCAGCAAGACCGGATCGCGATCGCCGATTTCTCGATTCCGTCGTCGCGGCTGCGTTTCCACTTCGTCGATCTGCACAATGGTGCGACGCGGTCGATGCTCGTCTCGCACGGCATCGGATCGGATCCCGGGCATACCGGGATGCTCCAGCATTTCTCGAACGAGGTGAATTCGGAGGCGACCTGCGAAGGCGCGTTCCTCGCCTCCAACTATTATGTCGGCAAGCATCAGCTCTCGCAGCGGCTGATCGGGCTCGATGCCACCAACAACAACGCGCTCGACCGGGCGATCGTGATCCACGCCGCCTGGTATTCGAACGCCGACATGATCGCGAAGCACGGCAAGCTCGGCCGCAGTCAGGGCTGTTTCGCCGTGGGTGAGAACGAGCTCGACAAGGTCTTCACCCTGCTCGGCGAAGGCCGGATGATCTACGCCGAAAAGACTGCCTGACGCTCCAGTGGCGTCGGCGCGCCCGAGCCGCTACATCCCCGGCAACTGACGGGACAGGCGGCAGATGGCAAAGCATCCATTCTATTCGATCCATTCGCACGGGCTGGTACGCGTCGGCGCCTGCACCCCGCGCGCGACCGTTGGCGACATCGCCGCCAACACCGCCTCGCACATTGCGCTCGCGAAACAGGGCGACGCCGCGGGCGCGGACCTGCTTGTCTTCACCGAACTCGGCATCACCGGCTATGCGCTCGACGACCTGCATCTGCAGGACGCCATTTTACGCGCCACGCGTCAGGGCCTCGCTGATCTGGTCGCCGCCAGCGCGAAGCTGCGGCCGGCGCTGGTCGTCGGCGCCGTGCTCGAGCGCAACGGCCGCCTCTATAATTGCGCCGTGGTGATTGCACGCGGGCGCGTGCTGGGCGTCGTCCCCAAGACCTTCCTGCCCAATTACCGCGAATATTATGAGAAGCGCTGGTTCGCCTCGGGCCTTGGCCTGTCCGGCGAGATCGAGGTCGCGGGCCAGACCGCGCCGTTCGGCCCCGACCTGATCTTCGCTGCCGACGACATCGCCGATTTCGTCTTCCATGCCGAGATTTGCGAGGATTTCTGGGCGCCGATCCCGCCCTCCACTTATGGTGCGCTCGCGGGCGCGACGATCCTCTGCAACCTCTCCGCCTCCAACGTGACCATCGGCAAGGCACGCCAGCGCGCGATGCTGTGCGCAGCGCAGTCGGAACGCGCCGTCGCGGCCTATATCTTCTCCGCCTCCGGGCCGGGCGAGAGCACTACCGATCTCGCCTGGGACGGGCAGAGCTTGATCCACGAGCTGGGCGAGCAGCTCGCCGCTTCGGGCCGCTTCGACCTCGAGGAGGAGCTGGTCCTCACCGATATCGACGTCGCGCGTATCCGGCAGGAGCGGATGCGCAACGGCACCTTCAACGACAGCGCAGCCGCGCTCGGCCACCCCGAAACCGAATTCCGCCGCGTCGCCTTCCATCATGATCCGGGCTTCGACGACATCGGTCTGCACCGAAAGATCCGCCGCTATCCCTTCGTCCCCAACACGCCCGAGAAGCTGGACGAGGATTGCTACGAAGCCTTCAACATCCAGGTCGAAGGCTTGCGTAAGCGCATCGAATCGACCGGGTCGCAGCGCCTCGTCATCGGCATCTCCGGCGGTCTCGATTCCACCCACGCGCTGATCGTCGCGGCCAGAGCGATGGACCGTCTCGGCCTGCCCCGCGCGAACATCCTCGGCTTCACCATGCCCGGCTTCGCAACGGGTGAGGGCACCAAGGCTAATGCCTGGGCGCTCATGAAGGCGCTCGGTATCACGGGAGAGGAAATCGACATCCGCCCGGCGGCGCGTCAGCTGCTCACCGACATGGGCCACCCCTATGCGACAGGCGAACCGGTCTACGACATCACGTTCGAGAATGTGCAGGCGGGCCTTCGCACCGACTATCTCTTCCGCCTCGCCAACCAGCGCGGCGGCTTCGTCGTTGGCACCGGCGACCTCTCTGAGCTGGCACTGGGCTGGTGCACCTATGGCGTCGGCGATCACATGTCGCACTACGCCGTCAATGCGGGCGTGCCCAAAACGCTGATCCAGTTCCTGATCCGCTGGTGCGTCGCGACCGACCAGTTCGACGCCGCGACCGACAAGGTGCTCGAAGCGATCCTCGCGCAGGAAATCTCGCCCGAGCTGGTCCCGGCCGATGCCGACGGCGCACTGCAGAGCACCGAGAGCAAGATCGGCCCCTATTCGCTCAACGACTTCTTCCTCCATTATACTGTGCGTCAGGGCGCCCCACCCTCGAAGATCGCCTTCCTCGCCTGGCACGCATGGAAGGACGCCGCGGCGAGCGACTGGCCGATCGGCATTCCGGCCGCTGCACGCGCGCAATACGACCTCCCCACGATCCGCTTTTGGCTGGAAAAGTTCCTCGTGCGCTTCTTCATCACCAGCCAGTTCAAACGCACCGCGATTCCCAACGGGCCGAAGGTCTCGCCGGGCGGAGCGCTTTCGCCACGCGGCGACTGGCGTGCGCCGTCGGACAGCACGGCCAGACCCTGGCTCGATGAGCTGGAAGCCAACCTCCCTAAGTGAAGCGCATCCTCGTCGTCTTGCTGCTGCTCGCGCTCGCAGTACCGGTACTCGGCTATCGCAACGCTATTGCCGATCCGGTGGTGCGGTCGGCCAATGTCACCTTCCAGAGCTGGCCCGCGGGTACGCCGCCGGTCCGTGTCGCACTGCTCGCCGATCTCCACGTC
Organism: uncultured Stakelama sp.; assembly: GCA_964496045.1. Taxonomy (GTDB): domain Bacteria; phylum Pseudomonadota; class Alphaproteobacteria; order Sphingomonadales; family Sphingomonadaceae; genus Sphingomonas. The sequence continues at coordinate 10,569 of CAZBYE010000035.1, forward strand.
CAGGGTCCGGACCTCAGCCCTGCGCGCATGGCGCGCATCGCGGCGCAGGTGAACGCGCAGGAACCCGACCTCATCCTGATCGCGGGCGATTTCAGCGGCGACCGCACACTGCGCACGCGCCTTTACTCGGAAGCCGAGATCGCCGCCTCGCTCAAGAGCCTTAAAGCGCCGCTCGGCGTCTATGCCGTACTGGGAAATCACGACCATTGGCGCGATGGACCGACGATGCAGCGCGCGGTCACCGCCGCGGGCATCCCCGTCCTCGTCAATCGGGCAGTGCGCGCCGGGCCGCTCACCATCGCCGGTGCCGACGACATCCACACCCGCAACGCCGATATCGAGGCGCTCACCCGTTCCGCCGCCGCACTTCCCGGCCCCACCGTCGTGCTGAGCCACAGCCCCGACATCGCCCCCGTCCTTCCCCCGCAATTCGGGCTGGTGCTCGCCGGGCACACCCATTGCGGCCAGATCGTGCTGCCGCTGGTCGGCTACCTCGCCACCGCATCGCGCTATGGTGAGCGCTATGCCTGCGGAATGATCCGCGAACCCGGGCGCACCACCATCGTATCGGCAGGAATCGGCACCAGCGTGCTACCCTTCCGGTTCGGCGCTGCGCCCGATTTCTGGATGATCACGCTAGGCCCTCTCGCGCCCGCCGCATCGCCGCGCTAGGTTCCGCGCCGCCCCATGGGCCGGCCGCGATTCCCGCGTGCCGTTGGGAGGGATGTGGTTCCATGAAGATCGCCCTGTTCGCCGCGCTCGCGGCCGTTTCGCTCGCGCCCGCTGCAGTGGCCCAAACCACTCCGGCTCCAGCGCCCGCTCCGGCCGCTGATGCAACGGCAGCCGCCAAGTTCAATCTCGACACCCCTGTCCAGGATCTCGTCGCCGACGCGAAGGCAAAGGCTGTGCTCGAAGCCAATCTGCCCGGCATCAGCACGCATGAATCCTATGAGATGTTCAAGGGAATGAGCCTCAAGCAGTTGTCGAGCTACGCTGCCGACAAGCTGACGCCTGAGGTGCTGGCCAAGACCGAAAAGGAACTGGCCGTCGTGAAATGACCCGGATGACCCCGGACCATCGCGTCCGGGGTCAGTCGCGCGGTCCGAAATTGAGCAAGCGCGTCACGCGATAGTCGAGCACGGCGACCACCAGATACACCGCCGCCTGCTTGATCCGCGTCCACAGCCCGGTACGCGCGCGATGCAGTTCGCGCGTCACCTCCAGCGACCGCGCCACCTCCGCGTCGACATAGGCGCGGACATGCGCGGCGAACGCATGGTCCTCGATCCGCAGCATCACCTCAAGGTTGAGGAACAGGCTGCGCGTGTCGAAATTGGCCGATCCGATCTGCACCGCATCGTCGATCACGAACAATTTGGTGTGCAGCTTGGTCGGCAGATACTCGAAGATCCGCACCCCGCGCCGCAGCAAGCCGCGATAGGTGAAGCGCGCCGCGTAGAGCGTCAGGTAATTGTCCGTGATCGAGGGCACGATCACGCGCACCTGCCCGCCGCGCCGCGCCGCGCGATCCAGCCGCATCAGCATCGCCGGACTTGGGAAAAAATAGGCAGCAAGAATATCGATCCGCCGCGCATGTTTGAGGTCACGGCGAACCGCTCGCGCCCAGGGCGACAGCTTGCGCGTCGGCCCGCCAAGCAGCCAGCGCAGCTGGCCCGCGGGTTCGCTCCACTCGGCCAGCGCCTTGCGCAGCACGCGCAGCGGTGCACGCGGCCGCTTCGCCCAGCGCCACAGTGCGTCGAAATAGCCCGCGAGCCGCGCCGCCGCCGGCCCCTCGACCAGCAGCCCCAGGTCGCGCCACGCGCCGGTGCCCGGCGCGCCGAAATAGTCGTCCTGAATGTTGAAGCCGCCGATTACGATCCGCGCATCTGCTGTTTCCGCATCGGCGAGCGCGATCTTCTGATGGTTGCGCAACAGATAGCGGCGCCCGAGCCGCGGTACGAAGAAGCAGACCTTGCCTCCCGCTTCGCGCAACGGCGCGAAGAAGTCCCGATCATAGGCCGGATCGCTGCCCAGCCCGTCGATGATCAGTGTTACCTCGACACCGCGCGCCGCCGCTGCAGCCAGCGCTTCGCGCACCCGCTCCCCCACCCCGTCGTCGGTGTAGATATAGTAGAGCAGCCGCAGCGAGCGGCGCGCACCGTCGATCAGATCGAACAATGTATCGAGCCGCCGCGGCCCGGTGTCGAGCAACGTCAACCGGTTGCCCTCAACCGCGAACACCGGCTGCGGCGGGGGTTCGGCAGGCAGGCCCGGCGGACCTGCGGATCGGATCGGGTCGGCCTGCTCCATCTCCCGACGGATTGCACCAAGCCTGCCGCGACCGCCAGCCCGGCGTCGCACCCACTCCCGATTTTCTTGACTCTTGGAGGGGGCGTCCCTAATTGGCCCCCTTTCCTGTATCTCTGCCCGAAGGAAGCGTTTCATGGCGCGCGTTACAGTCGAGGATTGCGTCGACAAGATCTCGAACCGGTTCGACCTGGTGTTGCTTGCTGCGCAGCGCGCACGGCAGATCTCCGGCGGTGCCGACCTGACGATCGAGCGCGATCGCGACAAGAACCCGGTGGTCGCACTGCGCGAGATCGCCGAAGAGACCGTGCGCCCCGACACGCTCGAGGAATCGCTGGTCGGCAGCCTGCAGCGCGTGCAGATCGACGACGAGGAAGCGCCCGATGAGGTCGGCTCGCTCGCCGCATCGGCGGAAGCGCTTCGCCTCACCGCGGCGGCGCCGCCGCGCAACCAGAATCTGGGCGCCGACTACGACGGTTAATCCGTTTCGGACCCAGTTCAGGAATTCAGGACGCCGGTATCCCTCGGGATGCCGGCGTTTTTTGTGTTTTCGCGAATCGAAACAGGCACTTGATCCCATCCTGTCCGAATCGGACAATCGCTGATCCGAATCGGGGGGGATGCCGTTGCCAGGCGTCGATGCGGTCATTTCGGCGATCGACGCCGTTGCGCGCGAGGCGATGCTGTTCGCCGCGATCGGATTCCTGATCGGCGGGATCGATGACCTGTTGGTTGATCTGGTCTTCCTCTGGTCGCGCCTGCGCAGATGGTGGCAGCCCGAGTTGCAGCGCACGCCGCTCTGCAACAATGGCCGGATCGCGATCTTCGTTGCCGCATGGGACGAAGCGCAGGTGATCGGTTCGATGCTGCGAACCGCGCTCGCCCGTTACACCTATCTCGATTACCGCATCTATGTCGGCGTCTACCCCAATGATCCGGCAACGCTCGCCGCAGTCGGCGCCGTCGCGGCCACGGACGATCGTGTGCGCATCGTCATCAACCCCCTGCCGGGCCCAACAACCAAGGCCGATTGCCTCAACGCCGTCTGGCGCGCGTTGCTGCGCGACGAGGTCGAGGAAACACCGGTACGCGCGGTCGTGCTGCACGATGCTGAGGATGTGGTGCATCCCGATGAGCTTGGCGTGATGGCCGCTTGGCTTGTGGACTATCAGGCCGTGCAGATCCCGGTCCTCCCACTCCCCGACCCGCGCTCGCCGCTGATCGCCGGCCACTACCTTGACGAGTTCGCTGAAGCGCATGCCAAGAACCTTGCAGTGCGCGAGGCGCTGGGCGCGGCGCTTCCCTTTGCCGGGGTCGGCTGCGCGATCGACCGGGCGCTGCTGGGACAGATTGCGCAAGCGCGCGGCGGGCTTCCGTTCGACGAATCCAGCCTGACCGAAGACTATGAACTCGGCCTCACCGTGGCGGCGATGGGTGGGCGAACCAAGCTTGCGCGGGCCTATGATCGCGACAACACGCTGGTTGCCGTGCGCGCCTATTTCCCCGCCTCACTGCACGCTGCGGTTCGCCAGAAGGCGCGCTGGATGACCGGGATCGCACTTGCGGGCTGGGACCGAACCGGCTGGGCGCGCGGTGGCTCGATCGGTGAGCACTGGATGCGGATGCGCGACCGGCGCGCGACGCTGGCGATTCCTGTCCTCGCTATCGCCTACATCGCGCTCCTTGCCTGGGGTCTGTCGCTCGGCGCGCATCTCGTGATCGGGACGCCGTTACCCACGCCGCAAGGCGGGCTGGCGATCCTGCTTGCAGCGAACCTGGTGTTGCTGGGCTGGCGGATTGCAATGCGGGTGCGTTTCACCGCGCACGCATTCGGGCCGGTCGAAGCAATGCTGTCGGTTCCGCGGCTGTTCGTCGCGAACCTCGTCGCGCTCCTCGCAGCGCGGCGGGCAATCGTGATCTACCTGCCCACATTGCGCGGCAAACGGCCAGTGTGGGACAAGACCGAGCACCATTTCCCTGAAACCGGCGAAAGCGGCGCCGTATGAACGGGCGGCCGCTCCGCTTCGTCGCGCTGGTCGCCATCGGCTGGGCGAGTACGCGGACGATCATGCTGTGGCCTGAGGGCGCGACGCTTCCCCAGGCGATCGAGGCCGCCTTCCCGCTCCTCCCGGCACAAGCGGCCACTGCACAAGCCCCGCGACCGGTGCCGCCGACAGTCATGCCTCACAGGCCGGTTGCGATGGCCATCCACGCTATTCCGCTCGTTGCGACCGGTCCCGTGGCACAGCACAGCGATCCAGCGCGCGCCGATCTCGCGATGCTCGGTCTCATCAGCTTCGGACGTGAAGAGGTGCTTGGTGCTCCGTCCGGCGCGCTGCCCCGCCCTGCCGCTCCTGTATTGATTCCTCAATCCGCCCAGCCTTCGCGCTGGTCCGCCAGCGCGTGGCTCGTCACCCGGCGCGGGGCGTCATCCGGCGGGCCGATGCTCGGCGGCGATCAGGCCGGGATGCGTGTCGCCTATCATCCGGGAAGCGGGCGGATTGCGCTGTTCGCACGGCTGACAACGCCGCTCGCGGGAAGGGGCAGCGAGGCTGCCGCAGGAATCGAATGGCAGCCGACCACCGCCCCGGTCCGTGTCGTCGTCGAATATCGCGCAGGGCTCGACGGCGCGCCGGGCGGCCCGGCGGTGGGCGTGGTGACGGGACTCTATGCCGTTCCGCTCCCACTCGATTTCAGTCTCGAGGCCTATGGTCAGGCGGGTGCGGTCGCGCGCGCGCGCATCGACCCCTTCGCCGACGGAGCGCTGCGCGTTACGCACCAGATCGCAACCGCCGGCCGGACCCGTCTCGATCTTGGGGCAGGGGCCTGGGGTGCGGCACAACGCGGCGTAACGCGGCTCGATATCGGCCCCAGCGCGGTCGCCAGCGTACCCGTCGGCGACAACGCGCTGCGTCTCGCACTCGACTGGCGCGAGCGTGTCGCCGGAAACGCCCGGCCCGGCTCCGGCCCCGCGCTCAGCGTCGGCGCCGACTTCTAGCAAACTTTCGTCCGCATCCGCCTTCCGCATGCCCTGATCAGGGTCTAGGCATGGACCGCCCATGGATCTCTACCTTCCCATCGCCAATCTATCGGTCAACGCGGTCGTGATCGTGATGCTGGGGCTTGGCGTCGGCTTGCTGTCGGGCATGTTCGGCGTCGGCGGCGGGTTTCTCACCACGCCGCTGCTGATCGTCTACGGCATCCCGCCCACCGTCGCCGCGGCCTCGTCTGCCAGTCAGGTGACCGGCGCGAGCGTCTCGGGTGTGTTCGCGCACCTTCGCCGCCAGGGAGTCGACCTCCACATGGGCGGAGTCCTGATCGCCGGCGGGGTCCTGGGATCGGGCGCTGGCGCGCTGCTGTTCAGGCTGCTTCAGGCGACGGGACAGATCGATACCGTAATCGCGATCCTCTATGTGCTCATGCTCGGTTCGATTGGCTGGCTGATGCTTTCGGAATCGCTCGGGGCGATCCGCGCCCAGCGGCTCGGCTCTGCGCCCAAGGCCAGGCGGCGGCGGCACCACCCGATGGTCGCCGCGCTGCCGCTACGCTGGCGCTTCTATCGGTCGGGTCTCTACATCTCGCCGCTCGCGCCACTGCTGCTCGGCTTTGCGACCGGCATCCTGACGATGCTCCTCGGCGTTGGCGGCGGGTTCATCCTGATCCCGGCGATGCTCTATCTGCTCGGGATGCCCGCACAGGTCGTGGTCGGCACTTCGCTGTTCCAGATATTGTTCGTCACCGCCGCGGCGACGATGGTCCATTCGGTAACCACGAAGGCGGTCGACATCGTCCTCGCGGTGCTGCTGCTGCTCGGATCGGTGGTCGGCGCACAGCTCGGCGCGCGCTTCGCGGCCAAGGCGAGGCCCGAATATCTCCGCCTCGTCCTCGCCGTGATGGTGTTGCTCGTCGCACTGCGCATGGTGCTTGGCCTTGCCTGGCGCCCCGACGAGATCTTCACGGTGCAGTTGGGATGAAGCGTGTTGCGCTCCTTCTCGCGCTCGCCGCGCCGCTGCTGATGGGACAGGCCAAGCCCGTTCTCGTCCCGGACGTCTCCCAGCGCGAGATCGAGATCGCCTATAGCTTTACCGGTGCAGACCTGTTGCTGTTCGGCGCGATCGTCCATGCCGGGGGCAGCGCCGCGCAGCCTGGCGAGCCGCCCGCGGACATCGTCGTCGTCGTGAAGGGTCCGACCGAATCGGTGCTGGTGCGCGAAAAGCAGAAGATCGCCGGCATCTGGGTCAATGCCGACCGCACCCGCTACCGCTCGGCTCCCTCCTTCTACGCGGTCGCCTCCTCGCGCCCGATCCGCGATATCGTCGACGCACGCACGCGCGCCATTTACGAGCTTGGGCTCGACAGCCTCCAGCTCTCGCCCGCCTCGGGCGCGGTGCCGGCGGTGCAGGCACGGTTCGACGCCGGACTGGTCGATCTCAAGAAGCGCACCGGCCTCTATTACGAAGCGCCCGGCACGGTCGAGATTTCGGACAGCGTCCTCTATCGCGCCCGCATCAACATCCCCGCGCGCGTCCCCGTCGGCCGCTTTACTGCCGAGACCTTCCTGATCCGCGACGGACGGGTGCTGGCGGCGGCTGTGCGCGACATCGACATCCGTAAATCGGGCTTCGAGCGTTGGATCGCGCGCGCCGCCGAGCGATCTTCGGTGCTCTATGGAATGGCCGCCGTGTTCCTCTCGGTATTCTTCGGCTGGGCAGCAGGCGCGATCTGGCGACGGTTCTGAGGTTGAAGCGAAGTCGGCGCTGCAACGCCATCATCGCCATGCAAACCCATTCTTTACCTTGAATACTCCATATCGGTCGGGCTTGAACCGGGGGAGCTTGCCTTGACGACCGACGATATGGGCGGACAGCATTTTGATCCGACCCGTCCCGCGTCCGACGCGGCGGCGTCCGCTGGTGGTGCGCCGAAGTCCGGTATCGGCGCTGTCTTCGCGATCGGCGGCGCGTCGAGCGAGGTCGTGTTCGACCCTGCCGCCCTTGAGCATTTCGCAACAAGCGCCGACCCCGCAATCGCCAGCGCAGGCACCGTCGGCAGCCAGGTCAAGATGCGCTCCGGCGCATCATGGCTGGTCGCAAACGTCCGCTCGCTGCGGTTCGACGACACGACCGGCCGGATCGTCGCCCAGGTCGATTTCCTCGGCGAAGGCGTAGAGGAGAAACTGACCGGCAAGCTTTATGGCTTCCGCCGCGGCGTCACCCGCTATCCTTCCCCCGGTACCGGCGTCTTTCCCGTATCGACCGCCGATTTGCGCCAGATTTACGCCGCGGATGACCGCCCGCACATCGAAGTGGGCAACGTCCATCCGACACGCGACATCCGCGCCGCGCTCTATATCGATGCGATGCTCGGCAAGCATTTCGCGCTGCTCGGCTCGACCGGCTCCGGCAAGTCGACCGCCGCCGCCCTGATCCTCCACCGCATCTGCGAGCGCGCGCCGCAGGGCCATATCGTGATGGTCGATCCGCCCGGCGAATATGCCAGCGCCTTCAAGCATACCGGGGCGCTCTACGACGTCTCCAACCCCGCCATGCCCTCTTGGCCCAGTA
>CAZBYE010000036.1:0-18095 GCA_964496045.1 uncultured Stakelama sp.
TCCTGCAGATAATCGTCGCTGCGGTCGCAGTCGGCGCGGCGGCGGTGCGGATCGGCGAGAAGGGCGAGCTGTTCCTTGCCTTCAACGCCTCGGCGCTCGCGCTCTTCCGCCGGCTGTTGCTGTGGGTGATCGCGCTGACGCCGATCGGCAGTGCCGCGCTGATCGGCGATGCGGTGGCGCGCTATGGCTGGGACGCGCTGTCGGCGCTCGGCGCGTTCGCAGGCGCGGTTTATCTTGGCCTGCTGGTGGTGATCGCTTTGGTTTATCCCGCACTGCTTGCCGCTAACGGGCTCAATCCGCTGCGCTTCTTCGCGGGGGCGTGGCCGGCGATCCACCTGGGCTTCGTTTCGCGATCATCGATCGGCACGCTGCCGGTGACCGAGGCGGCGGCCGAGCGGCTCGGCGTGCCGCGTGCTTATGCGGCCTTCGCGGTGCCGCTGGGCGCGACGACCAAGATGGATGGCTGCGCGGCGATCTATCCCGCCATCGCCGCGATCTTCGTCGCGCAATTCTACGGGCTGGCGCTGAGTCCGGCGAGCTTTGTGCTGATCACTTTCGTCTCGGTGATCGGATCGGCGGCGACCGCCGGGCTGACCGGCGCGACGGTGATGCTGACGTTGACCCTCTCGACACTCGGCCTGCCGCTCGAGGGGGTGGGGTTGCTGCTCGCGATCGATCCGATCCTCGACATGGGGCGCACGGCGGTGAACGTCGCCGGACAGATTCTGGTGCCCACGATCGTCGCCAAGCGCGAGGGCATGTTGGACGAGGCGCAGTTCGGCGGCACCGCCCCCGTACCTCAGCCGGTATAGTGGGTCGGGCCGCCGCGAAGGGCAGCCCGGCGTTTCTCACAGCTCCAGCGACAGGCTGAGTTGTACGGTACGCGGCGCAAGCGGACGGAACGAGCCGTCCGTGGTCACCTGCGATGCGATAAAGCTCAGCGCATCCTTGTCGAACAAATTGTCGACATTGAGTCGTGCGCGCAGGTTGCGGAACGGGCCGACGCGGATGCCGTCGCCGATATCGACATAGGCGTTGACCACGGTGAAGCCCGGCACGTCGAAGCTGTTGACGAAATTGGCGTAACGCCGCGAGATGTGCCGCGCGGAGAGGTTGGCAACGAGCCAGCTTGCCGGCTCAACCGTGAGCCCGCCCGCGACGATCCAGCGGGCGCTGTCGGGCAGAACCTTGCCCTTGATCGCAGCGACGCCGGGAATGTCGTCCTGGAACTTCGCGACATTGTAGGTGACGTTGGCGTTGAAATAGGCGAGTCCGTTCAGCGCCGCGGGCTTGTACGTCCCGGTGAACTCGACACCGTGCGCTTCGACCCGCCCGACATTCTGGAAGAAGGTCTCGATCACATTGGTGGTGCCGGGCAGGATCCCGGCGATCGACTGGATGCGGTTCTCGAACCGCGTGTAGTAACCCGCGAGCGACAAGTAGAATTCGCGCTGGTTGGTGCGGAAGCCAAGCTCGAAATTCTGCGATCGCTCGGGGTCGGGTGCCGGGACGGTTGCCGCCGAGGAATTGAGCGCGACCGCGAAGATATCGTCCATGCCCTTGGGCAGCGCGAGATTCTCGGCATAGGAGGCGAACATTTGGCTGCGCCCGTCGACGCGGTAGATGATGCCGGCCGAGGGCAGGAACAGATCCTCATAATGCGCGGCGTTGAACTGCCGACCCCAGCCGGGCCGCGCGACACCGCTGACCAGCCGCGCATAGTCGTTGAAGTCGCGATAGCCGCGCTGGCGATAGTCGATCGCCAGCGCCTTGACCCCGAGATCGATCACCAGCCGGTCGTCGGCAAGCGACAGCGTGTTCTTGACGAACAGCTGCACCGTATCGCGCTCGGAGCCGTAGTTGCGGCGGTAATAGACCACCTCGCCCGCAATCACCGCGCCGTCGGGCGACCCGCCGGTGGTATTGAGGCGGAACTGGGTGCGGTGATAATTGTCGGTCTCCGCCCAGACGCCCGCCTGCAGCGTGTTGTCGCCGCTCTCCCACGCGACCCTCGTGGTGATGCCGTAGCGGTCGCCGCCGACTTCGGAGAGGCCATATTGCAGCCCGCGCGGCGCGGTCACCGCAAGGCCGGCGACGGCCTGCCGCGTGTAGTTGGTCAGGCTGTTGGCATAGGTGTCGGGCGAGACGCCGTAACCGTCCTTGGCCTCCCAATAGCCGGTGGCTTCCCAGGTCAGGCCGGGCGCGGCGCCGATGTGCAGCGTGGCGCCGTAAAGCTGGTCGTTCCGGATGTTGATCGCGGTGCCGTAATAATAGGCGTAGCGCGGATCGGAGTAGCGCACGCCCGGCGCGCTCGCGATCGGCGGGTAATCAGGCAGGAAGCCGACATAGCCGCGATAGCGCCCTGTCTTGCCGCCCGCATCGGGCGTGGCCGAGAGATAGTCGGCGCGCGACAGGGTCGGGGAATCATAGTCGAAGAAGTCGTTCGACACGAACTTCAGCCGCAGCCAGCTTTCGGGGCCGAGGTCGGCGACGAGCTGCGCCTCCCAATGCTCGCGGTCGATCGTCCCCGCGCCGCGCCACAGCTCGCTGTCGAGCTTGGTGTAGCTCAGATAGCCGCGGAACGGGCCGAGCTTGCCGGTGCTGGCGCGCACGAAGGCGCGGCTGAGGCCTTCGTCGCCAAAGCTGTAGCTGGCGAACAGGCCGGGCGCGTCCTGCGGCGCGATAGAGCGGTACTGGACAACCGGGCCGAGTGACGAATAGCTGGGCAGCGTCACTTCGCCCGCGCCAGGCGAAGCTTCGACCACCGCCAGATTCTCGTTGTCGACATAGCGGAACACGGGGCTGCCGCCGAACGGATCGCTGCGCCCGGTAGGGATGCCGTCGACGATGAAGCCGATCTGGTCGAGGTTGAAGGCGCGCACCTGCACGCTGTTGCCGAATTCGTAGAGGCCCAGCGCGCCCTCGGTCTGGACGTTGAAGCCGGGCAGGCTCTCGAGCATCTTGAGGCCCGAGATGCCGGCGGGCGCGGACAGCAAGGCTTCGCGCGTGATGCCTACGGTCGCGGTGGTCTTGTCCTCGCCGATCGCCTCGGATGCGTGTGAGGCGCGGCGCCCTTCGACGACGATCTCGCCTTCGGGTTGCGGCGCGGTTTCCTGCGCGGATACGGGCCAGGACAGGGCGGCGCCGGTGGCCGCGGCCACCTGCGCGAATTGCGACAGCTTCATCGATTTCCCCCTTATGGAATGGCAAAGGAACGGCGCCCGCGCTATGCTGGCGGCGCCGCTCCGTGCCGACTTGTGGCGTTACTTGGCGCGGGCTGCCTCGGCCGCCCGCCACACGCGCAGGAAGTTCCCGCCCCAGATCGCTGCGACCTGATCGGCGGAATAGCCGCGCTTCAGCAGTTCGGCGGTGACGTTGGGTGCTTCGGCCTCGCTGTCGAAACCGGTGACGCCGGCGCCATGGTCGAAATCGGTGCCGATCCCGACATGCTGCCAGCCGATCCGCTTCGCGACATAGTCGATATGGTCGAGATACTCGCCGAGCGTGGCGCGCGGCGCCGCCGCGCTCGCGGCATCCAGATAGGCTTCGTGCTGCGCGGGCGAGAGCCTGTCGCTGTCGTCATAGGCAATCCTGTAAGCGGCGGGCAGGCCAAACTTGATGCGCACCTCGGACACCTTGGCACGCTCGGCCTCGGTCGGCTTATGCAGGTAGCTCGAGAAAGGCGTGAGCTGGACTATCCCGCGATTCGCCTTGATCGCGTCGAGCTCGGCGTCGCTCAGGTTGCGGGTGTTGTCGATCAGCGCACGCGCGTTGGAATGCGTCGCAGCGATTGGTGCGCGGCTGAGCTTGAGCGTCTGGAGTAGCGCGTCGGTCGAAAGTTGTGACACGTCGATCAGCGCGCCGAGGTCGTTAAGCCGCCTCACTGCATCGCGCCCGAGCGGCGACAGCCCCTTGTGTTCGGCCACCGGCTCCTTGTCCGGACGCGAGCTGTCCGAAAAGGCGTTGTGCCCGGCATGGTTGAGCGCAAAGACGCGCGCGCCGTCGCGATAGAAGGCGTCGAGCTGCGCGACATCATTGCCGATCGAGCGGGCGTTCTGAAAGCCGATGATGATCGCGATCTTGCCTTGCGCGTGCAGCGCCTCGACCTCGGCAGGCGACCGTGCGATCCCGATAGCCGTCGGATTGTCGGCGGCAAGCTTGCGGATCAGCCCCAGCTTGGCGTCGGCCTCCTTGCGCGCTGCTGCGACTCCCGCCGCATCGCGGGGCCCCGGGCCGACCGCAACCGACAGCACCACCGCATCGATCCCGCCGGCCTTGAGATGCGGCAGATCGACCCGCGATCCGCCGTCGGGAAGGAAATAGCGTTTGGGGGTAGCGGGCAGCAGGATGTCAGCATGGCCGTCGAGCACGAGTGCCTTGGCGTGGATTTCGCCCGCTGCGGGTACGGGCGCTGGCGCATCCTTTGCGCTCGCCATGGGCACCAATGCCAGAGCCGTCGTGCCGATCAACCCCTTGAGTAGAAACCTGCGCATAGAATCGTTCCTCCGACATGTTCAGGCTCCGAATTAATTCATACTCATTTGATAGGAGTTGTGCAGGCAGTTCATCTATCAAGCGATGAAGTGCAATTGTCACAGCGAGTCCGTTAGCGACTCGGCCTGGCGCGGCAATGTGCGGGGCCGGTCGGTGTCCGAGCGCTAGCCGCCGAGCTTGATCGTATTAGGACCATGGTCGGCTGCTTTCGTCGTTTCTGGTTGAAAGTCGCTCGTCCGCAACCGGCGCAGTTGCGGCCGTTCGTATGATTGTATCTATCACGTCCGCTTTCGCCGCCTGAGCTCCAAAAGCCGCCTGTCGGCTGACGGCCCAATTGCCGCCATTCACTTATCCTTGAGCAGGTTGCCCGCTTTTGGGCCGGGAGCGGACTGGTAGCTTCTGGCGCCGGGTCGCGGAAAGCTGTCATCAGGCAATCAGTTTCTCGACTGTTTGTCTGGGTCGGAGAAGAGTGAGAGTCGTGGCAGAGACTCACATCATAACCAATGAATGACCCATTCTGGACGCTTCTCCACTTCCAATTTGAGAGTGCTTCAAAGAGGTTCAGCCTCAGGTGGTTCGCGTCCGCAGAACCGGGGGCAATCACAACCGCATGTCGCTATTCAGGAAAGAGGTTCTCGAGCATCGACGCTTGAGGCTCCATGGAGAAGTCGTCCTCACGCAGACTCTGTCCACCCGATTTATGGTTTTCGCACTCGTGGCGACCATGGTGATTGCGGGGATCTGGGTTTCAGTAGGCACCTACGCCCGGATCGAAACTGTCCCGGGTATGCTGACGACGAATTCGCCAGCGACAAAGATTGTCGCAACGACGCCTGGCGTCGTCTCTAAACTCCACGTCATCGAAGGCCAGTATGTCGAGGCGGGGGATCGCCTTGTCGTCATCAATCTCGACCGACGCGCCACTAGCGGCGAAACTGTCGCTGGCCGGGGTTTGGACGCCCTGCAGACCCGGCGCGCACTGATGGAAGCGCAAATCGCACTCTCTTCTCAGCGCATCGCAGCCGAGCGGCAGCGAATGGAATCCATCAAACTCTCAGCCGAGCGACAGTTGCTGGAGCTTAGGGACCAGATCGACCTCCAGGAGCAAGCCGTTCTATCGACTAAAAACCTGCTTGAGCAGATTACACAGGTCGTCGAGAAGGGCTTCGTAAGCAAAGTTGAGCTGGAACGCCGGCGTCAGAACTACATCAATGCGCGGCAGACCTTGGCCGGTCTTCGCCAACAGATCGCGACCCGGCAGGCAGAGGCGGATCAGGCCAACTCACAAATCTCAGGCCTGACAGTCGAAGCTGCGCAGGGCGTTAGCGAGATCAAGGCGAGCCTTCAAACAATGGAGGGTCAGAAAGCGCAGCTGGAAGGAGAGCAGGGATACGTGATCACCGCTCCTATTACAGGGCGGATAACGGCTCTGCAAACAGCGCGAGGTCGGACAGTCAATCCAGTGATACCCCTGATGATCATCGTTCCGGACCACACTGTTTTTCAGGCTGAGCTTTATGCGCCGACGCGAGCCATCGGATTTGTGAAACCGGGACAGGAAACACGCATACTTTACGACGCATTTCCCTATCAGAAGTTCGGCAGTTCGAGTGGAAAGATACAATCGGTATCGCGGATCGTGATGGATCCTCGCGAAAGCGATGTTCCAATAAAATTGGAAGAGGCAGTCTACAGGGTCACTGTCCTGCTGGACAAGCAAAACGTTGAAGCATTCGGAGAGAAAGTCCCTCTCCAAGCTGGTATGACGCTGAAGGCAAATATCGTGCTTGAGCGTCAGACATTCCTGTCCTGGCTGCTGCAGCCGCTTAATGCAGTTCTCAAGCGCACCGCATGATGAATTCGGCTGGTCTACTCGAGCCGGACGGCAAACGGCGGACGCCGTATATCGCTCAAGGTGAGGCAAGCGAATGCGCATTGGCCTGCCTCGCAATGGTAGCAGGCTTCTATGGCTACCAAACAGACCTTATCGGCCTGCGGCAACGCTATGGGATGTCGCTCAAGGGCGCCAACCTCAAGCAAGTTATCTACGTCGCGGAAGATATGGGTTTTAATGCCCGGCCACTGCGGGGGGATATTGACGATCTTCCGCATGTATCGCTTCCCGCCATCCTACATTGGAATCTCAATCACTTTGTGGTTCTGACCGCCGTCACCAACGGTATCCGCGGAGCGCGATACCATGTGCACGATCCAGCCCGGGGTGTGTTTTCACTGACGCGTGATGAATTATCCCGGCACTTCACCGGCGTTGCGCTTGATCTTATGAAATCTGAATCATTCAGACCAAAAATAGATCGCCGGGAACTTCGTATTACGCAGCTCTGGTCATCGATGACCGGGTTCTGGCAGACAATCTCCCTTGTCGTCTTGCTTTCGTTTATTCTTCAGGCAGCATCTCTTGCCGCACCCTTCTTTCTACAGATTTCGATCGACACGGTTTTCCCTAGTTTTGATCGCGATCTGTTGCTTGTCCTTGCCATCGGCTTCGGAGGACTATCCCTTATTCACTTCATGTCGAGTTGGATTCGTGCGCAGATAATCGCGGTACTGAGCAATTCGCTCTCATATCAGGTCGTCGTTAATCTGTACCGGCACCTTGTTCGGCTACCGCTCGACTGGTTCGAGAAGCGGCATGTGGGCGACATAATCTCTCGCTTCGGTTCGACCCAGCCGATCAGCCAACTCCTCAGCCAAGGGATGATCGCTGGCTTCATCGACGGCATTCTGGCGCTGGTGACGCTGACTCTCATGTTCATATACTCGGGGGTGTTGGGAGTCACCGCCGTTGCGGCATTCGTTGTGTATGTCTGCGTCCGCATCGCGTTCCTGCATGCTTTGCGCATCCGTAATCTCGATGTGATTACCACCGCTGCGCGGGAGAATAGCGCATTCATCGAGACGGTGCGGGGCATCGCAGCAATCAAGGCATTTGGTCAGGAGGGAAATAGACAAAGACTTTGGCAACGCACCAAGGCGGATGCGGTAAATGCTCAAATCAAACTTGCGCGCTTGACTGCGAGTTTCGATTCGGTCGGCCAGTTCGTTCTGGCTCTAGAACGCGTAGTTTTCATTTATCTGGCAATTTCACTGGCACTCGAGGCCAAGATCTCGATTGGTATGATCTTCGCATTTCAGGCTTACAAGCAGCAGTTCATGGATGCCGGAATGCGGCTGGTCGATCAGGCTATCAACTTCAAGATCATCCATGTTCATCTGACACGCATTGCCGACATCGCACTTTCCCGTCTTGAGGATGATGGCCGGCAAGCGTCACCTGATACTCCCGAGTTTGACAAACAGATCGAGCTGAAAGCGGTTCGATACCGTTACGGCGTGGGCGAGCCCGAGATTTTGCAGGGCGTCAACATCCGCTTCCCCGCGGGGCAGATGATAGCATTGGTTGGCCCGTCGGGAGGAGGCAAAACCACACTAATGAAGATCATCATGGGCTTGCTCGAGCCCACATATGGCGAAGTGTTGGTTGGAGGTCGCTCACTCTCCTCGTTTGACCGGAAAAAAGTGCGGCAAATGGCAGGATCGGTTGCGCAAGAAGACACCCTCTTTGCAGGAACCCTTGCGGAGAATATCTCCTTCTTTGATCCCGATATCGACATGGATAAGGTTAGGAGAGCGGCTGATCAGGCGTGCATTCTCGGTGACATTGAACGCATGCCCATGCGGTTTGAAACACTCGTGGGCGATATGGGCTCGGCTTTGTCAGGCGGTCAGAAACAGCGAGTGCTGCTTGCAAGGGCACTCTACCAAGAACCCGAAATTCTGTTTCTAGACGAGGGAACAGCCCACCTGGACCCTCACAACGAGGACAGAATACTTAGAAATCTGTGTAATCTGAACATGACCATATTCGTTGTGGCACATAGATCACGATCCATCGAGATGGCGGATATGGTCGTGTCTGTCGCGGGAGGTGTCGTCGCAAGTTGTAGAAAATCAGACTTGAAGAAGGCTGGTGTCGAGTTCTCTCAAGGATATCTCCGCGACATCGCTTAGATACATCCATTCCGGAATCGTATCCATTTGCATGCCTCAGAAATTAAGGTGTTCTGGGCGCGTCCGTAAATTAGGGCGGTAGCAATAGAGGGGTTTAATGAGCGACTTACATCAACCCAATCTCGGCCTTCGCGAGCTCACACCCGCAGAGCTTGAGCTCGTCGCGGGCGGCACTATGACGATCACAGTTACCGGCATCCGTGTATGGGGCGGCGGAGATGAAAGCGTTGTGCTTGGCGGTTCGGACGACGGATCGTGGAATGTCGATCCGGGCCAAGTCTGGGGTCATTTCGGTGACTTCGACGATCACTATGGCAACGGAGATCAGGGGGGCGACCCGCCCCCAGACCCCCTCGTCGATTCAATCGACAAGGCGCTAGATATCATTGAGTCCAAGCACGCCATCCTGGCTGATCTAGTCCAGCGATACGGGCCTAATCAGGTCGTCAAGTTTCCGGATGGATCCACCGCCAAACTCGGCGACCTACTCGAAGGCACCGGAAAGCTCATTACTGCGATCGATGCCGGCTTGACGGTTGGCCAGATTATCACGGGCGATGCGAAGGTGCATGATGCCATCTTCTTCGCCTTCGGTGTTACCGTCGGCGCCATGGCAGCTTCTGCGGGAACAAGTGCCGTTGTCGCTGCGGCATTGGGAATGACCGCTGAGTATGCTGCCTCAAACATGGTCGATTGGATCAAGGCCATGGGTGAGGTGAATGCTGAAATGAAGGCATACTTCAATGAGAAGGTGACTCAGTTCGTGGAGAACAACACCAGCACGCCACCTAACTATTATCAGAATCCCATTGAGATTTTCCGAGGAATGTTCGGCTTTAGGCCCTATCTGGAGAACGAGCAGTAATCTGTCGGCGGCAGAGTCAATCGGCTTTGCCGCCGCCCCTCTTCGGGAATGAACGTGCGATACGCACTAGTAGCGATCACAGCCCTCATGTTGCCGTTAAGCGAAGCTCTGGCGCTGTCAGTTTCGGGCGCTGCGCCTGGTGGGAACGCCGGCGTCAGCGCGGTTCTTATCCGCGTACCCGGGGGGCATTGGAATGACTCGGGAGTGGGAGCCCATTGTAGCCGACGTCATCTTGAAGAACATGTGCTGGGCAGGGCGCTGTATGCGAGCCTTGGCGCTCAGAAGCTCAATTTCGGCTATGCGGTCGATGCGCAAACCAGCGTTGATACAATCACGGTCCTAATTCGAGTCGGCGGAGGGCTTCAGGGTAGAGAGGCCGCTCTCCGGGCATTGAAGGCGGTCGATTTCGCAGCAGCGCTCTCTCGCTACGGACCAGAAGAGCGCCTTCTTATCGAAGAGGAGGTCAAGTTTGACGCTCCTCAGGCAGTTGCGACACGATCGCTGATTGCGGCGCTGCCGCTTCATTTGCGACCACGCCTCACAGGTAAGTGTGTATCGAGCGCGCCTTGGCGTTCTTCGCAGTGGAATCTACTGAACCATGCCGTGATTCTCAGCGAAGAGGCTGACACGGGAACGCAGCCCTTGAGACGCTCGCGCATATCTGATTGGTATTATCGATCGGCCGATGGCTCTGCAGCGTTGGCCGACAGCCTTACGCCCGCCGCAACGAGCAATCTGTACTTCACGCCGATTTCGGCCGATCTCAATTGGGCGCAGAATCTCATAGCGTCATTGGCCGAATGGCGAATGCGCGCCGGACCGGTTGCCCCAATCATAACGCCGGTTGGGACGATGGGGTATCTCGTCGCCCTTCCGAAATCTGGCGCCCACCGAGATGATCAGCCCGCTTGGTCAAGCACGCGTCTGACGATTGACCGGAAGGCAGCACATCACTGGGCCCGCGACTTGGTATGCTCGCGGCGAGTGTCTCGCCCTCGATTAGCCGACGCTCTGCTCTTGTCGGTAGATTCATGGGCGTATGCCGCAACCTTCACCACCCTTTGTGACGCCACGAGAACCGAGGATCCGGTTGCTCACAGGCGCTCGTTGCCGTTGCCGCGCGCTACTCCGATCGCGCAACTCGAGGCGGACGCATCGCTGGATAAATCGCGACCGGTGGAAGTGATGGAAATCTGCCGCCGCGACAGACGCCCCACAAGCCTCTCGTCATACGAACGCCGCACCACCAGCCGTGTTCTGCTGAATACGCTGCGTTTCGAGCGCGGGATCACGCTCAGCGTCCTGAATATTCAGTCAAAGCGAGAAGCATGTGGTCGATTCGTATTGATCGGGCGGGTTGCACCTCGCTCTGAAGTTGAGAACGCTGTCGCTTCAATCTTCATCGACAAGGGCTATGCAGCCCGAGTAACTAATGCTCGGCAAGCGGAATGCCTCTTTCTGCCGGAACGGCAACGTCACGAGTCCGGCGGGGTCGGATGCGAACGAACACCTGATGCAACCGAACTCGATAGACTTCGATCGCTACTGTCTGGCTCAATCTCGTGGGAATAATCGATGCCACCCGCCTGTCCGAACTGTAATAAGCTCATTCCCATTTCCAGATCGCTATTTGGGCGCGGGACTCCTTTCGCGTGCGATCGATGTAAAAATTCGATCGAAGTTCCAAAAGTCGGTGGCGCGGTTGCCGCTGCGTTCTTCTGTATATTATACATTCTCAGCGAGCGAATATCTGGAATGCACTACGGGTGGGCTATATTTTGCTCGGTATTTATACTGGCCTTGATTGCTGAGTATTTTACAACATCCGTGCGCCCAGCGAAGCCAGCGGGATTGGAGTGAGCGGGGCGCCAAAGAACGTCCAGCAGCGAGAGCCTCTTCACCCCGCTGGCTGGGAATCTACGGCTCCGCATATCAGGGAGCGCTTTCTAGCCATTGCCCGGTCCTGCGCTGGCTTGCATCAACTGAGCGCTGGCGAAGTGATGGGCGCCCCTTCATCCTTCTTCTCTCCGTTGAAACATGAACTCTCACGCCATTTCATGGCCAACAGCCGCCGGCGTCCTCGGATCAGATCGAATAGTGAACGCGAGATCTTCGCGGGATTGTCGTGGAGCGAGTTCGACCAAGCCCTTCGGTCGACAGAAGGATTTCAACGCTTCCTCATCCGTGTTGCCAGGGAAGTAGCCGGTAAGGAGGTCGAGTTTCGCCACACTCAAGTTGGCCTTGCGCCCGACAAGGGCGGCACTCTTGTCGTGTTTCCGCCAGCCGCGCAAATACCGATACAAATTGAACTACTGCGCCAAAGGATTCTCGAGCATGCCCCCGCCAACCGGGGAGTATGCGCGCCGCTTGCGCTCGCCATGATCACGAATGCGCACCCCTTTCAAGACGGAAACGGTCGCATCGCGCGCATAATATTCAACCTTTGTCTACAGAGCAGCCCTTCACAAACACAATCGTACATCCCCTTGTTTGAACTGTTCTATCAAAGTGAGGGAGGGTACGAGATCGCGCTTCGACAAGTCGAACTACAAGGGCGATGGGATAACTTTATTCACTTCCTATCTGATGTTCTACAGGTTCACTGCTCAATCTCATCAAGCCCTGCGAAAGATAACAGCTTTCGAAGGGGGTTGTCGATAAAAGCAAGGCCATATTTCGAAATGGCTCTGAAAGAAAGCTTCCCGCCATTTGTAACATGCATTGCCGGTAGCTCAACCGTAAACTCGACACCATATGTAACAGACCTATTTAACCTAGAGTCAGCTTGGTCAAGAAATTCTCAAAAGAGAAATTTACTTGTCGAGCTGGACCGACGGATCAAGGAAAGCGCTAGCTATGGGGTCGAGGTAGACATCGTCATGCTCGGAGGAAGTGCACTTGATGAAAATTGCGCGTTGCCCCGTGATCTGGACGGCGTAGCTTTTTATCGAGCTGCATCAGCGACAGATATCGGGGCGGCTGTTACCTTATTGCAGCAACGCTTCCGGGAATTTCCACTCGACTTGCGCCTCGTCCCGTCCGATGGCGACCCCTTTATTCTGATCAAGGCAGTTTCATACTTCACCACCCTGTACCTGCAATCTCGGGAGGGTAGCGCCGCACAGAGGGGACTGATCTTGGTGGATTGCCGTCGATAGCCCCCATTACCGGCGATCATACCGGCGCGGCGACAGTCTGTGCGGCGTCGTATTCTAGCCGGAACGGGAAAACTCAAGGGTACCCGCGTAGCGAGGGAGTGTATCAAGATAGCCCGACCACGAGAATCCAACAGGTATCTAACAATCGTTCGCCGACGAATGGCAGTTTTGGTGTCGAGCGCGGGAAAGGTGAATGACTGCTATGCGGGCGCGTAGCGGTCGATCAGGAAGTACGAGCTCGAACGGCTGCCCACGACCCCATTGCTGACGCGCTGATAACGGCTCATCCTGCCCGAATGCCAACCGCCGAAGAAAACTCGCCACCCTTTACCGCTGCCGACTATTACGGGTTCGTGCTGACGGGATTGTTCGGCGTCATCGACGACGCGGAAGCGTCCGAGTGCAACCCTGAAGGCATCGCGCTATTGGAACAGGCGCGCGACTTGTTTTGGGCAGAGTTTTCAAGAACGGCATCCCGGCGCATGGCGAGACACGACGCCGGAAGGCAGCTAACCACCCAAAAACTGTCGTAGAAGCACCGCTTGAATGAACGGCGGCTTTCGGGATCACCGGCGACTGGGCTGAACGTCCGCACTAGGGGCGCGTAGCGGTCGGTAGATGGCTTGAGCTCGAGCGTGGGCTCACGACCCCGTTGCGGGCACGACCGTGATCATGCAGCCTATATTCGTATCGAGGAAGGCGTCGCGGCAATGTCACTGGTTGCAACTCTGCTGGCCCTTTCGGCCATCTCCACCCAACAACCCGCTCAACCGTCCGCACCCATCAGGCTGCTGGTCATCGAGCTGCCGGATGGTGTTAGAGGGGAAGTGGGCCGTATTAAGGGGAATGGTGCTCATCCGAAGGACAACAAGCCGTTCTTCCTTCGTGTGCTGACAATAGCGAGTGAGTGTGGCGCGAGCTTCCCGATGTACGCAATCAACTGGTCGCATAGGGCTCACATCATCAGCTGGAGTACAGACAAGGACCGGGATGTCGTGGGTTGCCTTCGCTCTAAGATGCCGACGCACTTCAATGCTGGCATTGCCGAGCCAGATCATCGTCTAGGGTTCACTGCTCCAGACGCCGCTCCTTTTCGTGAATTCGAAACGGTGGGCAAACGTCCCTAGGGCGCCTCTGAAACGGCGGTTTTCGGGATCGGCGACGGGTAGCGGAACGACCGAAATGGGGCGCTTAGAGGTCGCTATGCCCACCGCCCCGATCTACAAAGCCTGTTCTGTAGATACCATCAATGCTTCACTCGGCTTCCGGCTGCGCCCCATCCGCGAACCGGCTGGTCGCGCTCCGATCCGGAATACGGACAGGAGCGCGAGGTCGGCTGAAGGACTGTACTGCGCGGATAGAAGCCGGTTGGTCTCCTCCCAATCGGCCAGCACCGATATCGGGCATGCGGCGAAGCCGTGGCGCTCGAACTCCAGCCAGGCTCGATAGAATGCGCGCCCGCTGTCGAGCGCGGCTTCGCCCTTGGGGCGGAAGAACAACGCGATCGCAGGCGCCCAAGCGGTCTTCGCTTTTTCCGACAGCAGGATCCGCGCCAACCCGAAGCGATCCAACATGCCGAACAAGGGACCCAGCACCAGTCCCGCAGCCCTTGCCTCGATCGGGCTCAATGCCATCGCCTCGGCACTCAGACCATCGCTGTCCCATTGCGGATGAGCGCGCGTTAGTCGCATCCACTGGAGAAGCTCGCGCCGGTGCCGCACATCTCGCAGAAAATGCATCGATGCATCGTCGCCAAGCGCCGCGATGCGCCGGATTTCCAGCTCCCCGCGAACCAGCACCAGGTCGGGACTGGCCCGCGCCAGCCTGTCGACTGCGGTAGGGTCGGACGGCCGCAAAAAGGCGCCGCGCCAGCTTGCCCTGCGATCCACCTCGGGCATCGCATCCGCGACCGTGTCGCGCGTCACGCGGATTGCGGCGAGCGCACCACTGTCGCCTTCAGCTGCGGCTTCGATCTCTCCCGCCCATCCCGCTTCGGCAAGCGCGATCAGCGTCCCCTCAAGCGCCGCGCCGTGCGAGATCAGGATGTCGCGCCCGCCGGGGTCAGCAACCGGCAGGCGGATCGACGGACTGTCGAGCAACAGGATCCGCCCCGCACCATCGAGCGACCAGCGCGTCGGCTGGACATTGTGCACGCTGGGCGCCAGCCGGGCGCGATCGACGATGCGTTCGAGTAGCGCACGGTCAAGCATCGATCTGTTTCCCGAAAATGCCGAGCTCGTGGAGCGGGCGCGCGCCGATCTTCTCTGCCTGACGCAGGCTCGCGCCGTTGACGTCGGCGATCCAGGTACCCCCGACGCTCTTATAGCCCGCTTGCCTCAGCGCGGTGGCAAGTCGAAAGAGCATCGCGCCGTTCAGCCCGCGATTCTGATGCTCCGGATCGACCGAATAGAGCAGGATGACTGCGCGCGTCCGTTTCATCCGGTGGCGCAGGAAATGGAATGGCGTCGCGATGCCGATCCGCGCCTTCGTATCGCGAATGAACGGGTTCATGTCCGGTACGCACAGCAATGCGCCGACCGGTTTCCCGCGGTGATGCACGATCACGGGCAGGCGGAAATCCATGATCCACATCATCTCGCCAGCCTGGAAATTGAACTCTTCGGGCGTCAGCGGCACGAACATCGGATTGCGATCGAATCCCGCGTTGAGCACGATCCGCGCATCCTCCATCCGCGCGGCGAAGGTCCGGCGCGTCACCGAAAGCCAGTCATAGTCCGGGTCGGCCAGGATCCCGCGCTGCTTCGGCCCCAGCAGCATCGCCGGGTCGAGCCGGTCGAGATCATAGTCGAAGGTCGTCATCTCGAAGATCGGACGATAGCCGTGCTCGCCCAGCAGCCGCGCAATATGCGGCGGGGTCCACATCATGTCGGTATAGGGTGCTGCGTCGAAGCCGGCGGTCACCACGCCAGTCATCTGCATCGCTGTCAGGTTGAAGTTTCCCGCGATCTCGCTGGCCCCGTGCGCCCGGGCCCAGGCCTCAACCGCCCCCAGCAAGGCTGCGGCGACCTCCCCATCGTCGCCGCAATCGAAAAAGCCGAACTGCGCGCGGTTTGTGCCGTGCCGCACATTCGAGGCGTCGTGGATCGTGGCAACGATCCGCCCGACCGGCACATCGCCGCGGTGCGCGGTGAACAGCTCGAACCGGCCATGCCCCTGCGTGACCAGCGGATTGCGCGCGGGATCGAGGATGCGGTCGAGATCGCCCCGCATCGGCGAGACATAGGGGCTGTCCGCCGCATAGACATTGCCGGGAACCGCGAAGGCGGCGGCGCGATCGCCATTGCGCAGCGTGATCAATGCCGTTCCCCTCCATGCGCGGCGCTCAGCAGTCGTTGGACGAAGGCGAGATCGGTTTCGATCCCCTCGCTGGCGGAGAGCGCGGGCAGGTTGACCGCCAGCAGTGCCAGCGGCGCGGAATCCACCAACAACAGGTGGGTCGCGGCGTTCGCCTGCAGCGTCGCAACCATCGCATCGGCGATGATGTCGTCCCGCGCCAGCCCCCAGGGTGCATCGCGACGGCTGAGCATGGGATAGCGGGCGAAGAGCGCGTGCACTGCGCCCGGATCGAGGCCTTCGAAATCTGCTTCGGACAGGGTCACGCCGCTTCCGAACACCTGGCTCGCGGTCAGCGCCTGCACCAGCGCGTCGCGGTCACCCGCGGGAATGGAGACCAGCTTCCGGCGCAGTTTCAGGCCCGCATCGGGACGAGCCAATGCCTCGGTGCAGATCGACACCAGCATCAGCGCGGACATCATCACGGCGGCGATCTGCAGCGTGCCGGCATCCGTCCCGACGGC
Organism: uncultured Stakelama sp.; assembly: GCA_964496045.1. Lineage (GTDB taxonomy): Bacteria > Pseudomonadota > Alphaproteobacteria > Sphingomonadales > Sphingomonadaceae > Sphingomonas. The sequence continues at coordinate 16,368 of CAZBYE010000036.1, forward strand.
GTTCAACCCCGAACCGACCAGTAACGAGACCCCGGCCAGGAAGCCGAGCCAGGCAAGGCGCTGGCCGATGCTCCATGCCCCAATGGTCAGCCCGACCCAACCGAACAGCATCACCGCCAGCGGTGAGAGCCGCGCGGGCATTTCCGGCCACAAGTCACGAAAATCCGAAAGCGCGGCGGGAATGAGGGCGATCTGGCACAGGGCGAGCGCGATCACGGTCCGCATCTCCGCCCGATCGAGCCCGCGCATCCCGGCCAGCGCCGTCGCCACCCCCAATGCCATGCCGATCCCGACATGTGCCCCCAATGCCGTCGCCGACCAGGGCACGCCGGCCCCGATCACGATCATCATCGCCAACGTGCCGGCGAGCACCAGCAGCTTGACGATCAGCGGCGCGTGGCGCCGGATCAGGCCTTCGACCACCAGCAGCACGGCAAGCGGGATGCTCGCCGCCGCGACCATGGCGACCTGGATGAAGCCCCGCCCCGCACCCAGCCATTCGAAGCCACGGCTGGCATACATCACCGCCACCAGCCCCAACGCCAGGGTCCAGCGCCAACGCATGCCACCCGGCGCGTCACGGCGGCGCAGTGCGAAGATCAGCGCAACCACGCCAGCAAGCCCCATGGCGTTGACCAGGCTGTCGATGATCGCGGCCGTCGTCATCCGGCGATCATCCGCTTCAGCGCGCGGCGCACGATCGGCCGCATCACCAGCGCGATCGGCGCGGGCAGCGGCCGCTCGACGCGGTTGCGGTACACATTGAGGAACCAGCCCCGACAATCGGTCCGGCTGGGTCGGCCGGTCGCCAGCTGAGTCACCTCATAGGCCATCAGCATCCCGGTGCTGATCACCATCGGCGCGAACGACATCCGGCTGCGTCGTCCCGCCGCGACCTCGCCCGCCAGCGCGAGATCGATATGATGGCGCGAGGAACTGTTGAGCATCACATGCTCCGCCTCGCACAGAAAGGCTTCGGCGCGGTCGACGTCGGTCACCGCCTCGATCGGTTTGCCGCGCGTCGGATAGCGCAGCCGCTCTTCCGGCATCGGATCGCCGGGACGCGTGACATAGACCGAGGGCAGCGGCGAGGCATAGGCATCGATCACCGTCGCCCCGCTGGCGCGCGCGCCGCGATACAGCATGAGGCTAGCAACGAGATCATCGGTGCCGTTGACCACGATCTTCGCGGTCCCGAGGATGCGGTCGAGATGGTCGGGCCAGTCCCGGCCGAGCACTTCGATATCGGCCTGCGGATTGATGCGCAGGCATTGATCGCGGCTGGCCTCGGCCTTGTGCCGTCCGACGCTGTCCAGCGTCGCGAAAAGCTGGCGGTTGAGGTTCGAAACCTCGAAATCGTCCAGGTCGCAGATCACCAGCCGGGTGAAACCGGCACGGACCAGCGCCATCAGGCATGCCCCGCCCATCCCGCCCACGCCACAGACGAAGACCGGCGTCTCGCGCAGCTTCTCCTGCTCGGCCTCGGTGACGAAGCCGATGTTGCGGGTGGTCATTGTGGCATAGTCAAACATCGCGCTTCTCCCGCCACGGCCGCAATCGCCCCCAGGCCCGGCCCGGGCTCAACCAATAAAGCACAGGAAGCACCGCGCGCTGGGCGAGCAGGAACAACAGCGTCCCGATCAGTGCGGGCAGCGAATGGCGCGGAACATCCTGCAGCAGATATCGGCGCGCGGCGGCGAGGTTCATCTCACCGATCTGGAGCAGGTC
>CAZBYE010000037.1:0-17731 GCA_964496045.1 uncultured Stakelama sp.
GGCACGGGGAGGCTGGCAGGCGACACGATGGCGCGGGGTTCGCCCGAACCGTGGCTGGTCGATTCACTGCTCGCCTGTGCCCAGCGCTGCTCGCACGCGCTGGGCTCGCGCCACATCTATCCGCGCGGCTGACTCGCCGCGAGCGCCAGCGCCTCGGCGATCACCGCGCGATCGCCGACATGGTTCATCAGGATCAGGTTGAGCCGCAGCGCGACCTTGAGGCTGTTCTCCACGGACTCCCCGTCGAGAATGGCGATCAGCCGCTCATAGACGTCGTCCACCCCGGCGATGTTGGGGTCGGTATTCAGACCGCTCATCTCAATTCCCCTTCGCGCGTGCGATCGCTGCCCGGATCGCCTCGCCATCAGTCTGACGCCAGCGGGCACAGACATGATGATCCGGCCGGATCAGGCAGGCCGAGCCGGGCGCCATCGCATAGCGTTCGCGCAGCACGCCATCGCCCTCGCCGACCGTGATCACGGCAAGCCCGGCAACCTCCGGCGCATCGCCATCGACCAGCAGCGTGAACCCGGCATCGAGCCGTTCGAGCAGCCAGTCGTCACCCGCCGGTGCGTCGAGCGCGGGATAGCCCGGCGCGACGCCCTGCCCGTGCCAGTCGTCGGCGTCGGGGGTGTTGAGCGCACTGCCCGGCAGCGCCACCGCGGTCGACAGCCGACCCGAATTCACGAACGGGCGCGCGAACGGCACTTCGCTCGCCAGCTCGAGCACGGCATCGCGCAGGATGCGGCTCGCCGCCGACTTGGGCGTCATGAAATCGGTCGACCGGCTCGAGTTCAGGATATTCTCGTCGGCGATCGTGATCGCCTCGTCATTATAGCTTTCGAGCAATCCTTCTCCGGCCTCGCCGCGCAGGATCAGGTCGAGCTTCCAGCCGAGATTGTCGACATCCGCCAGCCCGCCATTGCACCCGCGCGCGCCGAACGGCGAGACAAGGTGCGCGCTGTCGCCGGCGAAGATCGTCCGGCCATGGACGAAGCGCGCCATGCGGCGGCACTGGAAGGTATAGACGCTGTACCATTCCTCCTCGAACGCGACGTCGCCGCCCAGCATCGCGCGCACCAGCGGCTCGACATTCTCCGGCCGCATCGCCGCCGCGCGATCGATGTTCCAGCCGAGCTGGAAGTCGAGCCGCCAGACATCGTCGGGCTGCTTGTGCATCAGCGCCGACTGGCCGGGGTTGAACGGCGGGTCGAACCAGAACCAGCGCTCCGACGGCCGCTCGCCCTTCATCTTGACGTCGGCGATCAGGAAATTGTCCTCGAACACCCGCCCGTCGAAATCGAGCCCCAGATGCGTACGCACCGCCGAGCGGCTGCCGTCGCACGCGATCACCCAGCCGGCATCGATCGTGTAGGTGCCGTCTTCGGTCTCCACCGCCATCAGCGCGCCGTCGGCATTCGGCGCGATCGCCGACAGCCGGTGGCCCCAGCGCAGCTCGACATTGTGCAGCGCGGCGAGCGCGTCGATCAGCCGCTCCTCGACATGATATTGCTGGATATTGATGAAGCCCGGCCGCTTCTGGTTCTTCACCGGCAGCATGTCGAACTGGAACACCGGATCGGCGCGATCCCCCCAGAACACCTTGCCCACATTCCAGATCACGCCCTTGTCGACGATCGCATCGCCGACGCCGAGCCGGTCGAAGATGTCGAGCGAGCGCTTGGCGAAGCAGATTGCCTTCGATCCCGCCGCGACGAAATCGAGCTGCGAGAGCACGACAACGCGATGCCCCCGCCGCCCGAGATCGAGCGCCATTGCGAGACCGATCGGGCCCGCGCCGACGACCACGACCGGCGCGGTTTCCAGCGCGCTCGCCGGGGCGGGTGTGGCGCCCATTTCGCGCCACACCGGAATGTTGGGCAAATTGGCCATCGGATCAGCCCTGCAGCTGCGCCCAGACCTCGCGGTCGCGCTCCATCGTCCAGATCCGCGGCCGCTCGATCCCGTCGAACTCGTCCCACAGACGCTGGACGTTGAACGGCAGGCAATGCTCGAAGATCGGCCAATGCCCGAATTTGGGGCCGAGCGCGGTGTGGGTCGCCTCGAACGCGTCCTTGAGCGTGCCGCCATTCTTGTGCGCCGCGCCGACATGCTCGATCATGCCGTTGAGGAACTCGCGCGTCTGCTCGACCGCCGCATCCACCGCCGCGCGGCCATGCGCCACAGCGCCGCGCCCGCCGATCAGATGCTCGGCCTGATAGGCCTTGACCTTATCGAGCGTCCCGGTCGCCCAGTCGAAATGGAAGGCGTCGCCGGTGTAAAGCGCGGCCTGCGCCTCGACCAGGTCGCCCGCGAACAGCGTGCCGCTCTTCTCGTGCCAGACGACGATATCGCCTTCGGTATGACCGCGCCCGCAGAACTGCAGGTCGAGCCGGCCGCGATCTCCGCCGAGGTCGATGGCATAGCTGTTGGAGAAGGTGATCGACGGACGCGTCAGGCCCGGGATCTCCTCGTGCTGCTTGAACAGGCGTGGCATGCGGCCGAACTCGCTCGCCCAATCCTGCTCGCCGCGTTCCTCGACCAGCGCCGCGGTGGCATTGCTCATGATGATGTCCTGCGCGTCGAACGCGCTCGCACCCAGCACGCGCACGGCATGATAATGCGTCAGGATCAGATAGCGGACGGGCTTGTCGGTATGCTCGCGCAGCTTCACCAGCCAGTCGCGCGCGGCGGCGGGCGTGGCGCGGGCCTCGATCGCGACGATGAAATCCTCGCCCTCGATCACGCCGACATTGGGGTCGCCCTCGGCGGTCAGCGCATAGACGCCGTCCGCAACGATTTCGAGGGTCTCGGTCTTTTCCGTCAGGTCTGTCGACGAGGCAAACGGCTTGGCCATTCTAGTTTACTCCACTCAATTCTGGCTGACGGCGGCGATCGCATCCGCGACCCGGTCGACATTGTTGTTGTTAAGGCCGGCGACGTTGACGCGGCCCGAGCTGGTGAGGTGGACGTGATGGTCGCGGCGCAACGTCTCGACGCCCTCGGGCGAGATGCCGAGCATCGTGAACATGCCGCGCTGGTTGGCGATGAAGCCATAGTCGCGCCCGCCATGTTCGGCGAGCCGCGCCGCCAGCCGAGCGCGCATCCCGTTGATGCGCTCGCGCATCGTGGTCAGCTCGCCGGTCCAGCCCTGCCGCAGCTCGGCATCACCCAGAATCCGCGCGACGATCGCCGCGCCGTGATCGGGTGGCATCGACCACAAAGTGCGTGCCGCAGGCAGCGAATGGGCATGCGCCAGCACCGCCGCCTTCTCGTTCCCGCCGACCAAGGTCAGCGCACCGACGCGCTCGCGATAGAGCGCGAAATTCTTGGAATAGGAGCTTGCGACCAGGAATTCGGGGATGCGGGTCGCCAGCAGGCGCATGCCTGCCGTGTCCTCTTCGATCCCGTCGCCAAGGCCCAGATAGGCCAGGTCGACCAGCACCGCCGCGCCCGCCTTCGCCACCAGATCGGCGACCGCGCTCCACTGGTCGAGGTCAAGATCGGCGCCAGTCGGGTTGTGGCAGCAGCCATGCAGCAACAGCGTGTCGTTCGCGCCGAGATCGGCGAGTGTCGCCATCATCTCGTCGAAACGCAGCGCGCCTGTCGCCATGTCGTAATAGGGATAAACGACGACTTCGTGCCCGCTCGCCTTGAGGATACCGGGATGGTTGGGCCAGGTCGGACCGGGGATGAACACGCGCCCGCCCGGACGCAGCTTGTACAGCAGGTCCGACGCCAGCCGCAGCGCGCCGGTGCCACCGGGCGCCTGGATCGTGCGGCTGCGCTCGAACCCGTCGCTGCCCTCGCCGAACAACAGTCCGCGCGTCTGATTGTTATAGTCCGCATTGCCCGCCGAAGAGAGGTAGCGCTTGCTCGGCTGGGTCTCGACCAGCCAGCGCTCGGCAGCCTTCACGCAATCGAGAACCGGGACCTGCCCCTGTTCGTCCTGATAGATACCAATGCCCAGATCGACCTTGTCGGGGCTGGTATCGCGCGCGAGCAATTGTGCCAGCCCGAGGATCGGATCGAGCGGCGGCTCGGCGAGTTCTGCGAACATTGTGATCTCCGGTTGTTTCATTATACGATACGCTGTGACGTGATGCGTTACAATAGTCAGCCGAGAGATCGCAATGCGAAACGCTCAGAAAATGCGGATAATGGCGTGGATTGATCGCCGATGTGCGTGATCTGCGCCATGCCCTCCGGTGAGCCAGCGCCGCCGTCGCGCGCGCCTGCGGCAGACGATGAACGTCGCGCGGCGGGCATCGCCTTCCTCCGGCGCCACCCGACCTTCGATCTCCACGCCCATCCCGGCCGCTTCTTCATGGCGGACGCGCAGCCGAACGCCTTTGTCGATTCCTATCCTCCGCCCGATCCCGAAGGCGCAATCGCCGATATGCGGTACGGGGGGCTGACCGGAGCGATGTTCGCAACCGTTGCCGACCTCGCGCTGCTCGGCAAGACCGATCGCGGCCTCGGCGCGACCCGCGCCTTCGCGCCCGGCGAAGCGTTCGCCGACCACCTTCGCCAGATCGATGCGGCACGATCGCTGTTCGATGCGAACGACATCGCTCTCGCTCATGGCGCTGGCGATATCCGTGCCGCACATCGATCGGGCGGTCTCACCGGCTTCATCTCGGTCGAGGGCGGCGATTTCATCGAGGACCGGTTCGACCGGATCGCGCAGGCTGCGGCACTCGGCGTCCGCTCGATCACCATCATCCACTATCGCGTCAACCAGATCGGCGACACCCAGACCGAGGCGCCGGTCCATCACGGCCTCACCACCCTCGGCCGCGCGACGATCAGGGCGATGGAGAATTCCGGTGTGCTGGTCGATCTGTCGCACGCCAGCTTCGATACGGTGAAGCAGGCCGCCGCCATCGCCACACGGCCGATGCTGCTGTCGCACTCCAACATCGGCCCGGTCGCCGGCCCGCATCCCCGCTTGATCTCGCCCGAACATGCCCGCCTCGTCACCGAGACCGGCGGCGTGGTCGGCTGCGTGCCCGCGGGCTTCGCTCAGGCAAGCTTCGACGATTTCGTCGATACGATCCTGCGCATGATCGACCAGCTCGGCGTCGATCATGTCGCGATCGGAACCGACATGGATTTCACCTACCGCAGCGTCCTGCCCAGCTACCGCGACTGGCCGGCGCTCGCCGGCGCCCTGCTCGCACGGGGCATGGGCGAGGACGTGGCGGCGAAGGTGATGGGCAGCAACATCATGAGGATATTGGCATGAACGACACGACCCGGCCCGGCATCGAATATTTCCCCGGCGGCCGCCCCGGCTCGCCCTTCTCCCGCGCCGTCCGCGTCGGCGATGTCCTCCATCTGTCGGGCAAGATCGGCAACCTGCCCGACGGCAGCAAGCCCGAGGGCCTTGCCGCACAGACGCGCCAGACGATGGAGAACATCAAGGATGAGCTCGCCACCTTCGGCCTCGGCATGGATGCGATCTTCAAATGCACCGTGATGCTCGCCGACATGGACCAGTGGCGCGACTTCAACGCGGTCTATCTGGAGTATTTCCCGTCGGACCGCCTCCCCGCGCGCAGCGCGTTCGGGGCGGCCAGGCTGGTCGGCGGCGCGCTGACCGAGGTGGAATGCCTCGCCTATATGCCCGGCTGACGGGGCGTCAGGGCGCGACGGAGATCACGCCGATCCCGTCGCTCTCCGCGATCGCGGTGCCATAGGGCGCGGAAAGTTCTGCGATCCGCCGGATGATCGCGCTCGCTTTGGCCCGCGACGCGCGGCGCGGCACCCCGCGCCGGCTCGACGGCAGATCGGCGCCGAGGTCGATCGGGTGCAGTTCGATCCGGCGCACCACTCCGCCCGCAAAGCGGCTGACCGCGACGACGCTTTCCCAGGTCGCGGTGTCGCCGAACCCCTTGGCCAGCAACGGCGCGACCTGCTCATGCTCGGACAGATAGGCCGGGTTGAGGATGTCGCGCGGCAGCCCCTCCAGCAGGTCGAGCTGGAAGAAGTAGTTGCCAAGGCCGTAGAAGACCGGCTTGCCCTTGTAGATCTCGATCCCGCGCAGCACGTGCGGCCCATGGCCGAGGAAGATGTCGGCGCCCGCGTCGATCGCGGCATGCGCCAGCACGGGCATGAAGTCGGGCTGTTCCTGATCGTTGAAGCGGCCGCTCGCGCTCTCATGCGCATGGACGCTGAACGCGACGAAATCGGACGCCGCCCGCGCCTGCCGGATCGATGCCATCGTCTCCGCGAGGTCCACCGCGTTCATCTCATAGCTGACGCCCGGCGTCCCGCTCGCCCTGAAGTTGACGCCGAAGATGTTGAGCTGATCCTGCCGCCCGCTCGGCGCGCTCGCGCGATCGGTGGTCCAGGTCACCACGGCCGGTGACGTCTGCTCGCCATAATCCGTGCGCAGCGCGTCGATCACGTCCTGTCCGACATGGACCGACGGCTTGACCCGCAGCGCCGCCACCCCCGGCCGCGCCCGCGCCTGCCCCAGCGGCGCACCGGCTTCCGACTGAAGTGTGAAGGTCGCGGTGGTGGCGACCAGCGCGACCCGGCCCTTGCGCGACTGATGATAGCGGGGAGCGCGCGCCTGAGCGCGGCTCTCCCCCGTCCCCGCTATCACCAGCCCCTGCTGCGCGAACAGCCGATCGGTCTCGCGCATCCCCGCGACGCCCCAGTCCGCGGCATGATTGTTCGCCCGTGCGATCAGCGCGAAGCCCTGTGCCTTGAGGTCGGCTGGCACGTCAGGGCTGCCCAATGTGAACCCGCCCCCGGTCTGCGCGGCGGGCCAGCCGTCGAAGCTAGTCAGGTCGAAACACGTCATCTCGCCATTGGCGAACGCGACATCGGCCGCCTGAACCACCTCGGCGACGGCAAGAAAGCCCTTGTCGTCGGTCGGCAATTGCGCACGGACCTGCAACGTGTCGCCGACCGCGGCGAACGTGAAATCGTCATCGATGGTGGAACGCAACTTCCCTCTCCAGGACTTGCTGTACGGTCAGAGACGCGGCCTATGCCGTCGGCGCGATCCCCAGCCTCCCCGCCGCCCGCTTCGCTGCTTCCATCCGGGCGTTGGTCATCCCCTTGGTCAGCTCGCGATAGCGCGCAGCGACTTCAGGCGCGCGCTTCGGGTGCCCCGCGTCGAACGGCGGCTGCGGGTTATACTCATTGCCGAGCTGGATCAGCTTGGCCTGATCCTCGCCCCAGATGTGCGCGATCAGCGTCAACGCGAAGTCGATCCCCGCCGTCACGCCGCCGCCGGTGACGCGGTTACGATCCATCACCACGCGCTCATCGACCGGGATCGCACCGAGTACCGGCAGGATCTCCATCGTGCGCCAATGCGTCGCGGCCCTGTATCCCTTGAGCAACCCCGCCGCGCCCAGCACCAGCGCGCCCGTGCAGACCGAGGTGATCCACTTCGCGCGCGGCGCCCGCTCACGCAGGAATGCGAGCACCTCCGCGTCTTCGATCAGGCCGGTCGTGCCCGCCCCGCCCGGAACGAACAGCATGTCCAGCTCGGGCGCATCGGCCAGCCGCATTTCCGGGAGCAGCCGATATTTGGAATCGGTGGTGATCGGATCGAGCGACTTGCCCAGCACAATGGTCCGTGCACCTTGCACCCGCGAGAGGATATCGAACGGCCCGACGAAATCGAGGTTCGTCATCATGTCGAACGCGATCATCCCGATGGTGAACGGCTTCTGCTCCACGACCTTCTCCCCTTCCTTCGCGCGCAGCGGTGCGCCCATTGCCAGCGTTGCGGCAAGGCCGCTTGCGCCTGCGATCATTGTTCGGCGATCCATTGCCACCTCTCGTGTCTCGATTTACGATACGTCGTCACGGTATGCGACTCTATCGTGCATCAATCCAAGACCGCAGGAGCGTCAATGACCGCCAGCAACCGTATTTCCGACGCCGTCATCCGCGCCGGCCACCGCTTGCCGCGCGTGGCGCAGAAGGACACGCCGTTCCTGCTCTATCGCCATGTAGGCAACGTTGTTCACGTTTCGGGCATGATCGCACAGTTTGAGGGCGACAAGCCGTATCTCGGCCGGCTCGGCGCGCAGCTAACCACCGAACAGGGCGCGAAGGCCGCCGAACTCAGCGCGCTCAATATCCTCGCCTGGCTGACGGAGGCGACCGGCGACGATGCCGACCGCGTCGATTGCTGCCTCGAACTCAACGGCTTCGTCGCCTGCACGCCTGAGTTCAGCGAGCAGAGCCAGGTCATCAGTGGCGCGTCCAATCTGATCGTCGCGGTGCTCGGCGAACGCGGCCGCCACACCCGCACCTCGATCGGCGTCGCCGCCCTGCCCTTTGGCGTGGCGGTCGAGGCCAATGCGAAGTTCGTGTTGCGCGACTAGAGCCCGGCGATCACTGCACCCGGGTTCATGATATTCGTGGGATCGATCGTCCGCTTGACCGCGCGGAACAGGTCGAGCTCGGTCTCACTGAGTGCCGCAGTGACGGCGGAGCGCATCCGCCGGCCGACGCCATGCTCCGCACAGATCGATCCGCCATGCGCGAGCGCCACTGCCTCGATCGCCGCTGACAGCTCCCCGGCAACTTCGGCGAACCGCTCGGGATGATTTTTCCCGCGATGCACCGAGAAGTGGATATTGCCGTCGCCGACATGACCAAAGGCGAGCGTCTCGCACCCCGGCAGCACCTGCACCGCCAGGTTCGCAGCATCGAGAAAGGCCGGAACCTGCCCCAGCGGCACCGCAACATCGACGCTCACCGACGGCTTGGCGCCGCGTTTTCCTTCGACCAGCGCCTCGCGGATACGCCATAGCTGCTGGCGCTGCGCCTCGCTCTCAGCCAGCAGTCCGCCAACCGCCAGCTCCTGTTCAAAGGCATGGCCAAGCGCATCCTCGACCGCATCGCGGATCGGAAGCCGTGTTGCAGCGGAGGCGAACTCGACCAGCACGAACCACGAGTGATCGCCGGCGTCGGGCACGCGCAGGGTCGGAACGGCATGTGCCGCCCATTCGATGCCGCGCCGCTGGATCAACTCGAACGCGACCACAAGATCGCCGAGCGACGCGCGCAGATCTTGCAGCAACGCGAGTGCCGCAGCCGGGCTTTCGACCGCAAGCCATGCGGTCTCGATCTGCCGCCATGTCGGGGTCAGGCGCAGCGCCGCCGCTGTGACGATGCCGAGAGATCCTTCGGCGCCGATGAAGAGCTGCTTGAGGTCATAGCCCATATTGTTCTTGGCGACGGTACGCAGCCCGTCCCAGATACGACCGTCAGGCAGGACGACCTCGAGCCCGAGGACAAGGTTGCGCATCACACCATAGCGCAGCGCACGAACCCCGCCGGCATTGGTCGAGATCAATCCGCCGATCGTCGCGCTACCTTCGGAGCCGAGGCCGAGCGGAATCGAGAAGCCCTGCTCGGCCACCGCCGCCTGGACATCGGCCAGGATGCACCCAGCCTCTGCAATCACCGCGGGGACATGCGGGTCGATGCTGCGCACGGCATTGAGACGCCGCGACGATACGAGCACCGCGCGCGCCTCCGGCCCCGCGGCGCACCCGCCGACCAGTCCGGTATTGCCCCCTTGCGGCACGATCGACAGCCCATGCGCAGCCGCATGGCGCACCAGTGCTGCCGCCTCCTCAGGCGACGAAGGCCGAGCGACGGCTATCGCGTCGCTCGGCCATTTGCCGGTCATGTCCTGGAGATGGGCGTCGCGTGCGATGCCGTCATCGACGAACATGGCCGCGCCCAGGGTCTCCCTGAGCGCGGCCACCTGCTCGTCAGTAGCTGAAGCGCAGGCCGGCACGGTAATAGCGCCCCATGCGATCATACATCCCCGCGATCGCGGTCACCGGGAACGGCGGTTCCTTGTCCGTCAGGTTGTTGACGTTCATGTAGAACTGCAACTTGCGGTTACCGTCCTTGATTACGTCGACCTGCGCCGACAGATCGAGGTAGAAGCGGCTGTCGACCCGATTGTTGCCGATCGAGATGGGCGAGGCGGCGTCGTAATATTTGTCGCCCGGCCCGACCAGCGTCGAGTCGAACTTGCCACCGCCGACATAGCGACCCTGCAGGTTCACGCTCACCGGCTTGTGCGCCCAGGTGATCGATCCCGTCGCGGTCCAGCTCGGCGTGTTGGTCGCGCTGGTCTGCTGTCCGGCGGTGAACGCCGTGCCGCCGACCGAGCCGGCGCGATCGATCCGTCCGCCCAGCGACTGGATCACACCCGCCGCGTTGAAGCGGGGCGCAGCACCGGTGCCATCGTCGAAGATCAGATCCTTGACGTAGGACGCCATGCCGCGAAGCGTCAGCTCACTCTCGCCGATCCGCGTGCGATAGGTGGCGGCGAAGTCGAAGCCGCGGGTCCGTACCCCGGCGATATTGAGCAGTTGCACCGCTACCTGATCGACCACGGTCGCTGCCCCCGTCCCCGTCCGGGTGACGAAGTTGCAGAAGAAGGGCGTACCCGTTTCCGCAAAGCAATTGTCGAGGATCGACTGGGACGAGAAGCTCGAGATCGCGCCCTTGATGTTGATATCGTAATAATCGACCGAGAGAGTCAGGCCGGGGATGAACCGCGGCGTGAACACCCCGCCGACAGTCCAGGTATCAGCCTTTTCAGGCTTCAGCGTCGGGCTGGGCTGGTTGAGCGTCGTGATCTGCGTCGTCACACCGCTCCACGGGTTGCGCAGTTGCGCGAGACCCGCAGTGGTCGCGAACAGTTCCGCATTGTTGGGGGCGCGAATGTCGCGCGACCGGGTGGCGCGGAGGCGCAGGTCAGAGAACGGCGCGTAGATGCCGCCGACCTTCCACGTCGTGACCCCGCCCGAGGTCGAATAGTCGGTGTAGCGGATCGCACCGTTGAGCTCGAGGTGGTGCGCGAAAGGCTGGTCGCGCAGGATCGGTGCGACGGCCTCCGCAAAGACCTCCTTCACGTCATAACCACCCGCATAGGGCTTCGGGTTGCTGTAGTTGAAGCCGTTCGCCTGCGAGAGCGCGTCGGAGATGGCCGAGGCTTCCTCCTTGCGCCATTCGCCGCCGAACGCGACCGCAAAGGCGCCGCCGGGCAGCTTGAACAGCTCGCCCTGCATGGTCAGCGCGGCGACCTGCTGCTTGGTGGTGACCTGATAGAAGACGTCGCCGGTGACGTAATCAATCGCCGCCTTGCTCGGCGAACCCTGGCCGAACAGGTTGATCGGCACGCAACCTGCAGCCGCCGAGTTGAAGCGGTTGAGGACCTGGCCGGTCGAGGTCACCGTGCCGTTCGCCTGTGTCGCCGCACAGACGATCTGCCCGCCGACATTCACCGCATCGGTCGCGAAACGGAAATTGTTCTCGATGCGCAGATTGGCGACGTTCGCATTCAGGACGTTGCGGCCATATTGATAGTAGCCGTCGATCTTCCAGCTGCCGCCCAGATCATAGTCGAACCCGCCGACGAAGCGCTCGGTCGTATTCTCGTTCGCGCGCGTGATTGGCCCGAAGTCGTTGTACGGCCGGCCCAGCGTGAACGAATTGATGCCGTTCGCGGTCATGATGTCCCGGACCGACGAATGGAGATAGGCGTTGTCGCGCAGGATCGTGGCGGCGGAGCCCTGATCGCGCACCGGTGGCGAATTGCCATAGCCGCCGCTGCGACCATAGCTCGCCTCGACGAACAGGTTGAGTCCGTCCGTCACCTCATAGTCGATATGACCAAACGCCACCCGGCGGGTGCTCGGGACGATCAGCGTCCAGCCATCCTGCGGATAGAGGCCCTTGTTACCGCCCGTGAAGTTGCTCGCCAGCGTGCTGCCGCTGCCATAGTTGGCGAAGTTGCCATAGTTGAACGCCGTGGGCGCGCCGTTCGGGCCGAACTGGATGCCGCGCAGCACGTCTGCGCCGTTGCCGGCATTGAGATCGGCGTTCACGCCGGTGATCAGGCCGCCATAGGCCATGTTGATGAACGAGACGCCGCGCTCATAGACGCGCGACGGCGCACCGGCAGGGCGTGCGCCGACATACGAGACGAGACCCGGCTGCTCGGCAAAGGCTTCGCGACCGAAGGGGTCGTTGACGCCCTTCGACTTCACATATTCGCCACCGATCACGATATGGCCACGGCCATCGGCGAAGGGCGCACCGAACGCCAGTGCGGCACGGGTCTCGCGCGCGTCGCCGCGGTCGCTGATCCCCATCGAGAAATCGCCCTTGACCCCCTCGAGCCGCTTGTTGAGCAGGACGTTGACCACGCCCGACACCGCGTCGGAGCCATAGGTCGCCGATGCGCCGCCGGTGACGACGTCGAGGCGATCGACCAGAATCTGCGGGATCAGGTTGAGATCAACTTGTCCGGTCGCAGCCGACGGGACGAAGCGGCGGCCATCCACCAGCGTCAGGGTGCGGATGACACCCAGCGCGCGCAGATCCGCCGAGAATTGCCCGGTGCCCAGCGTGCCCGCGGTGTTGGTCTGCGGGCCCTGCGTGTTCCGGAACGACGGCACTTCCGCAAGGAACTCGCCGACGCTTGCGGTTCCGCGCACTTCGAGCGCCTCAGCGCTCAGCACTTTGGTCGGCGTCGGTGCATCGAGGTCGCGGCGCGAAATCCGGCTGCCGGTCAGGACGATTTCCTGCTCCGGCGCTTCTTCGGCTGCCGTCGGCTCACCCGCTGGCGCAGTCTGCGCGGCCGCCGCAACCGGCGCGCCGCAAATCGCTGTGGCGAGCAACAGCGCCCGCATCTTCAGCTTCTTCTCCACTCCCTGTCCGTCCCTGAACCGCATTGGGCCACCCCTTTATTATGTGTGTTTGAACGTGTCCCATCGACCTTAAACAGAACTGAAATGGTGTCAATATACGTAACAACGTTTCGCTATGCGTGACAAAAAAGGTTGCAAATACAACAAAGCCGCCCAGTGCCGGAGCGCCGGGCGGCCCATTGCAATCGGCGAATCAGGCTTCAGCCGCGCTGGTACGGGTCCGCATGCGCCGGGAGAATCCGCCCTTCGCAATCGCCGAATCCGATCCGGTATCCGTCGCCTTCACACCAGCCGCGCAACGCGACCGCATCGCCGTCTTCGAGGAAGCTGCGCTGCTCGCCATCGTCCAGACGAATCGGCTGTTTCCCGCCCCAGCTCAGCTCGAGCAGGCTGCCATAGCTACCGGCGTCGGGCCCCGAGATCGTACCCGTGCCCAGAAGGTCGCCGACATCCATCCGGCATCCTGCCGCGGTGTGGTGCGCGAGCTGCTGCGCGGCAGAATAATACATTTCGCGATAGCTGGTCCGACTGACGACCGTCTCCTCTCCCGCCGCGGGAGTCAGACCGACTTCGAGGTTGATGGCGTAGAGCATCGGCCCCGGCTCCTCGAGATAGGGCAGCAGTGCTTTCTCGCGCACCGGACCCTCTGTGCGAAACGGCTCGAGCGCCGCGCGGGTCACGATCCATGCACCGATCGTGGTCGCCGTCGCCTTGCCCTGGAACGGGCCGAGCGGCTGATATTCCCAAGCCTGGATGTCGCGCGCCGACCAGTCGTTGAGCAGCACATAGCCAAAGATCATGGCGTCCGCTTCCGCCACCGTGACGGGATCGACGGACCCGATTCCGACGATCGCACCCAGCTCGAGCTCGATATCGAACCGCGCGGACGGCGCAAAGCGAGGCGCGGGCTCATCGGGGGCCTTCACCTGCCCCCAGGGCCGCCGTACCGCGGTTCCCGAGACGACGACCGACGACGCGCGGCCATTATAGCCGATCGGGATGTGCAGCCAGTTGGGCGGAATCGCATTCTCCGGTCCGCGGAACATCGTCCCCACGTTGAACGCGTGCTGACGACTCGCGTAGAAATCGGTATATCCCGCGACCCGAAACGGCAGATGCATCTGCGCATCTGCCATCGGAACAAGGTGCGGCTCGACCGCCTCGCGCGCCGCAGATCCTTCCGAGAGCAGGCCGATCAATGCCTCGCGCAAGGCCCCCCAAACCGCAGGGCCCGCCGCCATCACCGCATTCCATGATGCCTCGGCAAACAACGGCGCATCCGACAGTTTCACCACGCCCGCGGCTTCAAGCGCGAACATGTCGACGATCCGGTCGCCGATCGCGACCCCACAGCGCGGTGGCGTCGTAGCCGCGCTGAACACACCGCACGGCAGATTGTTTAGGGGGAACGGGCAAGCAGGCGAATTCGCGCTACCCACCCAGGATCGCAACAGAGGCATATCGGCCTTTCAGGAGGAAGGTTAGGGGAACAGCGTCACGCCGGATCGGGCGTACCGTCGAACTTCTTGTCCAGCCCGTCCCAGCAATCGGCATAATCGGACTGCATCGGCGCCTCGTCGGCCGCCCAGCGGGTCAGGTGCTGCGGGAAACGCGTCTCGAACATGAAGCTCATCGTGCGATCAAGCTTCTCGGGCGCAAGGTCAGCGGCGCTCGCCTTCTCGAAGGCATTGCGGTCCGGACCGTGCGGCAACATGCAATTGTGCAGGCTCATTGCCCCCGGCGCGAAACCGTCAGGCTTGGCGTCATAGGCGCCATAGATATTGCCCATCAGCTCGCTCATCACATTCTTGTGATACCAGGGCGGGCGGAAACTGTGCTCGGCGACCAGCCAGCGCTCGCGGAACAGCACGAAGTCGATATTCGCGGTTCCCGGAATCTCCGAGCGCGCGGTCAGCACGGTGAAGATCGACGGATCGGGATGGTCGAACAGGATCGCTCCGACCGGGCTATAGGTCGCGAGATCATATTTATACGGCGCGTAGTTGCCGTGCCACGCAACCACATCGAGCGGGCTATGGCCGATTGCGGTGCGATGAAACTGGCTGCACCATTTGAGCGTCACCGTCGATGGCACGTCGCGGTCCTCGAACGCCGCGACCGGCGTCTTGAAATCGCGCGGATTGGCCATGCAGTTCGCGCCGATCGGGCCGCGCTCGGGCAGGTCGAACGGCTGCCCGTAATTCTCGCAGACGAAACCGCGACACGGCCCCTCGACCACCTCGACACGATAGACGAGGCCACGGGGCAGCACGGCGATCTCGCCGGGGACGATTTCGAGGACGCCGAGCTCGGTACAGAAGCGCAGACGCCCTTCCTGCGGCACGACCAGCAATTCGCCGTCCGCCGAACAGAAATAGGCGTCGACCATCGATTGCGTGACCAGATAGACATGGCTCGCCATTCCGGTCTGGGTGTTGACGTCCCCCGCCGTGGTCACCGTGCGCATCCCCGTGATCCAGGTCAGCGCCTCCCCCGAATGCGGCACCGGATCCCAGCGATACTGGCCAAGACTGGTGACGTCGGGAAGAACATGCGGCGCCGACTTCCAGTGCGGGACGTCGATCGCCTCGAACCGCCCGACATGCCGCACGCTCGGGCGGATGCGATAGCACCAGCTGCGCTCATTCTGCCCGCGCGGCGCGGTGAACGCCGTCCCCGACAATTGCTCGGCATAGAGACCATAGGGGCAGCGCTGCGGCGAGTTCTGCCCCTGCGGCAGCGCACCCGGCAGCGCCTCGGTCTCAAAGTCGTTGCCGAACCCCGGCATGTAGCCGGTCGCTGCCAAAACGCTCGCGGTCATCGCGGCCTCCATCACCGATTCGTTGCATATGCAACCATTGGGCCTTGCAATAGATGCATATGCAACGATAAGCAATCGGTCGGACGATCAGGAGCGGGCATGTCGAACCAAGGCGATCAGAAACGGGGCGATTTCGACCTCGAGCGTTTCCTGCCCTATCTGCTCAATCAGGCTGCGGAGCGGACCGGCAAGCGGTTCGAGGTCGCGTATCGCGAAAGCTACGGCATCAGCCGGACCGAGTGGCGGATCCTCGCGCATCTGGGCAGCTACGGCGAGATGACCGCCGCCGCGGTTTCGCGCCGGTCGCATACCGAAAAATCCAAGCTCAGCCGCGCGGTGAGCACGCTTGAGTCAGAGGGGTTGCTGCAACGCGAACAATCCCCGAGCGACCGCCGGACCGAGCGGCTTCAATTGACCGACAAGGGCCGCGCCGTGTTCGACGACCTGTCCGCGCGCGCGCTTGACTTCGATCAAGAGCTTCGCGAGGCGCTGGGAAAAGACCGCGCGGAGCTGCTGGAAGATCTGGTGCGCATCCTGGCGGCGCGGGACGAGTGAGGGGCTTATGGAACGGTACGACATATTGATCGTGGGTGCGGGACATGGCGGGGCACAGGCGGCGATCGCGCTGCGCCAGGCCAGGTTCGAAGGGAGCATCGCGATTATCGGCGACGAACCCGAATTTCCCTATGAGCGTCCGCCGCTGTCGAAAGAGTATTTCTCGGGCGAGAAGGCGTTCGAGCGTATCCTGATCCGTCCCCCCGCCTTCTGGGAGGAGCGCAAGGTCGCGATGCTGCTGGGCCGCCGCGTCGCGAGCGTCGATCCCGAAGGCCATCATGTCACGACCGCGGACGGCGCGAGCATCGGCTATGGCCATCTGATCTGGGCGACGGGCGGCGCACCGCGACGGCTGGGCTGTAGCGGAAACGATGCCACGGGCGTCCACACCGTTCGCACCCGCGCCGACGCCGACCGGATGGTCGCCGAACTGCCGGACGTGACTCAGGCGGTGGTGATCGGCGGCGGCTATATCGGGCTAGAGGCCGCCGCGGTGCTCGCCAAGGCGGGCAAGCGGGTGGTGCTGCTGGAAGCGCTCGACCGGGTGCTTGCGCGCGTCGCGGGCGAGCCGCTGTCACGCTTCTTCGAGGACGAGCATCGCGCGCATGGCGTCGACGTGCGGCTGGGCGTCGCGGTCGACTGCATCGAAGCGGCGGACGGCAAGGTTACCGGGGTCCGTCTCAAGGACGGCACGGTCATTCCGGCAGAAATGGTGATCGTCGGCATCGGCATCATTCCCGCCGTCCAGCCACTGATCGAGGCGGGCGCCGAGGGCGGCAACGGCGTCGCGGTGGACGGGCATTGCCGCACGTCGCTGCCCGACATTTTCGCGATCGGCGACTGCGCGCTCCACGCCAATCATTATGCCGACGACATGCCGGTGCGGCTGGAGTCGGTGCAGAACGCCAATGATCAGGCGACCGTCGCGGCAAAGACCATCGCCGGGGTCGAAGCGCATTATGACGCGGTGCCATGGTTCTGGTCGAACCAGTATGACCTCAAGCTCCAGACCGTCGGCCTTTCGACCGGCCATGACGCGAGCGTGGTGCGCGGCGATCCCGCCACGCGCAGCTTCTCGGTCATCTATTTGAAGGACGGCCACGTCATCGCGCTCGACTGCGTCAATGCAACCAAGGACTATGTTCAGGGCCGCAAACTGGTGGTCGAACGCCTCGCGATCGATCCGGCGAAGCTCGCCGACGCCGCAACCCCGCTCAAGGAACTGGTTGGGTAAAGGCGATCCGCATCCGGGTTTCCAGCCTGGGTCGCCCTTACTTCCGCCGTCACCCCGGCCTTGTGCCGGGGCCTACCGGGAGGCGAGTCTTGCGCACGAGCTCAGAAGTCCGCCCGCGAGGCTGAGTGGACCCCGGCACAAGGCCGAGGTGACGAAAGCCCTAGGCGGCCCCGTTGCCGTGGCGCTCGCGATAGATCCCCGGCGTCACGCCATGATGCTGGAGAAAGGCGCGGCGCAAATTCTGGCTTGATCCGAAGCCGGTCAAACGCGCCACGTCCTTGATCGATCGGTCGCCCGACGCCAGCGCGTCGGCCGCAGCGCGCAACCGCAGTTGTTCGACCGTGCGGACGGGCGAGTCGCCCACCGCCTGACGGAACAGCCTGCCGAAGGAGCGGACGCCCATTC
>CAZBYE010000038.1:0-17505 GCA_964496045.1 uncultured Stakelama sp.
GGGCGGGCACGTTCCCTGTGGCCGGGCTGGACGTTCGGCAGGTCGAGACGCTGCTCGCCGCGCATGTCGGGCACGCCAATGTCTGCGGCATCCGCCACATCATCAACTGGCACCCCGATCCGACGCGCAGCTACTCGCCCGCCGATGTCACCACCACCAGTGCATGGATGCGTGGCTTCGGACTTCTGCGGAAGTTCGATCTCAGCTTCGACCTTCAGGCCTATCCCGGCCAGTTCGCGCATCTGGCCCAACTGATCGCGAAGCACCCCGATACGCAGGTGATCGTCAACCACACCGGCATGGCGATCCCCGGCGACTCGGACGGCTGGGAAACATGGCGACGCGGCATGGCGGCGTTTGCGGCGTTGCCCAATGTCGCGGTCAAGATTTCCGGCATGGGCTTCACCTGGCGGCCATGGAGCGTCGATCAGGCGCGCGCCTATGTGCGTGAGACGATCGAGTTGTTCGGTGCCGACCGCGCGATGTTCGCGAGCAACTTCCCGACCGACAAGCTGTTCGGCAGCTTCGACCAGCATTTCGACGCCTATGACGCGATCACCGCCGATTTCTCCGCGGACGAGCGCGCGGCGCTGTTCGGCGGCAACGCCAACCGCATCTACCGCCTTGGACTGGACCTCTGATGCGGTTCACCGATCTTCGCGCCGAATACACCGTCGATCTGCTGGGGACACAGGTCGCGCACCCGCGCCTGTCGTGGCGGATCGAGGATGCGGAGAAGCAGACAAGCTACCGCATCCGCGCTGCGGCGACCGAAGCGGCACTGGCCACAGGCGATCTGCTCTGGGACAGCGGCTCGGTCAAAAGTGACGCGACGTTCGACATCGCCTATGGCGGCCCGGCGTTGGCAGCGATGCAGCGCGTGTGGTGGCGCGTCGAGGTCGATGGCGCCACCTCCGCCCCCGCGTGGTTCGAAGCCGGCCTGCTCTCGCCCGACGACTGGCGCGGCGAGTGGATCGAGGCGGAGGACGAGAGCGCCGCCGCCGATCGCGCCGCCGGTGTGAACTGGGTATGGGGCGAAACCTCGCTCGACGCACGACCGCACGCCTTCCGCATCGACTTTGACGCGCCCGCCGATCTGGTTCGCGCCGAAGTCCTGATCGCGGGCAAGGACCATCTGCGCGGCGTGTGGGTCAACGGCATCAAGTCGCCGCTCGACTGGCATTTCGACTGGGACACCTATCTCCCCTTCTGGGGCACGCTCGCGCTGTATGAAGGCGAAGTGAAGCCCGGCCGCAACAGCGTCTGCACGCTGGTCGAGGCGGACACGACCGGCTTCTTCCCGGTCGATGGCGGCGCCTTCGCCGCGCTGATCCGCCTCCACCGTGCCGACGGCAGCGTCGATCGGATCACCGGCAGCGCCTTCAAGGTCATGCCCGACGCGGCCGAAACTTGGACTGACACCGGTTTCGATGCGAGCGGTTGGGCGTCCGCGGTGCCGAGCACCAGCTGGGCGCAGGGCGATCCCCGCCCGAGCGAGCCGGCAATGCTGCTGCGCACCGGGTTCGAGGTGAGCAAACCTGTTGTGTCGGCACGGCTCTACGCCACCGCGCTCGGCGCCTATGATGCGCGGATCAACGGGCAGAAGGTGAGCGAGGCAATCCTCGCGCCTGAGATCACCGTGGCAAAGAGCCACATCCTCTATCAGACCCATGATGTCACCGCGCTGATCGCACCGGGCGAGAATGCACTGGGCGCAGTCGTGGGCGACGGCTTCTACGCCTCGCCCTTCGGCTGGCGGATCGAGCGCTACGGCTTCGGTCCCGCGCCACGTCGGTTCCGCGCAATGCTGCGGATCGACTATGAAGACGGCACGCAGGATTGGGTGACGACCGGACCGGACTGGAAGATCGCGACCTCGCCGATCCTGAAATCCGAAATCTATGATGGCGAGAGCTTCGATGCGCGGCGGATCGTGCCGGGCTGGTCGGTGCCGGGGTTCGACGCCTCGGGCTGGGCAGATGCGAAGCTCGGCGTCGCGCCCGACACAAAGCTGATCGCGCAGACCTCGCCCCTGCTCGAGCGCAACGGCGTGTGCCGTGCGGTCTCGGTCAGCGAACCGGTGCCGGGACGCTTCGTGTTCGACTTCGGCCAGAATTTCTCCGGCTGGGTTCGCATCCGCGCCACCGGTCCGGAAGGGGCGACGATCACCGCCAAGTTCGCCGAACTGCTCAATGCGGATGGGACGGCGGACCTCGCCAATTTGCGCCTCGCCAAAGCGACCGATCGCTTCACCCTTGCGGGCACCGGCGCGGCCGAAGTCTTCGAGCCGCACTTCACCTATCACGGCTTCCGCTATGTCGAGGTCGCGGGTTATCCGGGCACGCCGACCGCCGATGATATCGAGGGGGTGATCGTCCACAGCGCGTGCCGCGAAGTGGGCCAGATGACCTTCCCCGACGCGCCGCTGCTCCAGCAAATCTGGAACAACGCGCTGTGGAGCCAGCGGTCGAATTTCTTCGCCGTGCCGACCGATTGTCCGCAGCGTGACGAACGCATGGGCTGGATGGGCGACATTCAGGTGTTCCTCGACGCCGCCGCGTTCAACATGGAGGTCGACGCCTTCATCCGCCGCTTCTTGGCTGAGGCGCGCGCGGCGCAGCGCGACGACGGCGCCTATCCGATCGTGGTGCCGCAGCCCTTGTCCTTCCCCGATGTGGTGACGGCGGGGTGGAGCGAGGCGGGGATCATCCTGCCGTGGCAGTTGTGGCAGCGTTACGGCGACACCGCGGTGATCGACGAGAATTGGGACGCGATGCAGGGCTGGATGGCCTATGTCGCGCGCACCAACCCGGATCATGTCTGGCGCAACGACCGGGGTCTCGATCTGGGCGACTGGCTGTCGGTCGATGCGATCAAGCCCGATGACGAGACCACGCCGCGCATCCTCTGCGCCACCGCCTATTGGGCGTGGAGCGCCGAGCTGATGGCACAGATGGCTGCCGCAACCGGGCGCGATGCCGACGCGATCCGCTACCGTTCGCTGCACGCGGCGATCCGCGACGCCTATGCCACCGAGTTCGTCGACGCGGACGGCATGTGCGGCAATGGCAGCCAGACCAGTCAGGTCCTCTCGCTCGCCTTCGGGCTGGTGCCGCAGGATCGGCGCGCGGCGGCGGCGCGGGTACTCGCCAATGAAATTCGCGGGCGGGGGATGAAGCTGTCGACCGGCTTCCTCGGTACGCCATACCTGCTCGACGTGCTGGCCGATGCCGGGTTGTGGGACGAGGTTTCGGGCCTGCTGTTGCAGACCGGCTATCCCAGCTGGGGCTATATGCCGCAGCAGGGCGGGACGACGGTGTGGGAGCGCTGGAACGGCGACACCGGCGATCTCAGCATGAACAGCTACAACCATTATGCCTTCGGCGCGGTGGTCGGCTTCTTCTATCGCCGCCTCGCTGGGATCGCGCCCGCGTCGCCCGGCTTCCGCCGGATCGCGGTGCGGCCGGTATGGCTGCCTGACGTCGGTCGCGTCACGGCGCGGTTCGACTCCCCGGTGGGCCTGATCGCGACCCAGACCGGCGGCGATGCCGATGGCCTCGACCGCTTCGCGCTGACCGTGCCGGTCAACACGATCGCCGAGGTCGAGCTGCCCGGCACCGGCTGGCGCCATGTGCCGAACGCGCGCGAGTATGATGGCCTGACCCGCTTCGAAGCCGGGCCGGGCACGCACGAATTTACACGATAGAGAGGGTTGCCGATGCCGACGCTGGGGCTCGTCCATAATTCGCCGATGCTGGCGGGGGTGTTCAACGAGATCGCGGCGCGGGTGATGCCCGATGTCCGCATCCTCCACTTCGTCGACGAAAGCACGATCAGGAACACGATCGCGGCGGGGCATCTGCAGAAATCGACGATGCGACAGGTGATCCGGCTGGTCGGATCGACCTTCGACGCCGGATGCGACGTGGCGATGGTCACCTGCTCGTCGATCGGTCGCGCAGTCGAGATGGCGGCCGAGCTCTACGACCAGCCCGTGCTGCGCATCGACCGCGCGATGGCCGAAGCGGCGGTGGCGAGCGCGACGCGGATCGGCGTGGCCGCGACCCTCTCCACCACGCTCGATCCCACCGCCGACCTCGTCCGCCGCGTCGCCGCCGGGCAGGGCAAGGACATCGAGCTGATCGCGCATCTCTGCGAAGGCGCGTTCGCCGCGGTGATGGCCGGCGACGGCGCGACCCACGACCGCATCGTCGGCGAAGCGCTGACCACCGCGCTGACCAATGTCGATACAATCCTGCTCGCCCAGGCCTCCATGGCCCGCGTCGTCGCGAGCCTGCCCGAAGGCGCGGTCAAGGCGCCGGTGCTGTCCAGCCCCGAGCTTGGGATGATCCGCGCAGCGGAAGTCCTGAAGGGTCTCGCCAAGTGAAGAAGCGGCATGGCGTGCTCGGCCTGCTCGCCGCGCTGTCGGTCATCACCTTTATCGACCGGATGGCGATCGCCGTCACCGGTCCGGCGATCCAGAAGGATCTGGGCATCACCCCGGCGCAATGGGGCTGGGTGCTAGGCGCCTATACCTTTGCCTATGCCGTGTTCGAGGTGCCGTCGGGCGCGATTGGCGACCGATTTGGCTATCGCAAGGAACTGACCCGGATCACCGTCTGGTGGTCGTTCTTCACCGCGATCACGGCGGCGTGCCATAATTTCTGGCAGCTGGCGGTGGCACGTTTCATGTTCGGCCTCGGTGCGGCGGGTGCCTATCCCAACATGTCGGGCGTGCTCTATCGCTGGTTCCCCAAGCGCGAGCGGGCGCGGGGGCAGGGCGTGATCTGGGCGGCGAGCCGGCTGGGCGGGGCGCTGGCGCCGCTGCTGCTGGTGCCGCTCAACGCGCATCTCGGCTGGCAGATGGTGTTCGTCATCCTCGGTCTCGTCGGCTTCCTCTGGGCGATATTGTGGTGGCGCTGGTATCATGATCGCCCTGCCGATCAGCCGGGCATCACGGCGCAGGAGGTTGCGGAAATCGGCGAGGACGAGGGGCCGGGCCATTCGGGGACGCCATGGCGCAGGCTGCTCGGCCTGCCGCAGCTGTGGCTGATCGGCATCGCCTATTTCTTCTACGCCTTCGGCAGCTGGTTCTATTTCGGCTGGTTCTCGCAATGGCTGGTCAACGGCCGGGCCTTCAGCCAGAGCGAGATGGCCTTTTATGCCGCGATCCCGTTCCTGCTCGGCATCGTCAGCAACCTGATCGGCGGCGTGCTGAGCGACCGGCTGGGCGCACGGATCGGCTATAAGGTTGCCTATCGCCTGATCACCGGCATCTGCCTCGCCGTCACCGCGCTGCTGCTGCTGGCGATGAGCATGACGCAAGACAAGATGATGGTGGTGATCCTCGCCGCCACGAGCTTTGCCGTAATGGACCTGATGCTGCCCTCGGCCTGGGCGATGTGCATGTCGATCGGCGGGCGCTTCGGCGGCACCGCGACCGGCTTCATGAACATGCTGGGCAATCTGGGCGGCTTCGTCGGCGTCGTCGCGACCGGGTACATCATCGCGGGTACCGGCAGCTATGATCTGCCGGTACAGGGCGTCGCGTTGATGGTGCTGATCGCGGCAGGGCTGTTCGCGCTGATCGATTCTTCCAAGGGCTTCGACCAGAAGGCCGCGACGGCATGATGCGGGTGTTGGCGGCGGCGTTGCTTGCTGCCGCTTTGCCGGTGCTTCCCGCCGCCGCGCAGACCGACGCCCCGGCGGGCCAGCAGCAGTTCGAGCGACTCTGGCTCGGCTCGGCCTGGTATCCTGAACAATGGCCCGAGGAACGCTGGGAGGAGGATCTGCGCCTGATGAAGGCGCATGGCGCCAACGTCGTGCGGATCGGCGAATATGCCTGGAGCCGGATGGAGCCGGAGGAGGGTAAGTACGACATGGACTGGCTGGTCCGCGCGGTGCGGCTGGCGGCGAAATACGACATCAAGGTGGTGGTGGGCACGCCGAGCGACACCCCGCCCGCCTGGATGACCAGCAAATATCCCGACGTCGTGCAGATCCGCAGCGACGGCACACCGGTCGCGCATGGGATGCGGCGGCATTTCTCGATCTCGTCGCGCCGCTATCGCGACTTTTGCCGTGAGATCGTGACGCGCATGGCGAAGGCGCTGGGCAAGGAGCCCAATGTCATCGGCTGGCAGATCGGCAACGAGCCGAGCGACGAGAGCTACGATGCCGAGGCGAAGGGGGCATGGGTGGCGTGGCTCGAGGCGCGATACGGCACGCTCGACAAGTTGAATGACGCGTGGACCACGCAATATTGGTCGCAGACCTACAGCGCCTGGGAGCAGGTCCCGTTCAGCAGCGACAAGGCCAATCCCGGCTGGATGCTCGAGGTGAAGCGCTTCATCACGGCGCAATGGGTGGAGTTCCACCGTAATCAGCGCGACGCGATCCGCGCGCAGGTTGCGCCGTCGCAATTCGTCACGGTGAATTTCGGCGGGCTTGGCTGGGCCAATCGCTTCGACCGCTATGCCGCCAACCGCGACCTCGATTTCACGTCCTGGGACAATTATGTCGGCTCGGGGCATTTGAAGCCCGATCGCAACGGCGCGACCCACGATCTGGTGCGCGGGTGGAAGCAGAAGAATTTCTGGGTGATGGAGATCCAGCCCGGTTATGTGAACTGGGCCGGGGTCAGCAATATGCTCCATCCCGGCGAGACGCGGCGCATGGCGTGGCAGGCGATCGGCCACGGTTCGGACGGCATCCTCTACTGGCAGTGGCGCAACGCCCGCAACGGCCAGGAAACGATGCACGGCGCGCTGATCGGCCAGGACGGCGAGCCGCTACCCGTCTATGCCGAGGTCGCGCAGATCGGGCGCGAGATGGCGAAGGCGGCGCCGGTGATCGCCGGCACGCATCCGGTGTCACCGGTCGCGATCCTGCAGGATTATCCCAGCCGCTGGGCGATCGACTTCCAGCCGCACCATCGCGACTATGACCAGATCGAGGTGCTGCTCGACTATTACCAGCCATTGAAAGATGCGCGTGGCGCGGTCGATATCGTCGAGGCGGAGGCAGCGCCGCTGTCGGGCTACAGGCTGGTCGTTGCGCCGGGCCTCAACGTCATCAGCGAAGCGACGGCGAAGCGGCTGGCCGATTACGTCCGTGGCGGCGGGCACCTGATCCTTGGCCCCCGTTCGGGGATGAAGGACGAATTCAACCGGCTGGAGTTAAAGCGCCAGCCCGGTCCGCTCGCCGGGCTGCTCGGCGCGCGCGTCGAGCAATATTATGCACTCGACGAGGCGATAGAGGTCGGAAGCGGCAAGGCGACGATCTGGGCCGAAGACCTGTCGATATCGGCGCCGGATACGCAGGTGCTGCTGCGCTACGGCAAGGCGAATGGTTGGCTTGACGGCAAGCCTGCGGTGGTCAGCCGCACGGTCGGCAAGGGCCGCATCACCTATTTGGGGGCACTGGTCGACGACGCGGTGATGAAGACGCTGATCGACGATGCGCTGAAGGATGCGGGCGTCGCGCGCGATTTTGCGGTGCCGGCCGATGTCGAGCTGATGACGCGCGAGGGGAAGGGGCGGCGGATCGTCATCCTGATCAACCATGGCCGGACGGCGCAGACGGTGGCGTTGCCCGAGCCGATGAGGGACCTGCTGGGCGGGGGCACGACGTCAAGCGTGGCGCTGCCGGTGGAAGGTGTCGTGGTGCTCCAGCGCGCGGCGCGGTGAGGGCGCGCTACTCGACTTTCACCCTATCGGCGAACACCACCCGCACCGGACCGAGCAGCCCGGAATCGAGCAGTGGCTCGTTCGGCTGGTAGAAGGTCCAGGGGGTGAAGGTGACGCGTCCGCCTGCGGGCTTGGCCTTGCCGTCCTTGTACCAGTCGGGCAGCGCCGTGATGCGGCGCGCCATCACATCGCTCTTCCTGCCGTCAGCGGCGATGCGCTGGCCGATTGGCCACTCGCCCGCGCCGAACTCACCCTCCTCGGGCAGCGCAGCGTCGGCGATCATGCGGTTGGCCCAGAGATTGGTCACCGCGATCTCGATCGCGTTGCTTCCCGGCTTCACCGCATCGGTGATGTCGACATGGTACGGCTCCTTCCAGGTGACGCCGAGATCCTTGCCGTTGACCTTGACGCCCGCCAGCACCTCGACCCGGCCGAGATCGAGGAAGATGCGACGGCCCTTGCGGATCGCATCCTCGGGGATGTCGATCGTGCGGGTATAGGTCGCGGTGCCGGAGAAATGGCGCACGCCGGCATCGGCATGGCGGCTCAGAGAATGGACGCCGGGCAGGGTGATCCGCGCCGGCGCGCCGTGGCCGGACTGGAAGGCGACCTCCCACGGCCCCGCCACCGCGATCGGTTCCGGCACTTCGGCCTTGAACTTGCCGCCGTCGCTGGTGGAGTAGATCCCGCTTTCCCACACCAGCGCCTGCAGATCGCCATAGCGGTCGCGCGAGACTTCGGCAGGGGCGGTGGCGAGCCGCGGCGCGGGTGGGCCGGCCGCGGCCTCGGCGGCGATCTCCTGCGGTGTACGCGCGCGCGCTTCGGTGCGGACGGGGGTGAAATTGCCCTCGAAGAAATAGGTGATGCCGACGGGCGCGGATGCATCGCTGCCGCCCGCGAAGACCGTACGGCCGCTCTTCTTACCGGTGCGGACGTGCTTGCCGCCTAGGTAGAGCTTGGGTGTGCCCTTGTCATAGACGAGCGCGACATGGGTCCAGCCCGCGACCGGGGTGTGGCTGACCAGCACCGCGGGGACGCTGTCGGGTGTGGCGCGCTCGATCACAAAGGCGCCGTTGCGGCCGAGCGCGAGGCCGGCGATCGCGGTCCTGGGCCCATGGATGTCGCGGCCCGATCGCGCGGGGATGAGATAATGCTTTCCGGTCTCGTCGATCCGGCCCTCCACGCTCTCGTCGGGCATCAGCCGCAGGTCGATGTCAGGCTTGGCCCAGAGTGAGAGGGTGAAGCTGTTCGATGGCGCCGGAGCCACAGGCGCGCGCGTCGTGGTCGTATCGACGAAGCGCACCCCATCTTTCGCCACCCAGTCGATCCGCCGCGCGCCTGCCGCGAAGTCGAGCGTGACGAAGGTCGAGCCGGCGGGCGACAGGTCGAAGGTCACCTCGGTCCAGTCGCGTTCGGTCTTGAATAATGTCGCGCGGGTGACGTTGCCGGTCTCTGCGTCCCATAGCGACGGCGCGGCGCTGCCGACGCGGAAGGTACAGGTGACGCGTTCGGCCCGCCGCTGACGGTTGGCGACAAAATAGATGTGGGTTGCGCCTGCCTTGCGGTGCCGCCATGCGACCTGTCCGTCCGGCGACGCGGTGCGGCAATCCGTATCTGGCGCGACCTTGAGTGCCGCCAGCGTGTCGCCAACCGATCCGCCGGGGAAGACATGGCCCGCGCCGACCTTGCGAACCGCCTTGCCATCACCCCACACCGCGTCGATCGCGGCGCGGAAGGCGGCATCATTGTCAGCCTTGCCCACCAGCGTCATCGGGTGCGTCGGCTTCGGCCCCAGCACCGCCATCCCCGCTTCGACCAGTGCGCGTAGCTTGACGGCGAGCTGCGGAGTCATGCCGGCGAGGCCTTGGGGGATGACGAGCAGGCGATAGCTCGCGCCGTTAGCCAGCACGATCCGTCCGTTCGCGACTCTGGCGCGGGTCAACAGCACCTCGGCATTGACCAGATCATACTGATATCCGGCGGGCACCTGCGGATCGAAATACACGCCGATCTTCGGATGGGTATCGGGCGACACCTGCGGGCGGACATATTCGGCCTGATTGGGGCTGTCCTCGCCGACGAAATACAGCACATCGGCGACAGGGGTGCCCTGCCGTAGCATGTACTGGCTGCGTGACAGATACTCGATCCACGGCTTGGCCTGGGGCACCCAAGTGTTCGAAGACTCGAGGTTGATCCCCCATGGCCCCATCGTCATGCCGGGCAGCGCCCTGGGGTTGGGCTGGTGCGCCCAGCGATGGAAGAGAAACTGATTAATCCCCTGCGCGAACATCTGGTCGCCCAGTGCCTTCAGCGCATAGGGATAATCCTGCCAGCGGCTGGTCTGCGCCTCGCCGGTGAATGCCTTGGCGGCGATCAGGTTCTTGCCATAGTCGTGCCCGGCGGAGGCGACCATTCTGACCGTGCGATTGTCGGTCCATGGCGTGCGCGACCAGAATTCGGCCATCGGCACCGTTGCACGACCCGACACCTGCAGCGCGTCGAACGCCCCGGGGCCATAGCCCTCGACATGGAGCTTGAGGCCAGCAGCGGCAGCGCGCTCTTGCATCCGGCCATAATAATTATCCGCCATCATCCCTGCGAGCGTCCGACGGAAATCGAACAGGAAGCGGTTGGAGGTATCGAGATCGCCGACGATCCGCCCGGTCAGCGCGGGGAGGTAAGAGGTGATCGCATAGCCGTTGCGTTTCTGGAAATCTGCCGGAAGCGCGGGCGTCCAGTTCTGCATCCCGGCTTCGAAGCTGTCGATCCCGACCATGTCGAACGCCTTGCCCGCCAGCGGCCCCGCGGCCTTTATCACCTTGCCAAGTGTGTGCTCGAACTGATGATCGACCGCCGCGATGCTGAGCTTGTCGACCTCCAGCCCGCGCCCCGCATCCGATGCCGCGACATTGAACTGGCCGGTCGGGGTATGGCCGAAGCGCAGCACGGTCCATTCACCTGCGGGCGGGGTCCAGTTGAGCGTCCCTGCGGCATCGACCTGTGCGCTGATGTCGAGCACCTGCGCGGGGTCGATCGCGTAGCGCGCCTTAAGGTCGAGGGGCGGCTTCGCGCCCGGTTCCGCCATGGCGAAGTTATGCCCGGCCCTGGTGCTCCAATGGTCGATCCGTGGGGTCGCGTAGAGCAAAGCCTCGGCGAGCTGTACCCTGACGGAGGGCGTGATGCGAAACATCGATGCCTCGACGCTTGGGAAGTTCAGCGTGCCAGGTGATTCGATCCCGCGCTCGGTAGCGACCTCAACCTTGCCGATGCGCGACCAGGTGAGGCCGTCGGCCGAGGCTTCGACCAGCGCGGAGAAGGCCGGCGCGTCTTTGGCCGCGTAGAGCGTGATCGCCTGCGCGGCGAAGGGCACCTTCATCGTCACCACCAACGGGGCGGCGGGTGAGATCTCGACTGCGCTGTGCAGGTCGCGATCGGTGAGTGTCGCGGGGACGATCGACATGTCCGCTTCCATCGCCTCGACCGCGTCGCGATACGCGCTCTCGTCGCCAGGGGATGCGGGGAAAGCGATTACTGCGGCATCCCGATAATAGCCCAGCTTGGTGTAGGGCTGGGGCAGGTGGACGCTGACCGGCGTTTCGCTGTCGCCGGTCACGCGACTTTCGGTCCACACGATCTGCTGCATCGCCTGCCCGGGCGCGATCCACGGTCCCCCTGAGGACGACCAGCCCGGCGCATTGTGCAGCCCGACCTTGAGGCCGAGCTGGTCAGCCTTGCCCATCACATGCGTGGTGAGGTCGAGCCATTGCCGACCGAGATAGTCGACCGGCCCATTGGGTATGCCGCTGTTGCCGTCGAACACCATCGCGCCACCGAGGCCGATATCGCGCATCGCCTGAAGATCGGCGTCGATCCCCTCCTTGGTGACGTTGCCGTTCATCCAGAAGTAGAGCGTCTGCGGGCGAGCCTCGGGCGGCGGGGTGCGGAAGGTCTCGGGATCGGGCGGCGCGTGCGGGGAGCGTTCCTGAGCCAGGCTCGGGGCTGCCAGCGCCACCAAAGCCGTTCCCAACGCCCAACACCGATTCATTCCGCTTCTCCGTCCGCGATCTGCGCCTCCTTAGCCGCCCTTGCGCACGGTTTCGAAGAAATCCTCGCCGCCCATCTGCCCGCCCTTGAGCACCAGCTCGAGTCCGTCGATCGCGGGATCGGACGAATGGGCGCGGACCAGCGGTGCGCCGCGCTCGATGGGCGCGGCCCAGACGAGGGCGTCGATGCCGAGCTGCGCGACGCCATGGCTCGACGTGTCCCCGCCTGCGAACAGCACGCGTTTCAAAGCTGCGCGTCGTACCACATCGCGGGCGATGCGACCCAGCGCCTGTCCCAGCTTTTCGTCTGCTGCGGGTGCGCCGGTATCGAGCGGCCCTGCGGCGGAAGCGATGATTGCGCGGCCTTGCGCCAGCGCGGTGAGCGCGGAATCGGCAAGGCGCGCCTCCTCGGCGGATGATCCGTCAAGGAGCGCGGGCACATCGGCACGCACCGCAACGAACCCGTCAGCGGCGCTGCGTTCGATCTGGCGCGCGGTGATCGGGGAGCAGCTGCCGCTGACTACCAACAGCCGATCCACCTCGGCGGCGCGGGTAACGGCGGGCTGGCTGTCGACGATTCCCTCAGTCTGCCACGCCAGCACCAATGCGCGCGTCACGCCCGAGCTTCCCACGGCGAAGCGTACGCCACGCGAACGCAGGACCGCCCCGGTTGCGGCAAGATCGGCGAAGGTGGTGCCATCGAACAGCACCGCGTCATTGTCACGCCCCGCGTCGAACGCGGCTCCGGCTTCACCTGACTGGATGCGGTCGAGCGGGACATGGCCGATCTTCGCATTCGTCTGCGTGGCAAGGTGCCGGATCAGATCGGCCTCGTGCATCGGCGTGACCGGATGGCGCGACATGGTCGGATGCCGGTCGATGCGATGCACCTGCGCGCCCGCCGCGGCAAACAGATTGGCAAAGACGACGTAGCGGGCGAGGTGCGGCGCAGCGACGACGATCGCGCCGGGGCCGCCGAAGCTGCGCACACCGATGTCGAGCGCGCGCCCGATCGACCCGACATGCGGTGCGCTGTCGAAGGTTGAGCAGGTCTTGTAGTGGATGAGCCCGGCATCGCTGAGCGCCGCGAACATCGCCGGCAGTCGCGCGTCCATCCATTCGGGCGAGCGGCTGCGCGCGTCGCTGGCGATGCCGATCGCGCGGGCCTCCGGAAACCGGGCGCGTAACGCTGCATCGGGCGCGCGCAGGAACAGCACCGCAGGAACACCCCCCTCAGCCAGCTGTTCGAGTACGTCGGTTGAGCCCGTGAAATCGTCTCCGATAAAGGCGTAGAGCGGGTTCACCCGCCAAACGCGCCGAGCGCCGCCTTCAGCTCCGGCGCGTCGTTTGCGGCCTGCTCGACGGGCACACCCGCGACCGCGGCTTCCCATGCCTGTTGCAGGGCACGCACGCCGGCGGCGGGGCCGCCCGGATGCGCCATGATCCCGCCGCCCGCTGCAAACATGCAATCGACGCTGCCAAGCGCGGCATAGGTCGGTGCGGCCTGTTTCGCCGACTGGCCGGAGGAGAAGACCGGCATGATCTCGCAGCCCTTGTGCGGGGCGGGAAACATCGGCGTCAGGCATTCGCGCGCGGAGGCGATCACGCTGTCGTTATTCTCGCAGAATTTGTTGTCGATGCCGTTGACGTGCGTGTGGTCGATACCGGCGAGGCGCCACAGCTTCTGGAAGGCGATGTAGCTCATGCCGATCGCGGGCGAACGGCCGAGCATGCCCCAGCCGTTGCGATGGCCGTGGATCGGCAGCTGCGAATGCGCACGCAGAACCTTCATCGCGGGCAGGCCGATCGAGTTCATGCTCGCCATGATGCAGGTGCCGCCTTGCGCCACGACATGATCGTGGCGGGCGAGCATCTCGTCGATCTCACCGGTGAGGTTCGCGGCGAACATCACCTTCTTGCCGGTCTTGTCGGCATGGTCGTTGATCACGCGCATAACGGCGGTGATGCGTTCGTCGAACGGGCAATGCGGGCCGTCGGCCTGGAGCTCGTCGTCCTTGATGAAGTCGATCCCCGCCTCGACCAGCATCTTCACCTGATCGGCTGTGGCTTGGGGAGACATGCCGACGCTCGGCTTGATGATCGTGCCGATGATCGGGCGGCCATGCACGCCCGCCAGCTGCCGCGTGCCGGCTACGCCGAATTGCGGCCCCTGATAGCGCGTCAGGAATTCGGGCGGCAGGTTCACATCGACCAGCCGCAGACCGGAGAAGGCCTTGAGCTCGGAGAGGTTGCCGTTGATCGTCGCCAGCAGGTTGGGAAGCGAAAGCCCCATATTGGACACCGGCCACGACAGCACGACCCGCGCTCGCCGCCGCTTGCCGTCCCAGTTTTTCGGCGTGGCCGATCCGGGCAGTGAAGCCTCCGCGACCTCGCCCAGCTCTACCAGTTCCTCCACGCGCGCGGCATGGGCCTCGCGCAGTTCGTCGGTCTCGCCCGGCACGCGCACGAAGGTGCCGGTCGACTGCTCGCCCGCCATCGTTTCCGCGGCTGCAAGCAACGGAAACGCGGTCTCGATCTCATAGGTGGCGGTGACGCGGGTCATCACGCGGTCTTGAAATAGGTCGTCGTGCGCTCGGTATCGACCGCATAATAGGGCACGAACACCAGGTTCCGCTGGCCGACCTTGGCCCGGTAGGATTCGGCATGGCCCGGCATCGGTGTGAGCGCGCCGGGAAGCGGAATCGTCTCCTGATCAATCCCCTCCCACGGGTTGAGGCCGACATACATGACGGCGCCGCGCATCACCGCCTGTAAATTGGGATTCTCCGGATCGATCGCCAGCGTGCGCAGCGGCTGCGGGATGGTCAGCTCGACGATGTCGCCTGCCTTCCACAGCCGGTTGACCGTGGCGAGCTGGCCCGGCGTTGCCGCCTGAGTCTTGCCGTTGACCCGCAGCGTCGCGCCTTTGGTCCAGTGCGGGATGCGTAGCTTGAGCGCGAAGCGGCCATTGCCGGCCTTGCGGACGCGCAGCTTTACGGTGTCGGCGACCGGATAGTCGGTCTCCTGCACCACCTCCACCGCGCCGCCGGGGCGATCCCACGTCACTTCGGACGGGGTATAGAGGTTGACCAGCAGGCTGTCGTCGTCGTGGAAATAGGCGTTGAGGACATAGTCGGCGACGCCCTGAACCAGCGTGCCCGAGCAGCACGGCCATTTCTGGTGGTAATAGCGTTTCTGCCCCTGCGCGCCGTAGTCCGAATAATAGGGATAGCCGCCGTCGCTGTCGGGCAGGCGCGTTGCGAGCATCGTATTGTAGAGCGAGCGTTCGAGCCCGTCGCCATATTGGGCCTCGCCGGTGAAGCGGATCAGGTAGCGCGCGAGCTTGAGGTCCGCGAACGCGCCGCACGGCGTTTCGTAATGCGCCTTTGAGGTCTTGAGGCTCCTGGCGAGGTTGCCCTGGCCGAGCACGACGAACTGCTCCTCCGGTCCCCAGCCGCCCGAGGCGAAGCGCTGCGGCTCCATGAACTTCCACGCGTTGACCAGCGCCTTCTTGTACTTCTCGTCACCCAGGTGGAGATAGGCCTGCGCGCCCGATGCGTTGCCGATCGTGTGGCTATAGGCATGCTTGGTCGGCAGCACGTCCTCGCCCGCGGCAAGCGGGTCGAACCACTCCTTGTTGAGCAGATAGTGGACGGCCATGTCGTGATACTTCCGGTCCCCGGTGATCTCGGCGACGTGGAACAGGTTCTCGGAGATGACATAGGTCTCGTCGTAGGGCGGTTCGGTCTTGCCGATGCGGTCGCGCGAGACTGGCGAGATGTACGGGCGGCACTTCTCGATGATGATCGGCAGCAGCGTCTTGGCCTGCTCGGCCCCGCTGAGGCGGTAGGCGTCGACGAGGCCGACGACATATTTGTCCATGACATAGGCGGCCCACTGCGCCTGCGCCTTCGGACCGGCATAGGGGTTGGTCGCGGTGACCATCGCCTTGCCCCATTCGCTGACAAGCAGGCGGACCTTCTCGTGCGCCGCCTGATCCCCGGTCGCCGCGCCATAGCGCGCAAGGCCGGAGATATACTGGCCCAGCGTCAGCCCGGCGACGAAGCCGTCCTTGTCGTACCAGCCGCCCATGTCGGGTCCGGGAGCGGGAAGGCCGGCATTCTGGCGGAACACCTTGAGGATGCGGTCATTGTCGAGCGCGAGGAAATGCGCGTGGATATGATCGAACTGGCGCTTGATGCGACCGCCGGTCAGCCTGACCTTGCCATAGGCGAACTCGTGCATCGCTTCCTTGCCCTTCAGCGCGCCCGAGGCCTGTGTGGCGGCAAGCGCGCTCGCGGGCAGGGCGCCCATTCCGGCAGCCGTCGTCGCGCAGGCAGCGCAGTGCACGAAGTGTCGCCGCGACAGGCTGCCAGTCATTGGGCCGTCAGTCATCCAATCCCTCCATAGGCGTTCGCCCTCCTTTCGAATCTCTTCGGATTCGCGGAGAATTGAAAATATAATAATACTATTATTGCCGGGGTGCAACCAATCGAAGCCGGGCAGGCCAACACCCGATTTTCCTTGCTCAGCCTAGTACCCGGTCGTCACCCCGGCCTTGTGCCGGGGTCCACCGGGACGCGAGGGCAGAAAAAGAGGTTCTAGCGCAGCCGGCGAGGCTGGGTGGACGCCGGCACAAGGCCGGGGTGACGAAGAGAGGGCTGCCTAGAAAAGCGGTTCGGGAGTGTGCGGAGGAGCAGCGTTCCCGAAACGGCTCTATTTGCGGCGCTTGGTCGTGCTCTTCTCGATCCGCGAGACGCCATGGCCGATGATGTCGCGCATCGCCCGAGCGGCGCGCTCGCCGTCGCGCGCTTCGATCGCATCGACGATCTGGCCATGCCCGTGCACGCTGGTCTGGTGCTCCTCGGCCTCGTTGACCGGGGAACTCATCCGGAACGACGCCATCAGCGCGGTCTCGATCACCGCGGAGAGCGAGCGCATCAGCGCGTTGTCCGACGCGTTGCCGATCGCCTTGTGGAACTGGAGGTCGGCCTCGGCAAAATCGCGCGCGCTGTCGGTGGCGTCACGCATACCGGCGAGGTGACGGCGCATCTCGGCCAGATCCGCATCGGTACGGCGTTCGGCGGCGGCGCGCGCTGCGGCGGATTCGATCGCGACGCGGATTTCGGCCAGGTCGCGCAGGAAGGTCATGTCGAACCCCTGGCTGGCCTTCCACGCGAGGATATCGGCGTCGAAATAGTTCCAGTGCGCGCTGTCGAGCACCGTGGTCCCGACACGGGTCTTGGAGACGATCAGCCCCTTGGCGGTCAGCGTCTTGAACACCTCTCACAGCACCGTGCGCGAAATGCCGAAGCGGGCGAGGATTTCAGCCTCCTGCGGCAGCTTCTCACCGGGGGCGATAACGCCGGACAGAATTTCATGGCCGAGGATCTGCGCCACCTGATCATGGCTGGAGCGGATGTTGCGCGCAAACCGGCCGAAGCGGGGTTCGTCCCTTTCGTTCGCCGTGCCGATCGCCGCCTGATCCTTCACCCGTAGCACCCGTTCCTGCCCCCCGTTTTCGGCTGCGGGATTCCCCGGCTCAGGGGCAAGGCGCGCGACCGATTCTCCCTGTATGGGGCGAAGCGCCGCGTATTTCCATCGGCCATTTGCCAACCGATTCCGCTCCGAAAAAGAAGCGGGGCGCTCCGTCGGGTCGAGTGGACCGCGACGGAGCGCCCCTGAGCCGTGCCGGGGAGGGGTGGCAGGCGGCTGTCAGAAGCGGACCCGAACGCCCGCCGAAACGCGGCGGCCGGTCTTGCGATACTCTT
>CAZBYE010000039.1:0-14404 GCA_964496045.1 uncultured Stakelama sp.
GCGAAGAACATCGCGTGACGGTCGCGCGGGATGACCTGAGTCGAGACCGGCTCGACCGCAAGGCCGAGCTTGTCGGCGACATGCGCTTCGACGCGCGGATCGATATTGGCGAAGGTGCCGACCGCGCCCGAGATCGCGCAGGTCGCGATGTCCGCGCGCGCGGCGAGCAGGCGTGCCTTGTTGCGGTCGAACTCGGCATAGGCTTCGGCCATTTTGAGGCCGAAGGTCACCGGCTCGGCATGGATGCCGTGGCTGCGACCGATCGTCGGGGTCAGCTTGTGCTCGTACGCGCGGCGCTTGAGGACTTCGAGCAGCTGGTCGAGATCGTCGAGCAGGATGTCCGACGCGCGGACGAGCTGGACCGACAGGCAGGTGTCGAGCACGTCCGAGCTGGTCATGCCCTGATGCATGAAGCGCGCCTCGTCGCCGACATTCTCGGCCACCCAGGTCAGGAAGGCGATCACGTCATGTTTGGTGACGGCTTCGATCGCGTCGATCGCGGCGACGTCGATCGCAGGCTTGGTCGCCCACCAGTCCCACAGCGCCTTGGCGGCGCTTTTGGGCACCACGCCCAGATCCGCCAGCGCTTCGGTCGCGTGCGCCTCAATCTCGAACCAGATGCCGAAGCGGGTTTCGGGCGACCAGATCGCGGTCATGGCGGGACGGGAATAGCGGGGGACCATGGAATGCCTTTCGTGCTGCGCGGGCGCCCCTAGCAAAGGTGCTGCGTCGCGGCAAACCGGGCGCTCATCCAACGCTCGCGGATCGGTTCGTCGCGAAACCAGCACGCAAGCGCGATGAGATGAAGTCCATGGCCGTTAAGTTGAGTCGATGAGAAGTTTTGGAATGGAACGTGATAAATATGCAACGTGTTGAATGGTTGCGGATCAATCGAGATGTCCTATCTGCTTCTATAAGAATACAGATAGAATAACTTAGGAGATAGAAAATGATTAAGTCCATTCTTCTTGCCAGTGCGGTGATGATTTCGGCGCCGGTTCTTGCGCAGGAGGTTCCTGCGCAGGAAGCTCCTGCTCAGGAGGCGCCGGCTCCGGCTGAGAAGCCAGCTGAGACGCCCGTGCCTGCCGAGCAGCCGGCCGAGACCGCACAGCAGCCGCAGGAGGCACTTCCTGCCGAACCCACCGCGGCCCCCGCTGAACAGCCTGCGCAGACCGCGGAGCAGCCTGCGACCCCACAGGGCCAGCAGCCGGCCAACGCCACCCAGATCGCCGCGGTCGTCGATCAGGGGTTCCCGACCTATGACAAGGATGCCGACGGCAATCTGAAGGCCGAGGAATTCAACAGCTGGATGGTCGCGCTGCGCTCGGCGAGCGAACCCGCTTTCAAGGGCGATTCGGTTGCCGGCAAGCAGTGGCTGGGGATGGCGCTTGCCCAGGCGGATACCGACAAGTCGGGTTCGGTGAATAAGGACGAGCTCAAGACCTTCCTCACCCCGGCTGCTGCGGCCTCGTAACGCAGCCGCCACTTCGGGACGGGAACCTCGCATCTCCCGTTCCACGGCCGCCGGACCTCGGTCCGGCGGCCGTTTGCGTGCAGTTGAGTTATGGCGGTGGCCTTCTTTCTCTTCGTCACCCCGACCTTGTGCCGGGGTGACGGAGGGGGCGTCGGCTACATCAATCCCATCGACCGCAGGCTCGAATGGCCTTCGGTGCCGATGATGATGTGATCGTGCACCGCGATGCCGAGCCGTTTCCCGGCCTCGACCACGTTGCGGGTCAGTTCGATGTCGGCGCGGCTGGGGGCGGGGTCGCCGCTCGGGTGATTGTGGACGAGAATGATCGCCGCGGAGCCGAGGTCGATCGCGCGGCGGATCACCTCACGGACATAGACCGGCGCCTCGTCCACCGACCCTTCCTGCATCAGCTCGTCGCGGATCAGCATGTTGCGGCTGTTCATATGGAGCACACGCACGCGCTCGATCGCGTGGTGGGCCATGTCGGCGCGAAGATAGTCGAGCAGCGCCTGCCAGTTGGCGAGCACGGGGCGTGCCGCGACTTCGCCGCGCAACAGGCGCAGCGCCGCGGCATGCGCGATCTTGAGCGCGGCGACTGAGGTTTCGCCCATCCCGGGCACGCGCGCGATCGCCTCGGCATCGGCGGTGAGCAGCCCGGCGATGCCGCCGAACTCGTGGATCAGCATCTTGGCGAGCGGCTTGGTGTCGCGCCGGGGAATCGCGAGCGCGAGGAGATATTCGATCAGCTCGTGATCGAGCAGTCCCTCGCCGTCGGTCAGCAGCCGCTGGCGCAGCCGCGCGCGATGCCCGGTGCCGTCGGTGATTCCCTCGCTGTCCCCCATCAGTAAAGCCTATCCGGGGCGGGGGCGGCAGGGAAGGGGCGCGCTCAGTCGCGCTCTTCCCCGCCGAAATCGTAGAAGATTCGCAGGATGTTCCCGTCGATATCCTCCGCGAAGAACTCATAGAGCTGCCAGGGTTGCGCAGTCGGCGGGCTGGTGATCCGCGCCCCGCTCTCCAGCCATTGCGCGTGGAGCGCATCCACTTCCTCGCGGCCGGAAAGATTGATCCACAGGAGGGCCGGTCCGCGATTGCCGAGCGCAGACCGATATCCCGCATCGGCGAGGAACAGCCGGGAATCGCCGCGTGAGATGCCTGCCAGGCCCAGTTTTACATCCGACCAGTCGAGCGCGAAGCCGAGCTGGGCATTATAATAGGCGACCGATGAGCCGAGATCGGCGACCGGAACCTCCGGGCAGATGGCGGGGAATTGCATCGGGGCGCTCTCCGCTGGATCGGGCGCGCAGATCATGCGCCTGATGTTCGCTCCCGCCAAGCGTCATGTGACCGCAATGCTGCACCGCGGTTGACTCGGGGCACCCCCCTTTCTAAAGCGCGCGTGCCTTGGCGGGCTC
The DNA here is from genome assembly GCA_964496045.1 of uncultured Stakelama sp. Lineage (GTDB taxonomy): Bacteria > Pseudomonadota > Alphaproteobacteria > Sphingomonadales > Sphingomonadaceae > Sphingomonas. Next base: position 2,887 of record CAZBYE010000039.1, read on the forward strand.
GCCGCTCGGTATATGCGTTTAGCCTAGTGTCACAGGCACTCAGGAGAGACGATATGGCCGAGAACGAGCCCGGACTGGACCCCCTCAAGGAGGATGCACGCGTCACTTCGCTCAATGAGCGGCTGGCACGGGCACAATCCGAAGAGGCGATCCGCAACGGCGAGGGCGACGGGGAAAGCGGACGTAACTATCGTCTGGGCAACCGGGTTCTTGCCGAGCTGATCGGCGGGCTGTTGGGAGGCGGGGTGATCGGGTGGACGCTCGATTATTTCCTCGGCACCTCTCCCTGGCTCCTGCTGGTGATGCTGACCCTTGGGGTCGTCAGCGCCTTCAGGAACATCATTCGGATTTCGAACCAGCGCTCGAAATGACTTTCGGGCGCTTCGGTTACATGGGAAGCGGACGTGGCTGAAGAAGCAGGCAAGATCGACCCGATGCACCAGTTCGAGGTGCAGTCGATTGCCGACATGTTCAATGTCGGCGGACATCAGATCGCCTTCACCAACAGCGCGCTGTGGCTGATCGCAGCAGCGGCGCTGCTGTGGGTGTTCATGCTTGGCGGCATGAAGCGTCAGGTCGTGCCCGGCCGCTGGCAGATGGCGGTCGAGGGCTTTACCGGCTTCATCGACAAGCTGCTTGAGGCGAATATCGGCAAGGAAGGGCGCAAGTTTCTTCCCTATGTCTTCTCGCTGTTCATGTTCATTCTGTTCGCCAACATCGTCGGCCTGCTTCCGCTGGGCCTGATTCCGGGCGTTCATCCCTTCACCGCGACCAGCCACTTCACTGTCACCGGTGTACTGGCGATCCTGTCCTTCTCGATCGTGCTGATCGTCGGCTTCGGCAAGCATGGTCTGCGCTTCTTCAAGCTGTTCGTGCCCCATGGCACCCCGATCCCGGTGCTGCTGCTGGTGGTTCCGATCGAGATGGTGTCGTTCATGGTGCGGCCGTTCAGCCTTGCGCTGCGACTGTTCGTCGCGATGACCGCGGGCCATATCCTGCTCAAGGTGCTGGCGGGCTTCATCATCATGTCGGGTCCGACCGGCTGGGCAGTCCCGGTGGGCGCGGCCAGCTTCGCGCTGATGGTCGGCGTCTCGGCGCTCGAATTGCTGGTGGCGGGCGTGCAGGCCTATGTCTTCGCGCTGCTCACCTCGCTCTACATCAACGATGCCGTGCATCTGCACGAACATCATTGATCCGTTTTTTCGTTGAACCTTTGAACTTTTGAACTGGAGTTAGAATCATGGACGCAGAAGCAGCAAAGCTCCTCGGTGCAGGTCTCGCGGCGGTTGGCGCCGGTCTTGCGGCACTGGGCGTGGGCGCGGTGTTCGCCGCCTTCCTGCAGGGCGCACTGCGCAACCCGGGTGCGGCAGCGAGCCAGCAGGGTAACATGTTCATCGGCTTCGCGGCCGCCGAGCTTCTCGGCCTGCTCGCGTTCGTCGTTGCAGTTCTGCTGATCTTCGTCGCCTAACACTCGTCTGAACTTCCACGCCGGGCGGTGATCCGTCCGGCGGCGGAAGGGGAATTCCGATGCCTCAGATATCCCAGCTCGCAGCGACATACGCGTCGCAGATCTTCTGGCTGTTGCTGACCTTCGGCTTCGTCTTCTTCGTCATCGGCCTGGGCATGGTGCCCAAGGTGCAGGGGACGATCGACAGCCGTGACAAGTCGGTGGCCGACGATCTCGCCGCCGCCGAAGCTGCGCGCGCCCAGGCCGACGCGGCCGAGGAAAACTGGCGGCAGCAGGAGAATGCGGCGCGTGAGCAGGCGCAGACCCTGCTTGCCAAGGCGCGCGACAAGGCCGCTGCGGCGACCGCAAAGTCGCTCGCCAGCGCTGCCGAGAAACTGAACGCCAAGCTGGCCGAGGACGAAGCGCGCATCGCCGCTTCGACCAAATCCGCGCTGGCGGAAATCGAATCGGTCGCGGCGGACGCGGCGCAGGATATCGTTGCGCGCCTCTCCGGCGTGAAGACGACTGCCGCCGAAGCGCAGAGCGCGGTGAAGACGGTGATCGCCAATGGCTAATACGCAAACCTTGCCCCCGGCTTCGGCCGAGGTCGCGAACCGGCTGGAAAACGCCGACAAGCTCGAGGGCATGCCGCACGCGGGCACCGAGGCCAAGGGTGGTGCCGAGCACCATGCCGAGCCGACCGCGCTGGGTCTCGACGCGACCATGTGGGTCGCGGCGGCGATGGGCATCCTCATCCTCGTCGCGGTCTGGAAGGGCGTGCCCAAGCTGATCGGCGGGATGCTCGACAAGCAGATCGCAGCGATTCGCACGCGTCTGGCCGAAGCCGAGCAGCTGCGCGCCGAAGCCGAAGCGCTGCGCGACGAATATGCCGCGAAGCTCGCCGGCGTCGAAACGCAGGCAGCGGCAATGGTCGCGCATGCCGACGAAGAGGCGCAGGCACTGGTCGCCAAGGCCAGGATTGATGCGGACGAGCTGGTGAAGCGCCGCGCCAAGATGGCCGAGGACAAGATCGCTGCGGCCGAACGCGCCGCGCTCGATCAGGTCCGTGCCCATGCCGCCGACGCGGCGGCCCGGGCTGCGGCCGCGATCATCGCGCAGAAGCATGATGCCGGCGCCGACAAGCCGCTGATCGACAGCACGATCGCGGGGCTGTCGCGCCTGAACTAGGCGTAACGTAACGCTGGCGAAACAAGGGGGCGTGGCATCTTGCCGCGCCCTTTTTTTCGCGTAGTCTCAATCGCATGGGGGACGCTCGCAAAGATCGTGGGCTGATTGCGCTGATCCTCGGCTTTGCCGTGATCGCGGCGGCCGTGGTCGGCACCCTCGCGTTGTTCAAACGCCAGCAGACCGCCCAGCGGATGGTGGTCCATACGCTGCAGGTGCAGGAACAGCTCAGCACGATCCGCTCGCGGTTGCAGGATGCCGAGACGGGGCAGCGCGGCTATCTGGTGACGCGCGACCCGGCCTATCTCCAGCCCTATTTCGACGGCCGCCGCCAGCTCGGCGGCGACCTCGCTGCGCTCAAACCGATGGTGACGGATTATCCGGACCTTTTGGCTGCCGCGAACCGGCTGGAGACGTGCGCCCACGCGCGGGTCGAGCGGCTGTCGGTGGGGCTGGATCAGGCGCGCGACGGGCGGTTCGATCGTGCTGCCGAGGCCGTGCGCGCGGGTGTCGGCAAGGCCCTGATGGACCGGTGCCGCGGGATCATTGGCGCGATGAAGGCCGAAGAGAGCCGGCTGCTGGCCGAGCGATCGCAGGTGCTGGCGAGCTGGTCGGCCTGGCTGACCCTGTGGCTGATCGCGAGCGCGTTCGCGGTGTTCGCGCTGGCCGCCTATGCCGCCCGCGACGCACGCCGCCGGGCAAGGGCCGCGATCGAGGTGGGCGAAGCGCTGCTCAAGGCCAACCGGAGGATCACCGAAGAGGCGGAGAGCCGTGCCGCGGCCGAGGCGCAGCTGCGCCAGATGCAGAAGATGGAATCGCTCGGCCAGCTTACCGGCGGGGTTGCGCACGACTTCAACAACATGCTCGCGATCGTCATCGGGAGCCTCGACATGGCGAAGCGGCGGTTCGAGCGCGACCCGGCCAAGGCACGCGCAAGCATCGACAATGCGATGGAGGGGGCGGAGCGCGCGGCCCAGCTCACCGCGCGCCTGCTCGCCTTTTCGCGCCAGCAACCGCTCGCGCCCAAGGCACTCGACGCCAACAAGCTGGTGGGCGGCATGTCCGAATTGCTGCGCCGGACGATCAGCGAGAATATCCGGATCGAAACCGTGCTCGCAGGCGGCCTGTGGGCGACCTTCATCGACGGGGTGCAGCTCGAGAATGCGTTGCTCAATCTGTGCGTCAATGCGCGCGACGCGATGCCGGGCGGCGGGCGGTTGACGATCGAGACCGCGAACACGCATCTCGACGACGGTTATGCCGCCAGCCATGCAGAGGTGGCGCCCGGCCAGTATGTGATGGTGTCGGTGACCGATACCGGCACCGGCATGCCGGCCGAGGTGATCGAGCGTGCCTTCGACCCCTTCTACACCACCAAGGGGGTGGGGAAGGGCACCGGGCTCGGCCTCAGTCAGGTGTTCGGGTTCGTCAAACAATCGGGCGGGCATGTGAAGATCTATTCCGAGCCGGGGGTCGGGACGACGGTCAAACTCTACCTTCCGCGCCACTTCGGCGATGCGGAGGGCCCCGGCATGGTGCACATGGCGGGCGAGCTGCCCCGCGCCAAGGCGGACGAGATCATTCTGGTGGTCGAGGACGAGGATGGCGTGCGCCACATGTCGGTCGATGCGTTGCGCGAGCTGGGCTATGTCGTGGTGCAGGCGTCCGACGCCAATCAGGCATTGACCGTGCTCGAGATCCAGCCGCGGATCGACCTGCTGTTCACCGATATCGTCATGCCCGACATGAACGGCCGCGTCCTGTCGGACCGCGCGCGCGAGGCCCGGCCGGGGCTCAAGGTGCTCTTCACCACCGGCTATACCCGTAACGCGATCGTCCATAACGGGATGCTCGACCATGACGTCGCCTTCCTGGCGAAGCCGTTCACGGTGCAGCAGCTGGCGCTCAAAGTGCGCGAAGTGCTCGACGCCTGACACATGCCGTTGATCTGAGGTTCAGCGTTGCGGCGGACTAAATTCCGCACGCCATAATTCGGGCAAATAAAGGCCCGGCTCCGAAACGACCACCGGTACCGGCCGATATGCAGCGGCCGAGTCCGCTCGAGGAGCAATCGCGTACCCCTTTGCCGGCCCCCTTGCCGGTACCCCGACCTATGAGGAGCAATATCATGCGAAACATCGCGAAGATTCTGATTCTGCCCGCAGCTCTGGCTGCTCTCCCTGCCGCCGCGCAGGAACGTGAGCCGTTTACCGGCCCCAGCGTCGTCGTCATCGGCGGTGTCGATCACGCCAGCGGCGGCGGGTTCAAGGACACCGGGGTACTCTATGGTGGTGCCGCCACCTATGATCTGGGCGCCGGCAAGCTGCGCTATGGTGTCGAGGCGGAAGTGACCGGATCGACCAAGAAGGGCTGCCAGACCAGCGTCGTCGTTGCCAATGACCGCGCCTGTTCCGAAACCGGGCGCGATTTCTATGTCGGCGGCCGCCTCGGTGCGGTGGTGAGCGACAATGTCATGATCTACGGCAAGGCCGGCTACACCAACGCCCGGTTCAGCAGCAGCTATGACACTCCCGCCACGACGGTGAATCCCGATAGCAGCTCGGCGGGGAACAATGGCGGCTACCGGCTTGGCGCGGGCGTCGAGTATAATATGGGCAAGTTCGTCGCCCGCACCGAATATCGGTTCTCGGACTATAACGGGATCGTCGGCAGCCGCCATCAGGGCACCGTCGGCCTCGGTCTCCGCTTCTGATCGCTTCGCCCGCGCGGGAGCGTTCCGCGCGGGCGAAATTTTTTCCGGATCGCGTGTCGAAATCGGCGATCGCCGTTCGTCGTCCCCATGAAGGCGCACAAGGTTGCGCGCCGGAACAGGAGACGAAGACATGCTCGCAACGATCCGCTCGCACCTGCTGCTCGCCGCCGCCGCGCTGGCCACGCCGCTCGCCGCTCACGCCCAGCCCGCACCCGTCGCTGCCCAGTCCGCGGTCCGGTCGGGCGCCGTCGAGGTGGCGGGTATCGCCTATCATTACGAGATCTACGGTCAGGGTGAGCCGCTGCTCCTGCTCCATGGCGGCCTCGGCTCGATCGAGATGTTCGCGCCGATCCTGCCCGCGCTCGCCGCCGGACGTCAGGTGATCGCGGTCGATCTTCAGGGCCATGGCCGCACCCCGCTCGGTACCCGGCCGATCGCGATCGAGCCGATGGGCAACGACATGAACCTGTTGCTCGACAAGCTCGGCTACAAGCAGGTCGACGTGATGGGCTATTCGATGGGCGCCGGGGTCGCGTTCCAGCTCGCCGCGCAGCATCCCGATCGCGTGCGGCGTCTGGCGCTGGTGTCGATGACGCTGTCCACCGCCGGCATCCAGCCCGAGATGGTGCCGATCCAGCGCCAGCTCACCGCGGCGATGGCGCCGATGATGAAGGGCACGCCGATGTACACGAGCTATGCCGCGCGCGCGCCGAAGGTCGAGGATTTCCCGCGCCTGCTCGACCAGATGGGCGATCTGATGCGCCGCGACTTCGACTGGTCGGCGCAGGTGAAGGCGCTGACCATGCCGGTGATGCTGGTGGTGGGCGACGCCGATATGTGGCGGCCCGAGGGTAGCGTCGAATTCTTCAAGCTGCTCGGCGGCGGCCAGCGCGACGGCGGGTGGCAGCGCGAGCATGTGACGAAGCACCGCCTCGCGATCCTGCCCGGCCGTACGCATTACGACATCTTCCTCGCACCCGAACTGGTGCGCACCGTGCGCCCGTTCCTCGACGGCAAGGAAGGCCGCGCCGACTGGCAGTGAAGCCACGCAGGGCGCCGCTTCCGGTCCGGGAGCGGCGCCTTACGGCGTCTGTTGCATCAGGCGGTCGACCAGCGGCATCAGCGGCCTGGTGCCCTGCCGCGTTGTCACCGTGCCGAGCGCGATGCCGGTCGCGGGGGCATAGGCGGCATAGGTGCCCCAGAAGCCGCTATGCCAATAGCGTTCCCCCCTGGGCGTCTGCTGTACGAAGATGCCGAGGCGATAGGTCTCGGCATTCTTGTGCGGCCCCTTCCACAGCATTTCCCTGATCGTGTCCGGATTGTCGAACACGCGGCCCTCGAACAGCGCCTTGAAGAAGGTGGCGAGGTCGCGCGCCGACATCAGCTGCCCGCCGCCGCCGAACAGGTCCATCGACGGATCGACCGCGGTGACGTCCTTGTCACCGATGAACTGGTGCGCACGCCCCTCGGCGCCCCTGGGCGGTGCCTCGTAGATTTCCCACCAGGTTGCCTTGAGCCCAAGCGTGTCGAGCTTGAGCAACTCGCGGACCGAGGTCGCGAGCGTCTTGCCCGTGATCCGCTCGACGATATCGCCGAGCAGGATGTAGCCGGTGTCGGAATAGCGGAACTCGGTGCCGGGCTTGCTCTGCGGATCGGCATAGTCGGTGGCGAGCTTCACCAGCGCTTCGCGCGTCCAGACCTTGCCCGGGTCGGTCATCAGCGATTCGACGAAGCGCTTGTCGCCGCCATGGTCGTAGAGCCCGCCGCTATGGCTGAGCAGATGACGCACGGTGATCGCGCTGGTGTCATAGCCGTCGGCGCGCAGGATGCGGTCCAGCCGCGGGTTGACCAGCCCGCCGATTGGCGCGTCGAGGTCGATCCGCCCCTGTTCCCACAGCCGCAGCACCGCCGCGGCGGTGAAGGTCTTGGTATTACTCGCGATCCGCACCGGGGTATCGACGGTCAGCGCGCGGCCACTCGCGGGGTCCGCGAGGCCATCGGCATAGCGCTGGTCCGCTCCGCCGCCGGTGACGAAGATCGCGGCGGGCTTGCCGATTGCGGCAAGCTCCGCCTCGACGCTCGTATTGGCCCATGCGGATGGCGCCGCGGCGAGCGCGACGGCGGCGATGACGGTGCGGATCATCTGGCGCGCGGCTTCACGAACTTGAAGGCGAACTGATCGGTCTTGCCGCGGATCGCGGCGTCGAACACGCTGGCCGTGTGCGGGTCGGTGGTGTTGCGCAGCAGGTCGGTTTTGCCGGCATAGCGGAAACCGGCCTTCTCGATCTCGCGCCGCGCCACTTCGGGATCGATGCGGTGAAGCGTGTTCGGCGCCTTGTTCTCCGGATCGGCATTGGCGACGTGATCGATGACCAGCAGCACGCCGCCGGGGCGCAATGAATTGTAGAGCTTGCGCGTCACCGCCTAGCCCGTGCCCTTGGGGAAGGGCGCGAGGAACAGGTCGTGATAGTTCTGGACGGTGACGATCGTGTCGAGCTGTTCGGGGAAGCTGAACGCGGCAAGGCTGTCGCTGATTGCGACGGTGTTGCCGAGGCCGGCGACCGCGGCCTTTTGCTCTTCGGCATAGGCGGCGCGGAACTTGATGAACTCGGCGGGCTGATAGGCATAGACCTTGCCTTTGGCACCGACGAGCGGGGAGAGGATGCGCGTCCAGTAGCCGCCGCCCATCACGAAGTCGGCGACCTTCTGCCCCGGCTTGACCCCGGCGAAGGCCAGCAGTTCGCCGGGCTTGCGCGCCGCGTCCTTCTCGCGCTGGTCGGCGGGGCGCGAGGCATCGGCGAGTGCGGCGGTGATGGCGGGCGTCGCCTTCTGCGCGGCGAGCGGTGCGGTCGCGGCAAGTAAAATCGCCGCGGTCATGGCAAGCTTCATGATATCCTCCCCAGAATTCGGAGCGAAGCTATGAAGCTGCCGGGCGGCGGGCAATCGCCTTTCGACAAACGCCCGCCGGTTCCTGCGTTATTTCTTGAGCAGATCGAGCACCGCGACGGTCATCGCGGTGGTGCCGAGCGTGACCGAAGGCTTGGGATCGATCTTGAAGAAGGGCGAATGGTGGCCCGAAACCGGCTTGCCGCCATTTTTCCCCGCATCGATCTCCGCCTGTGGAGTACCGCCGACCACGAAATACGCGCCGGGAACGCCAGTGTCCTTCTGGATGAAATAGGCGAAGTCCTCGGCGCCCATGCCCTGACGCTCTTCGAAATGGATGATCCCGTCGCCAAAGGCATGGGTGAAAGCGCCGCGCACGCGCTTGGTGAGCGCGGGATCGTTGAGCGTCACCGGGGTCGATTCGAAGCCGACCTTGACCTGCGGCAGCTTGTCCTCGGGCATGCCGTTCATGCGGCCGACATTGGTGGCGATGCGCTTGATTCCGTCGATCAGCTTTTTGCGCGTGTCCTCGTCATCCGAACGGATGGTGAGCTGAAGCTCGGCCTTGTCCGAGATGATGTTGTGCTTGAAGCCTGAATGGAACGATCCGACGGTGACCACGCCGGGCTTGAGCGGCGCGATCTCGCGGCTGACCAGAGTCTGCAGCGCCATCACGATCTCGGCGCCCATCACGATCGGGTCCTTGCCCATGTGCGGTGCTGCACCGTGGGTGCCGATGCCCGGGATGGTGATGTCGACGCTGTCGGAGGAGGAGCTGCTGATCCCCGGCTCCAGCCCGATCTTGCCGGTCGGGATGCCCGCGGTAACGTGGAAGGCGACGGCGTAGTTGGGCTTGGGGAAGCGCGTGTAGAGGCCGTCGGCCATCATCCGCCGCGCGCCGTCGATCCGCTCCTCGCCCGGCTGGACGACGAACAGGACGGTGCCCTTCCATTTGTCTTTCATTTTGGCGAGCTGGCGCGCGGTGCCGATCATCGAGGTGATGTGCACGTCATGCCCGCAGGCATGCATCACCGGCTTCACCACGCCGTCGATATCGGTCTGCGTCACGCTGGACATATAGGACAGCCCGCTATCCTCCTTGAGCGGGAGCCCGTCCATGTCGGCGCGCACCAGCACGACCGGGCCATCGCCATTCTTCATCACGCCGACCACGCCGGTCCCGCCGACGCCCTCGGTCACCACGATCCCGCCGACCGCGCGCAGCTCCTTCGCCATGATCGCGGCGGTGCGCGTTTCCTTGAACGACAGTTCGGGGTTCTTGTGGAAGTCGAGGAACAGCTTTTCGAGATGCGCGGCATAGTCCGCGTCCACCGCAGGAGCGAAGTCCGGCCCGGCGAGCGCAGGTGCCGCGAGCAGGCTGGTGGCGAGAAGGGCGGTAAGCATACGCATGTGACAAGTCCCCCGATATTGGTCTGGACCAAAGCTATCAGATGGAAACCGGTGTGCAATCCGCTTACATCGCGCGAAGCATGTCGGACCCCAATTCCCCCAATCGCTTCAACGAAGAGACCGCGACCTATGCCGTGCGTGGGTCGGAGACACCCGACCTCGACGCGGGCGTCGCGGCGATCCGCAATGTGCTGAAGACGCTGCCGGCGCGGCCCGGCGTCTATCGCATGCAGGATGCGCGCGGCGACGTGCTCTATGTCGGCAAGGCGCGCGCGCTCAAGAATCGCGTCGCCAACTACACCCAGCCCGCCAAGCTCTCCAACCGCCTGCGCCGGATGATCGCGCAGACGCGGTCGATGACGGTGGTAACGACCAATAGCGAGGCCGAGGCGCTGCTGCTCGAGGCGCAGCTGATCAAGCGCTTCAGGCCCGCCTACAACGTCCTGCTGCGCGACGATAAGTCGTTCCCGTACATCCTGCTGCGCGGCGACCACGCTTTCCCGCGCGTCCAGCTCCATCGCGGCGCGCGGCGGATCAAGGGCGACTATTTCGGGCCGTTCGCGGGCGCGGGACAGGTGCGCAAGACGCTCAACGCGCTGCAGAAGCTGTTCCTGCTGCGCTCGTGCACCGACGGCTTCTTCAACAGCCGCGACCGGCCGTGCCTGCTCTATCAGATCCGCCGCTGCTCGGCCCCCTGCGTCGATCGGATCGACAAGGCCGGGTATGACGAGCTGGTCGGCGACGCGCGCGACTTCCTGATGGGCAAGTCGACCAAGGTTCAGGCCAAGCTTGGCGAGCAGATGGAGGCCGCGGCCGGGAATCTCGACTTCGAGCTGGCCGCGGTGCTGCGCGACCGTTTGAAGGCGCTGACCTTCATTCAGGGGTCGCAGGCGATCAATGCCGAGGGGGTGGGCGACGCCGACATCTTCGCGCTCGCCGCCAAACAGGGCACGATCGGTATCCAGGCCTTCTTCATCCGCGGCGGCCAGAATTGGGGCCACCGCGCCTTCTTCCCCGCGCACACCGCCGAGGTGCCCGAGGAAGAGGTTCTCGCGCAGTTCCTGATGCAATTCTACGAGGAGGTGCCGCCGCCCAGAACGGTGCTGCTCGACCGCGACCTGACCGAGGCCGAGGTGCTGGCCGAGGCGCTGGGCGAGCGCGCGGGGTTCAAGGTCGAGATTTCACGCCCCCAGCGCGGCGCGCGGCGCAGGTTGATGGAACAGGCCGAGCGAAACGCGGTCGAGGCGCTCGACCGGCGCATGGCCGAATCGACCACGCAGGCGAAGAATTTGCGCGACATCGCCGATCTGTTCGGACTCGCCGACCCTCCCGACCGGATCGAGGTCTATGACAATTCGCATATTCAGGGGACCAATGCGGTCGGCGCGATGATCGTCGCGGGGCCGGAGGGGTTCCGCACCGGCCAGTACCGCAAGTTCAACATCAAGAGCGCTGCGACCGACGATGATTTCGCGATGATGCGAGAGGTGTTCACCCGCCGCTTCAGCCGCGCGCAGGAAGAGGATCCGGATCGCGACAAGGGCATCTGGCCCGATCTCGTCCTGATCGACGGCGGCCGCGGCCAGCTCAATGCCGCGCGTGCGGTGCTGGAGGAGCTGGGGATCGAGGACGTCTGCATGGTCGGCGTCGCCAAGGGGCCGCATCACGGGCGCGAGGGGCGCGAAGTGTTCCACCTGATGGACGGCCGCGAACTGATGCTGCCGGTCAACTCGCCCTTGCTCTTCTACCTCCAGCGCCTGCGCGACGAAGCCCATCGCTTCGCGATCGGCGCGCACCGCGCCAAGCGGACCAAGGCGATGGGCGCGACGCCGCTCGACGACTTACCCGGCATCGGCCCGGCGCGGGAAACGGCGCTG
>CAZBYE010000039.1:14414-17439 GCA_964496045.1 uncultured Stakelama sp.
GAAGGGGGCCAAGTCGCTTACGGCCAGCCCGCTGGATGAAGGGCCGGGCATCGGCCCCGCACGCAAAAAGGCGCTGCTGATGCACTTCGGCACGGCGCGTGCGGTGCGGGGGGCGAGCCTCGACGATCTCAAAAGGGCGCCGGGGGTCTCGGCCGCGGTGGCACAGCAGGTCTACGACTTTTACCACGCGCAGTGATGCGCTGATCGAGCCTGAGTGTCCGCTATTGGGTGGGAAGCGGCCATTCTTCCAATACAGCCGCTGGTTCGATACCGTTGCCAGATGGACGTCTTAGATTGGCTGGCTTGCTGGTACGAAGCGCAATGCGACGGGGATTGGGAGCACGGCTTCGGTCCTGCGATCAGCACGATCGACAATCCCGGATGGTCGATCAGAATCGACCTAACAGGAACAGATTGCGACGGTCGCGTCCTCGAACGGACTACCCATAACTATGAGCACGAAACCGACTGGTGGGCATGCTGGACGGAAGACAACGTGTTCCACGGCGCGGGCGGCCCTCTTCATCTTCGATCCCTTTTGGAGGCGTTCCGGGATTGGGCTACTAAAGTCAGCTAAGGGGTCGTTTCCCGACTGTCCGCTTCCGGTGTCGCGGTGTCGGCGCCGTGGCATGCCTACCCCGCCTGTCGTCACGGCTCCGAGGATCTCTCAGGCGCCCTGCGACACCCCCAGCCGCAGTTCGTCACGCCGCACCAATCGGCCGCACAGGACCATCAGGACCGCGGCGAGCACGGCAATGCCGCTGAGCAGGATGAACGGGATGCGATACGATCCCGTCGCATCGAAGACATAGCCCACGCCCGCCGGACCGACCGCCGCGCCCAGGTTGAACGCCGTCGTCATCACGGCGATCACCCGGATCATCGCGACCGGGCCGAAGATCTGGCGGGACAGCACCGGGATATTGACCAGAAACCCGCCCTGCGTCGGTCCATAGACGATCGCGAGAAGGACGATCGTGCCGACTCCGCCGACGGGCAGCGTCAGCAGCACGCCAAAGGCCGCGATGAAGAAGCAGGCAGCGGCCCCGCTCGTCGAAAAGCGCTGGATCAGCCAGCCGAAGCCGATCTTCCCGACATTGCTCATCAGCATGACGCTGGAGAAGCCGATAGCGGCAACGGCGGCGCCGAGCTGCACTTCGCGGTCGAGAAACAGGAAGAGATGGGTGGCGACCGATTCATCGACCAGGCCGATCAGGAAGTTCGAGCAGAGCAGCAGGATCAGGACGGACGAAAAGCGAATGCTGCGAAACGCCTCCGCCGGGCTTTCCCCGACGGCGGGGCCGTCCTCCGTTTCAGCGGACGGCCGGACATGCTCGCGCGCGCCCCACATCAGGACCGGCAATGCCACGAACCAGATTCCGGCGCTCATGATCAACACGGCACTGCGCCAGCCATAGGCTTCGACCGCGATGGTGGTCAGCCACGGCACCACCACGCCCGCGGAACTGAGGCCGATAAAGGCGATGCCAACCGCCACCCCCTGGCCCTTCACGAACCATTGCGACACGAAGATCTTCATCGAGGTCGCCGTGCCCAGCGCACTGAAGCCCAGCAGCGCTCCGACGAGATAGAGCATGGGCAAGGTCGTGGCATTGGCGAACATCGCCAGCGCCACGCCCGCCATCACGGCGCACAGGACGGCAAGGCGCTTGACGCCGAACCGTTCGACCAGGTGCCCCGTGAAGAATGCGGTGGCGGCGCCGACCCCGAATTTGATCGAGTTGAGGGTCGATACATCCCCTCTCGACCAGCCGGTATCGTCCTGGATGGAGCCGAGCAGCACCGGAATCATCATCGCCGGGATGCCGACCGTGCAGAACAGGATCGTGAAGGCGACGAACAGATTGCGGCGAGCCGCCTTCCGCTCGCTGGGAGCCGGAAGATCGTCTTGGCTCAACGGACGCGATTTGATCATGATACCTCGAAAGCCAGCGAGAAGCTGGCGTCATGCAATGCGGTCTGGCGGACGACGATCCCGGCACCGCTCGGTGAAAGGGTCGCGACATCCCGGGATATGCAAACCGCATCGTGTTTGAACGTGAGGGCGGCGGCATTTGCCGCCCGTCGCCGCGGGCATCATGCGCGCAATCGGCGCGTCCGGCGGCCAATCAGGCGGTGAGCATCAACTGAGGATGCCGGTCCGGCTCATGACAAGGGCGAAGGAGACAAGGCTGAAGCGGCGGATCGTCATACCGGTCATCGTTACGCTCCGTCCCGAAAAACGCCTCGGACATGTGGCCCTGTGTCGCCTGCCTTGCGCTCCAGCTCAAGAATTTTCTCGAAGCGTCGGCGTTTCCGCACCTCGGGGAGGGTGGGAATGCCGGATGATGTCCGGATTTGGGATTTCTTCACGGGGGAAGGATAAAGCGGCGTCATGCCGACTCGCGCGTTCCTCACCGTCGATACCGAATTGATGTGGCGTCACCATGCCGCGGGGCTGGATATCGACGCCATTTCCGAACGCTCGCTCGAACCGGCGGGCGTCGGGATCGGCTATCAGCTGCGCAAGCTTGCCGAGCATGACCTTAAGGCGACCTTCTTCGTCGACCCAATGCCCGCGGTTGCGTACGGCATTGAACCGATCAGGCGCGTCGTCAGCGCGATCCTCGAGGCGGGGCAGGAGGTGCAGCTGCATCTCCATCCCAACTGGGCGGGGGCCAGCGCCGAGGACCGGACCAAACATGCCTCGTTCGAGCTGATCGACTTCACGCTGGCCGAGCAGCGCGAGCTGATCCGCGCCGCGTCGGACCTGCTGGTCGCAGCGGGCGCGCCGCGGCCGATCGCTTTCCGTTCGGGCAGCTATTCAGCGAGCGACGACACGCTGACTGCGCTGGCCGAGCTCGGCATCCGTTACGACAGCAGCCACAATGGCTCTGAGCATCCCTGGCCCAGCGCGATCGGGCTGCACGAGCGGCAGATCGCGCCGGTCGAACATCGCGAGGTGATCGAGCTGCCGGTGACGCTGATCGAGGATCGTGTGGGGCATTTGCGGCATTTCCAGATC
>CAZBYE010000040.1:0-17156 GCA_964496045.1 uncultured Stakelama sp.
TATAGTTGCTCGCGTCCGCGCCCGACAGGCTGCCGCCGACTGCAACCGCCTTGCCGGTGCCGGCATTCTTGTCGGCAAAGGTGAAGGTGATGCCGCCGGTGCTGACGGTGTCGCCGCTGATGACGCCGTTCAGTGCGACCGAGCCGGTTGCTGTGGTGGTGCCGTCATAGGTCTTTCCGTTCGCCGAAACGGTGGCGGTCAGCGACTTCTTGAGAATGTCGGCCAGCACCGTGGCGGGTAGGCTGACGCTATAGTTGCTCGCGTCCGCGCCCGACAGGCTGCCGCCGACTGCAACCGCCTTGCCCGTGCCGGCATTCTTGTCGGCGAAGAAGAAGGTGATGCCGCCGGTGCTGACGGTGTCGCCGCTGACGACGCCGTTCAGTTCGACCGACCCGGTTGCTGCGGTGGTGCCGTCATAGACCTTGCCGTTGGCAGAGACGGTGGCGGTCAGCGCCTTTTGCAGGATGTTTGCGAGCGCGCTTGCGGGGAGGGTGAAGGTGTAGTTGCCACTGTCGGCACCGGTCAGCGTTGTTCCGGTGAGGTTCACCACCTTGCCGGCGCCAGCGTTCTTGTCGGCGAAGGTGAAGACCGAACCGGCGGTGCCGACGCTGTCGCCCGCGACGATGCCGTTGAGCGAAATCGTGCCGGTGGTGGCGGTACCGCCGTCATAGGTCTTGTTGTCGGCGGCAACGCTGCCGGTGATCGCCTTCTTCAGGATATCGGCCAATGCGCTTGCCGGAAGGGTGAGCGTATAGTTCCCAGCGTCCGCGCCGGAGAGCGCCGTGCCGGTGACGTTGACCACCTTGCCGGTGCCAGCATTCTTGTCGGCGAAGGTGAAAGTCGAACCACTGGTGCCGACGGTATCGCCTGTCACAACGCCGTTGAGCGTCAGCGCGCCGGTTGCAGCGGTCGAGCCGTCATAGGTCTTGCTGTCGACGGCGGCGCTCGCGGTGAGCGCCTTCTTCAGGATATCCGCGAGCACGCTGGCAGGCAGGCTGACGGTGTAGTTGCCCGCATCGGCGCCCGACAGATTGCCGCCGACTGCGACTGCCTTGCCTGCGGCGGCATTCTTGTCGGTGAAGGTGAAGGTAATCCCCCCTGTGCCCACATTGTCGCCCGCAAGCACACCATTGAGTGCGACCGAGCCGGTGGCTGCTGCGGTGCCGTCATAGGTCTTGTTGTCCGCGACCACGGTAGCGGTCAGCGCTTTCGGCGTAACCGTCACACGGCCCGTCGAGGGCGCGATCGCGATCGCGTAGCCCGAATTACCCAGTAGTGATCCTTGCGCGATCGTTTGCGAATAGGGACCGCCCGCCACGCTGGCGCGCTCGGCGAACCCGGCGGACTGGATCAGCGGCGACCCCGAATAGGCGGCCGCGGCAGTGTCGCCGAGGAATGCGCCGGCGACGCCTGGGTGGAGTCCGCTCACCGCGAACGGAATCGTGCTCGAACCGGTAAGGTCGATCCCGTACACCTTGCTGAAATCGACTGTCGAGAAGGTCAGCGTCGGCTGATAGGCGAAGACGTAGCGGTTGCCGGTGATGGTCGACGGATCGCGCGTGGCGAGCGTTGCGTTCCAGATCGCCGTGTTGCCGCTGTCGAGACCGCCGAAGGTGTTGCCTGTGGGGTCTGCGGAATAGACGAGCCAGCGTCCGGAAGCGGACATGACGTTCGCACCGCGATTGTTGATGAACGCGCCCGGCGTCGAGAGAAGGATATCCCGCCCGGTGAACGACCCGTTCGCGCCCACGGTGAAGTTGCCGGTGTTGGTGACGACCGAAATATCGCCCGAAGCGTTGAGTGCGGCGTTGACCGAAATCGGGCTGCCCGAACGCAGGTCGATATTGCCCGCGGTCACGGTGATCGGCCCAAGGATACCAACATTGGTTCCCTGAACGGACAGACTGTTGATCAGGTTCACTTCACCCAGGAATCCGACCGCGGCATTGCGAACGATCCCGTTGGTGAATGGGTTACTACCGGTTGCAGACAGGAGGCTGCGGGCGGACAGGTTGGTGAGCGTGACCGAGCCGTTGGCGCTGTTCCGGATCTGGATGTCGGACTGGCGGTCCGTTCCCCCGAGAAGGGTACTGGTAGGATTGAAGCTGACACTGGTGCCAGCAGACAGCGTGAGCGCCTCGCTACCAATGCCGTCGCTGTTGCTCTGCATTACCAGCGTGCCCAGACTCCTGACCTGGCCGGTCTGCGATGTCGCAGTGACCGCGCCTTTTGCCTTGACGGTCGACACAGACCCGACCGGATTGCCGAACATGACTGCCGCAGGCGCGGTGATACTGAGGTTGCCGCCCGCGGTGACGGTGCCGCGGACCGTCGCTGTTCCCGCAGTTCCGCCCGCTGCGATGCTGATATCGCCGCCCGCAGTGATGATGCCAGCCGCGCTCCCGCCAACGGCCACGTTGCCAAGCGACTGAATGGAAATGCCGCCGTTGGCGGCAGCCGCGCTCGTGACCGATACGGTATGGCCGGCGATGTCGATATTGCCGGTGGTCGCGGTCGCGGATCCGACCGTCAGCGTACCCTTTTCGGGGTTGCCGTAGGGCGATGCGCCGGAGGCCAGTTGCACGCTCGCGCCGGTCAGGGTGGTCGCCGTGAGGCCAAAATCGCCCTGCAAATACAAAGCACCAGCCGACGTCACATTGTTCGCAAACAGTGTGTAAGCAGATCGGACCGAGATATCACCTGAAGTGCTGACGACATTTCCGCCCAACTGCACATAGCCATTGAGACCTGTGCTGTTGAGATTGATGGATGCAGCCTGTGTCCTGCTGCCGAACAGGTTTAGACTGCCCTTGCTGTTGACGATCAGCGCGCCACCGATGGTGGTATTGGCATGAAGCGTGAAACCATCTGTAGTGACGTTGAAGTCGCCTGAAACCTCGACGTCTCCGCCAAAGTTGAGGAGTCCGGTCGGCGCGTTGATAATGAGGTCGCCGTTGGTGATTTTCACCTTTCCTGATGCAGAAAGCGAGGAGTGAAACTTCACCGTCGAGGCAGTAATTGCGGCAAGACCTGTGGGCGCCTGAAACTCCGCATGATCACTTACCACAATGGCACTGTTGGCACCAAAGCTGGATGCATTGACGAACAGGTTCTTTGCGCTGTTCAGGGATCCGCTCGCAGCCTGCGAAATCGTCCCGCCGGATCGGATCAAGGACGTATAGTCGGTGCCGGGAGCGACACCCATCGTGACCCCGGGCGCATTGCCACCAGCGGTCAGGACAATGCCGCGATCCGTCTGCAACGCGCCGGTGGCAATCAGGCTTCCCTGAACATCGATGTGCTTGAGGGTGGGATCGGTGACGCTGCCGGCCCGGGTATGTGCAATCGTGATGTTTCGGGCAGTAATATCACCCTCGATTATCGCGCGCGCATCAGAGAAGGTCGATCCTGCGTGGATCGTGAACGACAATGGGCTACCTGCCTGGCTGACCATCGTCATGTCCCGCGCAACGATGAGCGCGGCATCGCCACCGGCGTTCACGGTGGGTTTGAGTCCGCCGTAACTGTTAAAGTAGATACGCGACCCCATCAGGACGAAATCACCCATCCGTCCACCATTCGCGGAGGCACTTGCTCGGGTAGTGAACCGCGTGCCGTGGCTCGCCGAGACGTCTCCGCCGCCGCTATTGCTGAATCGCAAGGTCGTCGATGCGTTGAGGAAGTCGTTGTCGTTCGAAAGATTGCTGGTGCCGGCAAAGAACGACCCGGTATCGACTGCCGAACTCGCGCCGAAAAACACGCCGCCCTGACTGATAAGATACACCGCGACATTGGGGTCCGAACGCAAGGTTCCGTTGATGATCGTCTGGCCGGGACCGGTCGTCCGATTCAAAACCGCAATATTGTCGGTCCGCCCGGTCACCCCGCTGGCCGCGCGCGCATCCTTGAAATCGACGGTATTGCCCGCGGCGATGTTGAACCCGCTGCCGCCCCAGTTCAGGATCGTGCGGTTGTCCTTGAGATCTACCTGCAGCGTCTGCGCGCCCGGTGCGCCGCTGGTGGTGAAGCCGGGATTGGTCGATCCTGGGGTGCCGCCGCCGAGGCCGCTGGTTACCGAGGTGACGTTGCCGGTGTCGGGCAGGCTCTGCGCGCGTGCGGGCGCCGCGGCGAGCATCAGGCCAGCGGCGAGGATGGTGGAGGCGGAGAGCGTGGTGCGCAGGCGGTTGGACTTGGTCATGCGATGTCCCCTGAAACTCAACGGCGCGGAGCGAATTGGGCGGTAAGCGAAAGCAGAACACGGTCGGACGCGCGTCGCGCACCGGGCAGGTTCAGCTCGGGATCCTCGGGTCGGGCATAGGTCGCCTCAAGCGCCATCATCCCGGGCAGCGTGAAGCGCACGCCGCCGCCCCAGGACTGCAGGCTGCGGTCCCGTTCCGTCGTGAAGACGTCGTCGTTCCAGATGCGGACCGAGTCATAGAAGGCGAAGGCCTGGACGCCGAGGCGCGACTTGATCGGAAGCTGCACACGTGGCTCGAGCCGGATGCCGAGCGCCTTGTCGCCCGACGTCACGCCGGGATCATAGCCGCGGCCGATCGTCAGATTGCCGACCGAGAATTCTTCGAAGCTCAGCAATGGCCCGCTCGCCCATTGCCCCTGAACGGTGGTCGAGATGCTGAACAGGCGGCCGAGCGAGATGAAGCCGCCGAAGCCGCCGCGGATCACGGTGGCGGTGGCGCTGCCTTCGAACCGGCTCGGTCCATAACCCTGAGGCGTGATCTTGCCGGTCCGCGTCGCGTCGAAGATGTCGAAGCCCTGACGCAGCTCGATCGATCCGGAGACGCCCCATGCGTCCGGGCCGTTGAATTGCGGCGCGCGCTTGCTGCCCGAAAGGCGCAGATAGGCGACGCGGAGTTTGTCGCGCGTCAGCGGCAGACCGCCGGCGACGCCACCGGGGTAGAATTTGATGCGCTGTTCGATGATCTCGAACCCGCCGCCGATATCAGCGTTGGAGCGGACCGAGCGGTGTAGCGGCTGCGACAGATCGAGACCGCCGATCAGCGAGCGTGAGCGCAGGTCGAGCGCACCGATATCGGGCCGCGACCATGCGTAGCTGAACCGCCCGCCGACGGTGAGGCCGCTGTCAAAACCGAAATAATGCCCGGCCTGAACCACCTGCTGTTCATCGGTGTCGAAGGTCGAGGACAGGCCGATGAAGGTCCGGTCCGACATACCCGTCAGGCCGAACACCTCGGCGCGGATCGATGCGCTCTCTCGCCCGATCGTGCGGGAACCGCTGTTCTGGACGTTCGCGAGGATGGTGAACGGAGTGGATGCGATATTGAGCTCGCCGATCACTTCGCCCGGCACGGTTCCGGCGCTGCGCAGCGCCATGGTCACCTGTGTGCCTGGGACATCGTTGGCGGCCATCAGGACGCTTTCGATGCGGCGGGTGTTGAGCACCGGCATCGCCTTGAGCTGCTCGATCCGCGCGAGGATCGCTGCACCGTTGCGGCCCGGCTTGCCGTTGATCCGCACATCGGTGAGCTTTGCGGGGATCACGATGAGCCACGCTTCGCCGCCGGTGATCTCCTGCGGCGGGATGGTGACGCCGGCGATGTAGCCGTGCGAAGACAGGAGCGCTGCCGCATCGTCGCGCAGGCGGCAGAGTTCGGGCAGCGGTTGTTTCCCCGAAACCGGCTTCAGGCCATCGAGCAGCGCGGCGAGCTCGCCGGGAAGCGTCGATCCGCCAGCCAGGGTGAAGCGAAGGCGGTTGATCTCGACCGCGATTGATGCATCGAACGGGCAGTTTGCAGCACGCTGCGTCTCATCGGTGACGGTGACGCCGGAACGTGGTTGTGGCGCATCGGTCCTCGGCAGCTCGATCTGTTCACGGCTGGGCAGCGCGCCAGGTGCGACCTGGGCGGCGGTTGGCAATGACGAAAGCGAGGCAACAACAATGACGGCGCCAAGCGGCACCTGATTCGACAAACGCAAGAAACTTCCCCCCGGATGGATCAGCCGGAAATTGACGGATAGAGGACTGGAAGACAAGGTGATTCGGGTAAGGTGCCGTTCCAGCCGTTGAACCGGTCGAGTTCATCGTGCCCGCTTTGGCGAAGTGGGCGCTTAGAAGCCGTCAGTCCGCTCACGGCCCATTTCCAGCCATGGGGCTGGAAAATTCGTCACTCGACAACGGCGTTATTCACAGATTTGAGTCCGTGTTCTGAGAAAATTTGGGGGCCTCGTAGGGAGCTTTCCTAGAGTGTCTGAAGAAAAGCGATATTAAATCAGTGCTTTGGGCCGTAGCTGCGAGTCTGTAAGCGGCACCGCCCACCTATTTCAGTCGTCGTCGCAGAGCGTCTGTGGACGCTTCTTCTGTGCCATTTCGACTGCGATTTGGTCCCGGCGCAAAGTCCTGTGATTCGCTGCTGTGCCCCGGCTTGGGAGCGCATTTTCCGACAATTTGCGGTGCGCCCAGTTCGGCGAATGGCGCCAGTCGCCGATTGAGTAGTTTCTCGATCAACCCACGATAATAGTCAGCCAGTTCGGGCTCATCTCCGATGATTTCCAGCGCCCGCAAGATCGCGACCCAACCATTGGCTCCGTTCACGAAGATCGCAGCGCCCGTACGGCGGTCGGGCGAAAAGTAGACGAGGTCAGTCTGCCCCTCGTCGTTTCCGGTGTGCTGAAGGACCGCGTGGCGACCGTAGAGCTGGACTTGCCACCCGAACGCGTAGCCGTAGCGATCAGGACAACGCCGAGTGAACACCGCTTCGCAGCCATAGCGTTCGTCCCCGTCAAGCGGTGTGAGGATGGTCTCACGAACGCGGCGAGTAGCCGATTGCTTCCTCGAAGCTGCAATTAGTCGCTCGAGGAACCTGCCGTAGCCGTCCGTCGTGGTCACGAGGTCGTAGGCGGCGCCCATTCCAGTTCCTTCGCGCAGACCGGGATAGATCGTCGCAGGGTCCAGGTACTTCCCTCCGCTATCCACCGGCAGCGCAAGATTCGACTGCGTCCACGCGGGCAGTTCCGCGATGGCCATGCGATCGATATTCCACGGGCGAAGCAGCATCTCGGAGGCGAGTGCGCGCAATACCTTGCCGGTCTTCGTCTGCGCATAACGCGCCGCCAGTTCGATCCCGGCGCCGGAATAGCGATAGCGTGCGCCGGGAGCCCAGTCGAAAGCCAGCTTGCCATCGGGATAGTCGTCGGGCCAATTGCGCAGGCCTGATCGATGCGAAAGGAGGATCCGTGTTGTGAGCAGACGGTAACGCGGGTCCTGGTCGATATCCGGTGATTTGACATAGGCCGCGATCGGTTCGTCCAGATCGATCCGGCCTTGAGCGGCGAGCGCAAGCAGTGTCTCCGCCGTCACGGTCTTGGCGATGGACGCGGTATTGAAGGCGGTGTTCTCCGTCACCGGCACGCCGGGGCTTTGCTCACCGTAGTGGCCCGACCAGACAATACGCCCATCCCGGACCACAACGATACCGATACCGCCGATCCGTTCGTCGCGCACGATGTCCGGCATCCAACGTTCCATAGCGGCATCGAGGCGGGTCACCGCCGGCCCCGTGTCGCGGGCATGCGCCATGACGCTGCCCACACAGCACAGCATGAGGCCGAAGGCGCAAACCGCATCTCGCATCGTCATATCCTCAATGGTTTGCCGCGGGAAACGAACCAGCTCGGGGTGACGAAGCCTGCATTGCGGTCATCCGTCGAAGGCATAGAGCGAAGATCCGATCGCTTGTATCTTCGGTCGCGATATTGCTCATGACGACCACCGCACGTCCGGTGCCGGGCTCCACCATCAGGCCGGTCGTGAAGCCGACATCCTGACCCATATGATAGGCGATGGTGCGGCCTTCGATGGTCAGCAGGAACCAGCCTAGACCTATCATGGGCCGCCACCGCTTCCGATCGGGTCGGTCGATGCCGATTGTCGGGCGCAGCATCATCGCGATGCCCCGGCCCGACAGAAGCCGGGCGTCGGGCTTGGCCCAATATTGAGCCCAGCGCAGCATGTCGGCCGCATCGGCATAAAGGGTCGAACTGCCTGCATGGACGCGGTTATAGGGGAATATGGGGCTGGTTCTGGTGCCGCTTGCGTCCGCCATGTGCGGCGTGGCCAGCCGCCGGCGATCGATGTCCGCCAATAACAACGAACTGTGCCGCATACCCATCGGCATCAGAACACGCTGCCGTAAATAGGCTTCAAAGGACATGCCGCTTGCCTTGGCGATCACATCGGCGAGCAGATCGTAGGCGAAGTTGCTGTAGTGGAAGGCAGAGCCCGGGGCGCTGACCAGGTGGATGTCGGACAGCCCACGCACCCACCGTTCGAGTGCGCCATCATCGGTTTGCGGCTTGTCCCATTGGTAATCGCTGACATCGGGCAGGCCAGAGCTGTGGTTGAGCATTTGCCTGATTGTGACTTCTGCACCCCGGGGATCGTCGATGCGAAGATACGGAATGTAGCGTACTGGAGAGGCATCGAGATCGATCTTCCCCGCTTCGGCCAATTGCATGATCGCAGTAGCCACGAATGGCTTGGTCACCGAAGCCATATGAAAGATCGTATGCCGATCGACCGGCTTCGAACTGGCAAGGCTGGAAACGCCCGCTGACGTGATGTTTGAATTGCCGGCCTCGTCGACCCAGGCCATGACGACGCCCGGCGCCCCCACATCGCGAAGTTGCTTCGGAGCAGCATGAACCTGCGCGTTTGCAATGTTCTGCGAGGACAGGCCTGCCACAGCGACAACCGCCAATATCGTGTTCAGCCCCGCCCGCCATCGCGAGCGATCAATGCCCCGTCGCGAGCAGGCTCCCCGCATCGCGAAGGCGGGAATCATTGCGACAGATCCTGCTCTGTAAAAAGGATGTCACCTGGAACGCAGTCCAGAAATTCGCAAATTCGGGCGAGAGTCTCGAACCGCACACCTTTGACGCGGCCTTGCTTAAGGAGCGACAGGTTCGCCTCGGTGATGCCGACATACTCGGCCAGGTCCTTTCCCTTCACCTTGCGACGAGCCATCATGACATCCAAGGTCACCACGATCCGCAAGCGCTCATTCTCACGGCGATCCATCAGACGAACGCCGCGTTCTCTTCGGTCAGTTCCCGGTTCTTTCGCTCAACCGCGCAGGTGATCCCCAATATGCGCGCAAACGTCCAGGTAAGGCCCGACACAACCAGGATCGTTAAGCTTCCGGTGCCGATTCTGATCGGGAAATCCGCCCCCGCCTGACTGTCATAGGTGAGCCAGCAGCCGACCATCGGTGTCATGACGGCGGCCGCCAATACCGAGATCGCGCCGGCGCTTCCAAATCTTTGCAAACCCAAGACAGCTACCGGCGAAAATATCTCGCCGCTGGCAAAGCTCAGAAACGACGATCGTATTGCTATCAGGCCATAGGCGTTAATCGTTGCCGGCAGGCAGAGCAGCAGAAATACCCCGAGAGCGCGTCCATGATCGAGGCGGACGTCCGGCACATCCAGCCATGTAGCAAGATCGGCCGGGGCCATAGAGCGCCATTGCCAGATTGAACTCACCACGAATACCGCTGCCGTGACGACGCAGATGTGGGCCATGGCCGCACTCCAGCGCCTTGCCACCGCGATTTCCTGATCTTTCATCAAGGCTTCATCCACCGACACGCAATCCTCCTCAAACGCGGGCCGGACGCCGTAACATGCAATTTACGACGCGTCGCCCCGGGCATCGCTATACCGCAATAGATTATTGTTTGACAGTAATTAATAGCTGTTTTACGGATGCCGCCCCTGGCGAGCTGCCGAGTTTGGCGGCTGTGTTCCCGTCAGATTGTGAAAAGGAATGTCTATGAACCGTCCGGTTTTAGTCGCTTGTGCAGTTCTCGCCCTGTCAGCGAGCAGCGCGTACGCACAATCAGCCAATGACAGGACGGCGGACACCGCCCGATTCGATGGCTTCAAGGTTGGCGGAACAGTGGATTATCGCCGGCACGAAGGAAAATTCGACGCACCGACAACCAGGCAGCGCGTGGATGAGCAGGAGGGCGGATTCGGCTATCGCGGCTTTGTCGGCGTGGACAAGTCGTTCGGCAATGTCGTCGTTGCCGGCGCGGAGGCTGGCATCGGCAATGGGGGAAAGAACCTCAAGGCAGCTGGAGCGGCAGGCAAGTATAGTCTCGATCCGCAGTGGAGCTGGGATGTATCAGGCCGCTTGGGCCTGACGCCATCACCTAACCTCTTGATTTACGCTCGCGCCGGCTATGCCTGGATGCGGACGCACGAGAAGCTGATCGATGTCCCGGTCGGCCAGTCCGTTCTCGATCGGAAGAGAACGCGCGACGGCGTTCTATGGGGGCTCGGGGCGGAATTTGCCCTTGGCCGCCATACTGCGCTGCGTACCGAATTCGGCCAGGCCAACTTCAGGGAGGGCCTGAAGGCAGCCCGGATTCAGCTCGGCGGCGCATTCCGCTTTTAGCCCGCTTTGCCCGCGGCGACTTCACTCCGGCACAAGACGAGAGACACTATGTGGAATGTGAGATCTTTGCGTGTGGCGCTGACCGTTGTGCTGGGTTTCAGCCTGACCGGTTGCGCGACCGATATTATGCGCGGTTATATCGGACGCACGCCTCAGGACGTCATGGCGCGCTATGGCCCCCCGGATAATGTCTTCGACATGCCCGACGGACGCCGCGCCTATCAATGGCTTGAGGTTTCGGAGTCGACTTCCCCCGGCTCCGAGCAAACACGGACGCGCTGGGTGGAAAAACGGGATGGGCGCCGGGAGCGTGTCACAACCACCGAGATCAGTCCGCCGGTGAGCGAAAGGAAGAAGTGCTATTATACGATGTACGCGCATCGCGACCGCGGTGACTGGATCTTCGATAGCTTCCAACAGCCTGAATTTGGATGCTGAGTTCCAAAGGGAGCGATAGCTCGCGGAGATAGAGCGACCTTGATCCTCCCGGGCCGGACCGAAACCCTTTCTTCCGGCCTGGACGGGCGAACGGCTGCTCATCGAAGCACGCTCGAACGCGTGTCGCGGTGACGCATCAGTCGTCGGTATCGGAATCGCCGACGACCCAGGTCCGGCCATCGGTGGGATCGAAGACGAGGCTCATCTGCCGCAAGATCGGAAGGCCCACGTTCGGATGCCCGCCCTTGATGAACCGCACCGGGGGGTTGTCCAGCGTGACCGGGCCAATCCGCACCTTTCCGATGATCTGGCTCTGATAGACGGGCTGGTCGCCGGAAGCCGAAACAACCCTGCCGATCTCCTTTAGCCTGCTATTCAAAGGGAGCCGATCGGCCAGATGCAGCGGCAGCAAAAGGGCAGAATCATTCCCCGAGTCCAGAATGGCGTCGACCGTCATGCCTGGCAGGGCGAGAGGCAGCGACGGCAAGCCGCCGGTGCCCCGCTGGATATAAGGCGTCCCCGGTCCGTCCAACGAAGTTCGCGCGCGCCGGGGAAGGATGCGCAGTTCGCCGCGCCGCAGATCGAGCAGCACCAGCTTTCCGGGAAAGCTGTTCGGCCCGAAGACGCCCACTTCGTCGGTGTTGCGATAATCAAAGACATTGGCGGGCGCGTCCGCGATGACGGCGCCGCCGAGGCGGACCTCCTTGAGCCAGGTCTGATACCCGGGCACGGGGAGGCCGCGACTCCCGTCGATCGAAGTCGAAGGGCCGGTGCGCGGCAGGTTGAAGGCCTTGGCATAGGCCGTATCCAGAATATTGTCGTTGGTGCCCGTGTCGAAGACGACGGGCGCAGGGGGGTGATCGCCAATCCGCATCATCACCAGAACGCGGCGCGAAGAGCTGTAGAGTTGGATAACGGCCTCGGGCTCTGTCATCTTGCGACCAAGCAATCCACTCGCGCAGACCGCACCGACCACACAGGCGACCAGGAGGAAGATCGCGGCGACAACGACGCGCGGAGACCGAATTGCACTGCGACGCATCGTCATGTGAGGAGTGGCCCGACAAGTGTTGAATGGTACTAATCGTACCATGTGGGCGGTGGGGTGCAAATGAAATATCGACAGGCAACGGATGCGCCTGAAATCTGGCTGGAATCGCCTTTCCGCGAGCGCTCAGCGAAGCGATCCCTCGCTCGCTCGCGACAACGCGAGTATGGCTTGCAAGATTACGGCGTTCTATCGTCCAACACGATGGACGGCTCACCTATTCTCTATTCGTTTCGGCGTTGTCCCTACGCAATCCGCGCGCGCCTGGCCCTGCTTGCAAGCCACACGGTGTGCATCATCCGAGAGGTCAAACTCTCTGCGAAGCCTGTGGAGATGCTTCTCGCGTCACCGAAAGCAACCGTGCCGGTGCTGGTTCTGCCCGATGGCGCGGTTATCGAGCAGAGCCTCGACATTATGTGGTGGGCGCTCGCGCGCTACGATCCGACAGGTTGGCTGGACCACGACAGCGCTCACCTGATCGAGGTCAATGATGGTCCGTTCAAACACCACCTCGACCGGGTCAAATATCCGGATCGCTACGGTAGCGACGTGGATATGCACCGCGTGGCTTGCCTCGATATACTTCGTTCGCTCGAGGAACGTCTGGCAACCAACCGCTATCTTTGCGGTGACACCATGAGTTTGGCGGATGCGGCAATCTTACCGTTCGTTCGGCAATTCGCGTCGATTGACCGCGGCTGGTTCGACGCCCAGCCTCTGCCACATGTCCGCCGCTGGCTCGACGGGCTGGTCGCATCCGATCTGTTCGATGCCGCGATGATGCGGCTTGCACCATGGCGGGCCGGTGACCCGGACATATGCTTTCCCGCAACCCCTGCGCTACGGTCGTGATGCAGCTCCGGCCGGTTCGGAGATACCCTCGCAATCATAGCATATCGAGCCAGCATCCTGGCTGCTCGCTCAGCTTCGCGCTCCTGAATGCGACGTTGCCGCAGCAGGCAGGCGTCACCAAAAGCCACTTCGATCTTGGCAACGAATAAGGGACATCGAATTGAGGGGCGAACGCTTGTTGGTGATGGTTTCGGGCTGCTCCGGTGGCGGGAAATCTACACTGCTGCTCGAGCTGGAGCGGCGTGGACATAATGTCGTCCGGGAGCCTGGACGCCGCATCATCGCTGAAGCTCGCGCCAGCGGTGACAACCGTAACCTGCCGTGGGTCGATGCGGCCGCCTTTGCCGAGCGTGCTTTGGAGATGTCCCACGCCGACTATGTGGAGGCGCGCGGCCTCACATTCTTTGACCGCGGAATAGTCGATGCCGCCGTCGCGATCGCTGCGACCGGAGGTGATTGCCCGACCGCTTCTATCGAGCAAATGCGATACGACCGACTTTTCCTCGCTCCGCCCTGGCCCGAAATTTACATCCATGACGACGATCGCCGTCATAGTCTGGATAAGGCGCTTTCGGACTATGAGCGCGTGCGCCGCGCGTATCTGGACGCAGGTTACGAGCCAATCGTGTTGCCGCGCGAAACCGTTCAATCTCGTGCTGAGTTCGTCCTAGGCAACATTCGAATGTAAATGGCGCCGCGGCAATGCCCTTCTTTGGGGATCTTTCAGGCGGCCAGCTAGGCCGTCGCCCAAATGAGAACATCGGAAATTGGTGCGCGCACTTCGCCGTCAATGCGCCTCCATGAGACGTTCAAGATAAGCGCACAGCATGTCGGCCAGCGCGCCAGCATAAGCATCGATTTCCATTGGGGTATGCGGCGCAGAGGAGAAGCGGTTGCCGACTTCGCTGAGTGTCGTCTTGATCAGGTCGCTGGCGCGCGAGCGCGTCTCCTGCGGAGCATTGGGCACGGTTTCGTGCAGGAACCTGTCGAAGATGCCGGCAGCGGCGGCGCGAACCTCGATCGCTTCGGGTGCGTCACGATAGAGAGGCGCCGCGTCGTTGAGCGCACCCCGGACCTGCGCTTCCTCGCACTCGGATCGGATGAACGCGTGGACCAGCCGCCGTAACCGGTCCAGCGGGGGTGTGTCCCTGTCCTCAAGGATGGATCGCAGCAGTTCCGAGGTCTGGCGCCACTCGTCGCTCTGCAGCCGGAACAGGATCGACGCCTTGTTGGGAAAATACTGATAGAGCGACCCAACGCTAACGCCGGCGCGCTCGGCGACTCGCGCGGTAGTGAATCGCGCTGCCCCTTCGGTCATCAAAACCTGAATAGCGGCATCAAGCACAGCTGAAACCAGCTCAGCCGACCGGCTCTGCTGTGGTTGTTTCCGGGAGGAGACAGAGGTTGTTCGATGTCTTGCCATCGCGAGCTCCGGCTATGCGAATAGAGAATGCGATGAAATATTCGTATTCCTTGCCGAGGGCAAACTCCCATTGCCCATAGTCGGAGACACCTGATGACCACCCTTTTCGGCGCGCCGGTCGCGCCTTTACTCGATCGCCTGTTTACAGAAGCAGAAGCGCTGTCACCGCTCGCCAGTCCGGCATTCGCTTCGATGTCCCCCGACGAACGCCAGCAACGAATGCGCAGCAGGGAGGGTTATCGTGAGCTCTATGGCGAACTGAAGGAGTTCGCGCTTCCCGTGTCGCGCGAGACCGGCCGGTTGCTCTATATGCTGGCCCGGATGACGCGGGCCACATCGATCGTCGAGTTCGGTACATCGTTCGGGCTATCGACCCTGCATCTGGCCGCGGCGTTGCGCGACAATGGTGGAGGGAGGCTGATCACAACCGAATTTGAACCTTCCAAGGTCGCAAAGGCGAAGGCAAATCTCGCCGAGGCCAGACTGGCCGACCTTGTCGAAGTTCGCGAAGGCGACGCGCTCACGACACTGGCGGCCGATCTGCCGGATATGATCGATCTGTTGCTGCTGGATGGCGCCAAGTCGCTCTACAATGACATCCTGGCCCGGGTTGAAGGCCGCCTTCGTCCTGGCGCGGTTATCATCGCCGACAATGCCGACTATTGCCCGGACTATCTGGAACATGTCGGGTCGATCGCTAACGGCTATGTCACCATGCCGTACACAGATGACGTCGAACTGTCAGTCTGGTTGGGCTGAAGCAAGGGTTGGCCAGTGTTGTCGTGGCCGCCTTTCTGACCGTCGTGCACGAAGCGGCTGCTTCTCGCGGGCTGGCAGGAGCAGACGCTCTATCTGCGCACGGTACCTCAGCCAGGCTGAGCGCTACACGCATAGATGCGGGTGAACGATGCGATTCCTGGCGCTGTGCGTGATGCTCAGCGCCAGCTTCGCAACAGGGCGAGCACCCGTGCATTTTCCGCCGGGCGTCCGATCGTGATACGGAGCCAGTCGTCGAGTGGCGGAAAGGGGCGGGCGATGTCGATCCCGGCCTGCTTCAATGTGTCGCGCAGCGCCTGAGGACGCGGTGGCTGGAAGAACGCGAAATTCGCCCGGCTGTCGGTGCGCTTCCAGCCGCGCTCGTCGATCAGCGCGTTCAGCTTCGCGCGCTCAGCACGCGTCGCCCGGCCGACGGTCTGGACGTGCGTCTGGTCGGCAAGGGCAACCGCCGCCGCGGCCAGCGCGGGGCGGGTGAGGCTGTGCGGCGCGCCGATACCGGCGGCCCTCAATCCACGGGCCAGCTCTGCGGGCGCTACCGCATAGCCGATCGCGAGGCCGGCAAGCCCGTAGATCTTTGCAAGCGTGCGGAACACCAGCACGTTGCGGCCGGCGCGAACATGACCGATCGCGCTCTTCTGCTCGAAGGCGTCATATTCGAGATAGGCTTCGTCGACGACGACCAGCGTCCGTCGCGCGCTGTCCTCGATGAAGCGGTGCAGTGCCTGGGTCTCGTTGGCGGTGCCCGACGGATTGTGCGGGTTGACCAGTGACACGACGAGGGTCTTGTCGGCGATCGCACTGGTCAGGGCAGGGAGATCGTTCTCCAGCCGCGCGTTGAGCGGAACCGGAACGCCACGCCCGCCAAGCGGGGCTGCGGAATCGATGAGCGCGGTATAGCCCGGCGCCGAATAGACGATCTCTCCGCCGCCCGGGCGTTGCCGCGCGAGGTAGAGGCCAAGCGGCTCGAGCACTTCACCGATCACCACCTGTGCCGGGTCGACGCGTTCGAGCGCGGCGATCTGGCGGGTGAGAGCATTGACCTCGTCCTGCTCGACATAGCGTTCGATGCCAGCGGCTGCACGGGCGATCGCCGGTCCGACGCGGGGGGATGGCCCCCACGCATTCTCGTTGAGCGAGAGTCGTGCCCGCGGCGCCTGCGCCGTGGCGGCCAGCGCGGGGGCGGCCGTGACCGCCGCACCCAGCGCCAGCCATTCGCGGCGGGACAGGATGGGTTGGGTCATCAGAAGCGTACTCCTGCGCGGACATAGTAGAAGGCGCCACTGAACCCGGCGGGCGAGAATTCGCTATAGGGGAAGGCACCGAATGTGTCGGCACCGGTCAGCGCCGCGGTCGAGCGGATGTTCTGCGTCGGATAGACGTTGAAGATGTTGTTCGCGCCGAGCGTGATGTTGAGATGCTTGTTGACGTGACCCGTGAAGCTGAAGTCGGTCACCCATTGCGGCCGCAGTTGCTGGATCACATCGACATTGCCCGCGGCACCGGACTCGGTCGGGATGGTACGGAACGGGGTGGCGCCCTTCACGATCAGCGCGACATTGGCGGCCGACTGGTTGGTCAGCGCGACCTGCTCGACCTTGCCGTATCGCGTCGTGCGGGCGTCGAAGGTCACCGGGCCGATGTTCCAGCTGGCGCCGAGCGCGATCTTGTCGCGGGGCTGGCCATATTCGAAGCGGACGCGCTCGTTGACGTCGAACAGTGGCGTGGTGATGCCGAGCGCGGTGATCTGCGCGGGCGTCGCCGACACGCGGCGCAGGCGCGTCTCGTTATAATTGTACGCGGCGCTGAGCTTGAGATTGCCCCAGCCGCCAAGCGCGGTGCGATAGGCGGCGGTGACGTCGAACCCTTGCGTGCGCGAATCCACCGCGTTGGTGAAGTAGCGGACGCTGGTGACGCCGGGGATGCCGAGGCCGGCGAGATAGTCGCGCAGGCGGCGGCTGCCCGAGGCATCGACATAGTTGGACGACAGCACGATGCGATCATCGATATCGATGTGGTAATAGTCGGCGGAGGCGGTGAAGCCGCCGCTGGCGAAGGTCAGCCCGCCGCCGAAATTGACCGATTTCTCGGGCTTGAGCGGCTGCGCGCCGAGTGCCTGGGCCAGCGGCGAGCCGACCGGGGCGGTGCGCACCACCACGAATTCGGGGACGCCGGGCGGGTTGTTG
>CAZBYE010000041.1:0-16978 GCA_964496045.1 uncultured Stakelama sp.
CTGGTCTCGAGCTGGTACGCTTTACTCGTTACGCCATCTTACCATTTCAGCCGGCGCCTGGCCAGACGGCGACGCGGGGACTGCTCGTCCCCGCGCCCCGGTTCGTTACGCGGCTTGCCGGTCGGCATCGTCCTCAACCCCGGCATCTACCTCGACCGTATCGCCTCCTTCGGCGGTTTCCTCGTCGACCGGCGCCAGCTTCACCTGCAGCGAGCGATACGCATCGGTCAGGAAGTTGCTCCAAGCCCGTTCGCGCTGAGTTACATACCAGGTCGCGGTCTCTTCATGCTCGACTGCGAGTTCAGCGCGAGCAAGTGCGATCAACAGGATGTCGAGCGCCTGCTTCGCCTGACCACCATGGGGCAGGTTGAGCAGCGGGCTGTAGAGCGTCTGGAAGAACGGATGCTCACGATTAATTATCACGCCCACCTGCGACCCGTTCAGCCACTCGGGCTTGTAAAAGGGCCCGCGCGGCTCGTCGTAGAAATCGATGACGTACGGGCGTCTTTTGGCCTCATCTTCCAGTGCCTGGCGCGCCGCCTCGACCGAAGAGTCATCGACCTTGGAACGCGCGACCACCTTCTCCTCGAACACTTCGCGGACCTTGGCCTTGACGCGCTCGGCAACCCGCGGCTTCTCGCCGGCCATGGCGTCGGCGGCCGCTGCCGCTGCTTCCGCCACGGTCGGCTCGGAGGCCTTCTCGGCCTTCGACGCTTGCTGCTTCTCGCGCTCGAGGGCACGCATCTTGCGCTGGTGCGCCTGCTCGCGGCCCAATTGGTCGTCGATGTCCTCATTCGCCATCAACCGCCACAGATCCTCGATCGGGCGGACGGTCTGCTTGTCGTTGGTGATGCCGAAGACTTCATCAAGGTCGGGATCGAACCGGACTTCGACACCCCAGTGATACGCGTAGGACTGGAGCAGCGGCCAGTCGCCGAGCCCCTTGGACTGGTCTTTCACCGATTTGGGGAACACGTCGACCGTTTCGATCTCGCGGCCGGCGCGCACGAACGACATGCCGCGCCGGGTCTTGCGCACCTCGAAGCGGCGGTTGGCGTCGGTCGACGCCTTCTGCCCCTTGGCCGCCGCTTCGGCAAAGCCATAGGGGAAGCGCGAGACGCGGACATAGATAGCGCCCGCCGCCTCGAGGCCGGGATCGCTGCGATCGAGATCGGCGAGGCTATCGAGCTTGGTCAGCGCCAGCACGCCGGTCTCGAGGTCACGGGCATACTTGACGGCGATATTATAGTCGGCGCTCATCTTCGCGCCGCCCTTATCCCCGTCGAGATAATAGCGGGCATGGGGCGTCAGGAACAGCGGGTCGACCGCGGCGATCTTGGTTTTGTCGACATAGAGATCGACCTTGTCGAGCAGGTAGCGGTAGGTGACACCGAAATCGTCGAGCAGATGCTCCTTCATCAGCGCTGGAGTCCGGTAGCTGAGCCGATCCGGCTCCACCCAAACCACTACCGTGCCATGCTCGAAGGCGAGACCCACCTTATCGAGATAGCTTTGGACGAAGTCCGGGAGCGTCGCTTCCACGGGCTGCTCGATCGTCTGCAGGCCGTGCTGCCGCACGCGACGCACGTCGAGGGTTGCCTTGGTGATCGTCGGCGCGTCCGCGGTCTTGGTATAGACCTCGACCAGCTTGGTCTGGTTGATCGAGGCGTTGGGGAGGCCGAAGCCGAACTTGCCGATAAAAGCCGGGTCGTCGAAATGCGTGCCCGCCCCCCAGGACAGAGCGTAACGCGCCATCTTAGGCAGCATGCCCGAGCCATTGTCGATGAATGCCATTGCGTGGATTGATTCGGAACGCTGATGCGCCTTCAACTGCTTGGGGCGGTCGAAACAGATGTCGATGCGGGTCGCCTTCGCCTCGATCGCATTGTCGACAATCTCGCGCGCGGCGGCGGCGGTGTTGCGGTAGCCGCTGCGGCGCTGCGATTCGAGCGCTTGCGCGGCGTTGAACAGCGGATAGGAAAAATCGTCGGGAAGCTTCGCCAGATATTTCTCCTGGCGCTCGACCTCGGTCAACAGGCGGTCGTCGGCATTGGTATCAACAGTCATGATGTCCTCCTTGGATCGCGGCACATGGCCGCCGGTGGCATCCCCACTTAGACCAGGCAGTTGCCCAAATGTGCAGCCCTCTCGCAAATAACTTCGCGGTCACCGAATCATGGCTTGCGGAACGATGGGAAGATCGCCGCGATACCGGCGAGTGCGCCGAGGCTAATCATGACGATCGCGGCGCCCGAACTGAGCTTGCCGGCCGCGTTCGCCGCGATCATGC
The DNA here is from genome assembly GCA_964496045.1 of uncultured Stakelama sp. Classification (GTDB taxonomy): domain Bacteria; phylum Pseudomonadota; class Alphaproteobacteria; order Sphingomonadales; family Sphingomonadaceae; genus Sphingomonas. The sequence continues at coordinate 2,291 of CAZBYE010000041.1, forward strand.
CGGGGCCGGCGGTTGCGATCCCGATCGCGACCGCGCGCACCACCGCCATGACGAGCGATCCGCCAAACACCATTTCCAATGGCACATCCTGACGAGCCAGATCGGCGGCGTCGCCCTCGGCCGAGAGAAACAGGCGAATACCGCTTACCCGGCGCAGCACCTCGGGTTCGGCCGCGAACACGTAGCGTTTGATGTCATAGCGCGAGTCAATGATGCTGCGCTTCGATGAAGCGAACTGGACCGAGTCATCATTCGCTTCGGCGACCAGCGCGAGTTCCTTGAGCGGTGGACGGTTGCCTTGCTGGTCCTTGGGGTGCTCGAACAAGCGCAGGCAATAAACCTGACATTCGTACCGGCTGCCGGTTTTGAGATCGAAGGCGCCGCGATCGATGGCGCTTGGGCTCGGCCATGTCCCGAACCAGCTTCGACCGGTGACCTTGCTGATTTGGCGCACGGCGAAGAAAGCGGTCTGCTCGGTGACGAAGGTCGGCTGCTTGCTGAGACGGTCGGCGGTCTGCTCGAACGCTGCGAAGCCCAACTCCTTATGCCGACGCGGATTGAAGCGCGTGTCGAAGCAATAGAGTTCATCCGCTGCCGCAGCCGCGCTCGGCAAGCGTGCCCGATCGGCATCGCCGGTGGCGGCGCGAAGCGCCGCGTCGGTGACGCCCTCGGCATAAGCGTCGGCGGCGAGCGTTAGGATGTAGGAGGTGCCGACCTTCTCCGCGCGGATGATCCGAACGAACCTTACGGGGACCAACTCATAAGGCGTAACAGCGGCAGCGCCGGCCACGAAGCAGACCAGACCATATTCGTCGGCAAGTTGCGCGCCCGGTACGCGCGCCTTCACATCGTCGGCCAACCAGTTGGCGCTGTAGCGAAACTGCATCTGGCCGCCGCGCGGCAAGGCCAGCATGCGGATGATGTCGTCGGCGTAGCGAGGCCGCGCCGACGAAGAGAGAAAAACGATCACGCCTCTCGCCCGACCGAAGCGCGCCTCTAGCGCACGAAGTTGGGCTGGCCGGGCTTTGGCTCCCAGACAAGGTGGATCCACCCTTTGGGGATGTAGTGTGACAGCCCTTGGCCATCGAAAATCCGATGGCCACCACTCTCGCTGACATTGAGTTGCATGGGATTATCAATCCGTACAGTCGCACCTGACTCGAACTGATACTCACGCCACGCCTCGCTCGAGATATTGGTGAACGGCAGGTCGCTCTCGTTCCTGAATTCCAAATTAGCGGCGGTGGCCATGCGCAACATCCGATCTCTATCTGTTCTAGCTTGTATAGCGCTAGAACGCGCCTTGTGCAGCTTCAATTTGACGTATCGCAGTGACAGGCTGACGGCAATGCGATGCAGCCGCCGGTTAGCTAGCGAACACTCGGCCAGCGTCTCCGCCAGAATGTGCTACGGGTGTGTGTACGCATTACGAATATTATCGGACGGCCATATGCCTGTTCAAGCATGAATCGTCGCGCGTCGAGCGGGGCCGCTCGCTTGCGCAAACAGCCCCGGCGATCAATTCTAGTCGCGGACCCGGCGGCTCTGCCGAGACCAGATCAAAGTATGCGCTTTGCCATCGGCGTCCTCAAATAGGTTCGCGTAGATTGGCGCAATGAAGCTGGGATCATCGAATTTTAGGCCTAGATAGGCGCGACCTTCGTTCGAGGTTTTGGTCCAACCCGCCCCAATCTCAGCGCGGTCGACCATGATGCGATGTGTCGGCGCATTCTCACTCGAGCGGTGTTCGTCGGGGATGATCCTTACATTTCTCGCCTGGACCGAAAGAGTGATGATCTCGCCGATGAACGAGCCATCGGTGTTCTTGGTGAAAGTGCCGATCTGGGCCATGAAAGCCTCCTCTTGCTGATGCGAAGCCGCCCCTTGCGGCCTCGACACGCGGTCAAAAGGCTGCGGCTCGGGCTGCGCGCACCGTTAGGCCGGAGCGAAGCGGAGGACGGCGGAAGCCGAGTTTCTTGTCGGGCGAGGAGGCCCGCGAGGGGCCGGGGAAGAAAGTCGGTGTTGCCGTTGCGCGCTATGGCCGTCTGCTGCCATACCGGCGTCGGAATGAGGCTGCGGGCGGATTGCTTGAGCAGCGGAGGCAGTTTGCCCCTCGGCTATGGGACCAAGCCAGTCCATAGGTCTGACTCGGCGCATAAGATCAGCATTACGTACGATCAGTTCGGGAATTGCTCTCGATCACCAGAGCGAAAGGGCTCGGTCGATCAGCGAGCGTCGACGCGGTCCGAAAGTGAGTCGGTTGCCGGCTGATGAGGGAGGTCGAGCCCAAAATCTTCAGCGCGGTCCGCGGAACCCGTATGCCGCCGGTTCTCGAGATGAGCGAGGCGGCAGGCGCTGGCGACATCCTCAATGTGGACGAGGTCGGTGGCAATAGACATGGACAAGGCTGATGTGAGGGACGCTAACCGGGCGCCCCGAGCGCTCGAAAACGACTGTCCAAGGCACTCGATAACTCGCTCTGCGACTTGAATTAAGGTCAGTCCGAATAAGCAACAACCCGACTTAGGTGTCCTCCGCATCCGCAGCTGCACGATCCCTCATGGCTTCATCGGATAGCAGTTCCTCAAGTGCATGGCTGAGGCCCTCCGACCAATTTCTGCGCTCCGAGCGGTAAAAGATTTCTCGCTCGCCCTCCGCATCGAGCTCTATGTCTGCGAGCACGAACAGCAGCACTTCTAAGCCAGCCTGAGCTTCACCGGAGCGCTGGTAAATCTTCTCATAAAAGGGATGCGCGGTATTAATCGTAAGCCGCTTTTGGAGCCCGAGCCGCTTAGCTTGGTAGAACGGCGCCTCCTCGACAGCCGCGAAGTCCAGGTCGAACTGGCGCGCTTCGGTCTCCTTTTTAACGGTGACCTCCGCCTGCTTGATCGAGATTTCGCGATCCTTGGCAACGGCGCGCGCGTAGTCGTGGAGGGCCTTTTCGGCGAGCGCAACCTTCTGCGGCGAGATCGAAGCCCGCGCTTTGAATTTCTGCGCTGACTGCATTGCAGACGCGCTAGGCCGCGGCCGGTCCTTGTCACCCGCCGGAGGAGTTTTTGCGTCGAGCAGCGCCTTGAGGCGCTTGAACTCCGCGCGCATGTCTTTGATCAGTGTCTGAAGGCCACCGGAGGATTTTCCTGACTGTTTAAGTTTCTCCCACATGCGCTCATCAATGACAATCTGCTGCTTAGAAGTTGTCAGTCCAAAAAACTCGTCGAGTGCCGGGTCGAAGTCGATCTCGATCTTGATGTTGGCGTCATAGTTCTGGAACTTCGTCCAATCGGGTGAAACCACGTCGATCTGGCGCCCATTCCTGCAGACCAGAATCCCGTTGTAGGACTTCATGACATCCCAACGCCGCGCCAGGGCCGCACCTTTCTTCCCGTACTCCCTTGGATTTGCGAGTTGGAAGTTGGGTGGGAGCACCGAGGCGCGAATACGCACCACCCCTTTGCCGAAAGTTCCTTCGACCTCAAAAGCAGCCGTCTTGACCTGCTTAGCCTCCACCTCTGTCTCGTCGGCGTGGCGAGCCGAGGGAAGCAGGAAGAGCGGATCGATCACCTCCGTCGCGGATCCCGCAACGAAAACCTTCTTATTCTGGAGCGTATTTCTATAGATCACACCGAAATGCTGAAGGAGTTTCACCTGAAGGCTCTTGCCGGAGATCCAACCGCCCATCGTGCCGAGGCGGTCGAGTTCCTCTAGCACGATTATCGTACCAGATTTGAGGGAGCCGACCTCCAGCTTCGCGCCAGGGGCCTTCAGCCAGAGGGGAATGTCTGCAAGTTCGGCCGTAAGTAGCGCGTCAACTGCCTCGTCATCGCCGGCTGCATTGCCGAGCGCCTCGAGGTCGACGTGAACGACGTACCATTTCTTGCCTTCGGTCTTGGAATAGACCGAATAACGCTTCGCAAGGCTTACGGAGGCACTCGGGAGACCATAGCCGTAGCGGCCAAACCCCTCGCGATCGTTTTCGCGGTCGGTCCCGCCCCAGAGCACGGCGCGGCTGATCATCCGCGACATCATGCCGATGCCGTTGTCAACGATGGCGATCTGGCTCGGCTTGGAGCGTTCCATCTTCCAGTCGACATCCTTCATACGAATGTCGACGGTGTCTGCACCTGCTTGAAAGCTGTTGTCGATAAGTTCGGCCAATGCCCAGGCGGGGTTCTTATACCCAATCTCGCGCATGCCGCGGATGAAGGCGTCTGCGAACACAAGACCGAGCTTCGTGCCCTCTTCGCGCGCAAGATATCGCTTCTGACGTGCCAGGGGATCGGCAGCGTTGTCGAATTCCTGCTCGTTGGTGGGAGCGGGTTTGGGCGCGGCCCGCAATTTGAGCCGCTGGCGCTTGACGATTGGCATAGAATCTCCTGCTTTCAGCCGCATCTCTACGGTGGCAGCGAGGCATCTGAGCCGGTCTAACGAGTTGCCTTGAACCCCATCTTGGAGCTCGGTGCGCGCAAAGACCTCGCCTTCTCGATGTGATAATACAAGGGGCGAGCAAAAGCGATAAGTCGCTCCGCTAGATTTTCATAGCACCTGAAACGAGCGTCTCGCCCTTAATGTAAAATAGGAGCGCATTTCCGCGCGCGCAATCTGCCGTGCGCCTGATCCCCGCAGAGGACCAAATCAACTCGATAGGAAATCCTGGTCGCCAATTTACAAGATGACGAATACCAGATTAAGTATCTATAATTTGATCGGTAGGCGAGGTTCCAAGCATTGGGGTCCGATTTGATCGACGCACATGCGTGGTCTTCGCGTGAGGGTGGGGCTTGCTGAGGGCATCTGCTGAACCAGCGCTGCGCGAATGGGCAGATAATACTTTCTTGCTTTCTTCGCAGGATGATAGCGCGACTCCTTATCCACTCGACGCAATCTTCATCCCTACGCTTGGTCAGCGCGAAAATTTGTCATCGCTCATCGAGGCATGCAAAGCTCGCGCGGCCGAAATATTCTTGCTTAGCTCCGGACATGATCTTCGCAGATTCCCTTGTATCGAAGGCACGATCGTCATCGAAGACATCCCGGAGTTTTTCGGCATTCCGGAGTGGGAGCTAGACCCTCGCGATAATCCTAGCGCAACCTGGCGGCGGCGCTTTGACCTTCCCGCTAAGCGGAACTTCGCGCTCCAGCTCGCTCGAGACCGGCAGTTCGGGGCGATCGCGCTCATCGATGACGACATCGTGGCGAATGACTCCTTCTTGTGTGTGCCCGACGGCCTTCTCAGGGCCTCGCACGATATGGTTGGCTTCTACTCGCTAAGCTATCCAGACGTCTCCGTCATCGATCATGCGGAGCGAATACTGACGCTAGCTCCCTCCCGAGTATCGCCCAGCGGAAACTGCCTGATTATTCGTACCGAGAAGGTGGGGGGCTACTTCCCCTATATCTACAACGAGGATTGGTTCTTCGTCATTGGGGCCGCGCGAGGAGGCGCGAAGCTGCTCGGCGGGGGCTACGTGGCGCATGGAAGCCACGAGCCATGGCTGGACCTAGATCGCGTACGCTTCGAGCAGTTCGGAGACGTCGCGGCCGCAGGGCTAGCCGAACTTGGAATTCGGGCCGCCTTACCGGGCGATATCGAGCATTGGGCAGGTACCTACAGCAAGTATCTGATCCGCCTTCGACATTTGCGCACGTTATCAGGCGAGGAAGGCGAATTGTCGCCTGCTCTAGAGGCGGCCATTGAGGCTGTTACAGCATTTCGCCCGGAAGATGTTCATCGCTTCGTTGAGCGATGGTCGGGGCAGACAACCGGAGGAAGGTAGTATGCGACGTTTTGATATCGCGAATGTCGACGACGGCACGCCGATCCCCGCTATATTCGATGCCCCCCAGTCTGATCGTTATGGCGGGGTTTATCTTCTCCTGCACGGCCTGGCCACTGGCAAGGACGAGTATCTCGGCTTCTATACAAAGCTGGGCGAAGCACTGGTGCAGCGCGGCTATGCGGTCCTTCGCATAGACTTTCGCGGGCATGGCGATAGCCTGGCGCCAGGCGCGGAGTTCACGGTCACCTCCGCGCTTGGTGACGCCGCCAGCGCGCTAGCTTGGCTGCTCGACCACACGCGCAACGAGACGGTAAGGGTATTCGGCACCAGCTTCGGCGCTTCCATCTCCGTCCTGCTAGCCGCGCTATTCCCTCGCTTGGTCTCCGATCTGACCTTGCTTGCGCCCGTGCTAGACTATCGGCGGCTCTATATCGAGCCGGAGAACGAAGAGCGCCGCGCTCGCTATGCAAATCTCGTTGAGACGGCGGTGCTGGAGGGCCAGCCACGCGAAATCGACGACAGGATCGCTTTCGGCCAGGCGATGGTGCTGAACCTTGCCACCATACCAGTCTGGGAGGCTCTGGGCGCCCTTGATTGCCCGATCACCATCATGCACGGCGACAAGGACGGTGCTGTGCCCGTATCGATGTCGCAACAAGCGGCGCAGATCATGTCAAGCATCAAGCTGCATGTCTTTTCGGGAATGGAGCATGGCTTCACGGAACTTGGCGATGAGAACGGGGATCACCCCCAGAGCCTGCAAAACTTCGCGCAGATCGTAGAACTCGCGGCCGCCTGATGCCGCGCCTGATCCATAAGACCGCGATCATAGGCGCAGAGTTTCGAATGCTCGAAGGCTTCGTGCGGCCGACTAGTCTCGGCACGTCGATCCCGCCCGTGCTGGCGGAGGATGTCTGGATAGGCCCGTTCGCGATGATCGGCTTTGGGGCGATCCTGGGAGACCGTGTCATCATCGACGCCTATGGCCGCGTCGATATCAACGCGCAGGTCGGTGCCGACACGCAGCTTCTCTATCGGGGCACGATCGGCGCCGAAGTGGCCATCGGAACCAATTGCATCGTTGGAGGCAGCGTGTCGGAAGGCACCAAGGTCGGCAACCACTGCCGTACCTTCGGAAAGCTAGTGCACCCACACCACGACTCGACCATGTCTTGGGATCATCACGAAACTTCCGAACCGAGCGTCATTTTGCACGACCATAGCTTCGTCGGCCATGACGCAACCGTAATCGGCGGGGTCGAGATCGGTCCTTACGCCTATGTCTGTTCGGGTGCCTTGGTTACTCGGTCAGTTCCTCCCGATCACATTGCCTTCGGCGTCAATCAAATTGTCCATCATAGCGAATGGAAAGGGAAGCTCAGGGATAATCCGATCTTCACGATGCGTCGATGAAATATCTTTTGTCATCCTTCGGTTTCCACAACCCTTTTATTGAACTCGAGCTGCCCGAACACGCTGTCTATCCAGTTACGCTGAATGGATCGGGAGGCTTGGATCTCGACTATACCTCATTGTTGATCAGCGAGGGCTACGAGATCGATGCGGCGGTGTACAATTTCATTGTCGATGACGGCCCTGCATTCTTAAAACCTATGGCGGCGAGCCTCGCGCGGCTGCGCAACGAGGGACTGCTTACGCTTGTCGATGTCAGCGCGATCGTCCTCGCCCACCGCGAGCAGCTGATAAACAAAACGAAGTCAATTTGCGCGGATGTAAGTACTTGGCTGCCGCTAGTACGTGATCAGTGGAAAGAGTTGCAGGCTGGCCGTCCGGCGTTTCAGAGTCAGTATGGATCAGAACAAAAGGCAAACCTGAATAGCCAGCATTTCACTGTGCTCAATGCCGCGTTCAAGCAATCTGGCTCAACGGCATCCGCGGACGTGTCATATTTCGCCTCGATCCTGTCTCGGCGCCCTGAGAAGCTGAATAGACAGATGCGCGAGGACGCCTCCACGATCGTCGAACCGTTGGTCGCGCACCTGCTCATTCACGAGTTGCTGCGGTCTAAGCGTAACGCGGTCATTCTCGACTGGGACGACAGCCGCCAATATTACGACAAGCTCTACGCGACCCGCTGGGACGACACGTCTGATGAGGTAAAGGTCACGAAGCGAGCCAAGGACTTCCTCACCCTCACAATGCCGACCCTCAAGGCCGACAATATCGAAGCCGTCGTGCGCTTCATGCGGGACAGGAAGGCGATTACCTCGCTTCGGCGCGAAGTCATTCGCTCCATCGCGTCTGGCGGAGAGATCAACCTCGAGTGGTGGAATAGTTATCTGATCGAGATGATGGACGCCAAGCTGCAGAAAGATAGCCTGATGCGCAAGGTGCGCTACGGCAGCAGCGTCATGGGCCTTTTCATTCCAGGCAGCACCCTTTTGGCCGATGCATCGACAGAAGCTGCGATGTCGGTCGCCGAGAATGTCATCGAGCAGAAGGTGGAGAGACACGACCATTACTGGTTTTACGCGCTGCAGAGGGTGAGCGGCGGCAAGAGCTGAGCGGTTCAGTGCCGCCCGCCATACCAAAGCCTATCGCTCTTTGGAAACCACCAGCTCACCGCCGCGCTTTCTCCCCGCTGGCAGCGCCGCCTCGACCACCTCCTCGCGCCCGGTGGTATCGCCGGCCCGATACGATATGGCCAGCGACATCGCGCCCACATGTTGATTGCCTTCGCGCACTGATCTCGGCTCTGGCCATGTCCGCCCTCCTTGGGCTCCCGCAGGCTGACGACCTTATCTCCTCACCCGATCCCGAGTAGGCGCCGGCGTCCAGCTCGGGTCTTTCCCATCAGGGCCGTCACGCAACAAATCGAGATAGTCGCTCCACCATTGGTGCATCGCTACCCGCTCATCCCAATAGGCACCGCGATTGTAGGTACCGCGCACGGCATCCTTGTCCGCGTGCGCTAATGATCGCTCGATAGCGTCCGGACTCCACTTACCGCTTTCGTTCAATAAGGTGGATGCCGTTGTCCGCAGACCATGCGCAGTCACCTCCCCTGCCGCGTAGCCCATCCGGCGGAATGCTTGGTTGACGGTATTCTCGCTGAGCGGTCGACGAAAGGTGTGGAACGCAGGGAAGATAAAGCCTTCTGGACCGGTGAGTTCGTGCAGTTCGTGCAGCATCGTTTTTACCTGCCGTGATAGCGGGATGGTATGCGGTCGCCGCATTTTCATCCTGGTAGCCGGTATCCGCCACACGGAATTGTCGAAGTCGATCTCAGGCCATACCGCTTGCCTGATTTCGCCCGGCCGGGCCATCAGGTGTGGCGATATCTGCGCTGCGAGCCGAGTGATCCGATGGCCGGGGTAGGCTTCGATCGCTCGTAACAGCTCACCGAAAGCGACCGGATCAAGAATCGCCGCATGGTGGATGGTTTTCGGGGTGATCAATGCTCCGCGCAGGAGCGTAGTGGGATCGCTTTCTGCCCTGCCCGTCGCCACGCCATAACGAAATACCCGACCGGCAAAGGATCTGCAGCGCCGCGCAGTCTCGAGCTTTCCCTTTGCTTCGAGACGTTTCAGCGCGGCAAGAACATCGATCGGCTTGAGATCTGCGAGTGGCTGCCCGCAAAGTGGCCGTAGCTGCTCCAGCAACCAATCAGCCTTGGAGGTCGTCGAAGCCGCGCGCCCTTCCGCGATCATCTTCTCGATATATTCACGGGCCACATCGCCGAAGGTATTCGCAGCTTTATAGTGGGCCATGAGCTTCGCGCGCTTGCGTTCAGCGAGCGGGTCGACACCATCACGCAGCTTCTGTCTTGCTTCCTCGCGCTTCTGCCGCGCTTCCGCCAGAGTGACCTCTGGGTAGCGGCCTAAGGCTAAGCGCTTGTCCTTGCCGAGGTAGGCGTACTTGAAGCGCCAGAGCTTCGAGCCGCTCGGATGCACCTCAATATAGAGGCCGCGCTCGTCCGCTTTCTTGTAAATGCGCGCCCTCGGCTGGAGGGAACGAATTTCCATATCTTTCAAAGCCATAACCAAACTCCCGATTTGATCGGTTCTGTTCGGATGGCGCCCACTTCTCCGGTCGAAATGGCCCACCGGGCCATCGTTTTTCCGGGGCCATTTTATGCCCCGACTATGGCCCATATGGCCCTAGGATCGACTGGAACCTGCTCGGACATTTTCGCACAAAACCGAGCAAAATTGGCAGATTTCTGCCGATTTTGTCGATGTGCTGGGATACCCTGAGACAGGGAAATGGTGCCCAGAAGAGGACTCGAACCTCCACGGCCTTGCGACCGCCAGCACCTGAAGCTGGTGCGTCTACCAATTCCGCCATCTGGGCACGGGGTAGGCCGGCGCCTCTAGGGGAGGGTCGGGGGGCGTGTCAACCGCTTCTCGCAACTCATCTCCACAAGGTTGCCCTTTGCTGCGGCGCGCGGCATGGGGGACGCATTGGAACAGACTTTTTCGAGGGCGTGATGAAGGACAGGCTGGTGACGTTGATTGGCGGCGGCGGCTTCGTCGGACGCTATGTCGCGCAGGCGCTGCTCAAGACGGGGGCGCGCGTCCGCATCGTCCAGCGCGACCCACGTTCGGCCTGGTTCCTGAAGCCGCTCGGCGGTCTTGGCCAGACCCAGTTCGTCGCCGGCGACGTCCGCAAGCCCGATTCGCTCGCCCGCGCACTCGCGGGTTCGGATGCGGTCGTGAATCTCGCCGGCGCATTCGGGCGTGAGGCCGATGCCGTCAACGCATTGGGTGCCGGGAACGCCGCCAAGGCCGCTGCCGCGGCTGGCGCACGCGCATTCGTCCAGATCTCGGCGATCGGTGCGGATGCCGAAGCCCGGTCGGATTATGGCCGCTCCAAGGGCGAAGGTGAAGCGCTGGTCCGCGCCGCTTTCCCTGCTGCAACGATCCTGCGCCCCTCCTTCATCTTCGGGCGCGAAGACCAGTTCGTGAATCGCTTCGCGGGGCTGATCGCGCATGCGCCGGTCGTCCCGGTGCTGCGCGGCGCGATGCGCATGCAGCCAGTCTATGTCGCCGATGTCGCGGCTTCGGTGGTCAAGGCGGTTGCCGATCCGGCGGAGTTCGGCGGCAAGACGCTTGAGCTGGGCGGACCCGAGGTGATCAGCTTCACCCAGTTCCATCAGCGGCTTGCCGATGCGATCGGACGCCATCCACCGCTGATCGAGCTCCCCGATTTCGCCGGTGCTGCGATCGCGACTTTGGGCTTCCTGCCCGGGATGCCGATCAGCTGGGACCAGTGGCTGATGCTGCAGACCGACAATATCGCGGCGGACGACGGCCTGGCCCGGCTCGGCATCACACCGACGCTGCTCGGCACGGTCGCGCCCGGCTGGCTGGTCCAGTTTCGGCGACACGGCCGCTTCGCCGGCGGGCATCAAACCGCCTGAACCCAGATTTTCCGGCACATACAAGACCGGGTGACCCCCGGCAGGGGAGCCATCCGGCATGAGTGATACGCTGACCTATATCCTGCTCGGGATCATCGAGGGGCTGACCGAGTTCCTGCCCGTCTCGTCGACCGGACACCTGATCCTTGCGGGCGAGTTGTTCGGGTTCAACGACAGCAGCTCGATCACTTTCAAGATCGCGATACAGTTCGGCGCGATCCTGGCGGTGCTGGTCGCCTATTGGCGCACTTTCTGGGACCGCGGGACCGGCCTGTTGCGGGGCGAACCGCAATCGGTGGCGTTCGTGCGCAACATCCTGATCGGCTTCGCGCCCGCGCTGGCGATCGGCGTGGTCGCCTATGACGCGATTCGCGCGGCGATGCAGACCCCGGTGATCGTCGCGGTCGCACTGATCGTCGGCGGCTTCCTGATCCTGCTGATCGAACGGGTGGTGAAGACGGTCCGCTACAACCGCGTCGAAGCGATTCCGACCGGCACCGCGGTGTCGATCGGCGTCGTCCAGTGTCTGGCGATGCTACCCGGCGTCAGCCGGTCGGGCGCGACGATCATGGGGTCGCTGCTGATGGGGGTCGAGCGCAAGACCGCCGCCGAGTTCAGCTTCTTTCTCGCGGTGCCGACGATGCTCGCGGCGACCACCTACTCGCTGTGGAAGGATCGCGCGCTGCTCAGCATGGACGATCTGAGCGCGATCGCAATCGGGTTCGGCGCGGCATTCGTCGTAGCGCTGCTGGTGGTGCGGGCCTTTGTGAAGGTCGTCGGGCGCTATGGCTTCGCGCCCTTTGCCTGGTACCGAATCATCGCCGGGAGCGCCGCGCTGATCTGGCTCCTGGCCAGATAAGGCCGAATCGGCCATTATTATTGAGATCAGATCGCAACTAACGCTGGAATCGTGATCGATTATTGCTAAATAGGTCAATAAGACTTACCTAATTGCCGGTTTTTGCGTGACTCGCCTTCCGCGAACTGTCACGGCGCGGGCATGGCAAACGAAGTCATGCTCAAATTCGTCGACCGTGCGCAGGCGTTTCCGCCCAAGCGTGAGGCCCAGCTGCGTGCGCAGGATTTCCGCGAGATCGCGGAGCGTTATGCGCCGCCGTCCGCGGAAGAACAGGCCGGGCGCTGCTCGCAATGCGGCGTTCCCTATTGCTCGGTTCACTGTCCGCTACACAATCACATCCCCGACTGGCTGCGCCTGACCGCCGAGGGGCGGCTTCGCGAGGCCTATGAGCTGTCCAACAGCACCTCAACCATGCCCGAGATTTGCGGCCGCATCTGTCCGCAGGACCGCCTCTGCGAGGGCAATTGCGTCATCGAATTCTCGCAGCACGGATCGGTCACGATCGGGTCGGTCGAGAAGTTCATCACCGACACCGCATGGGAAGAGGGCTGGGTCGAACCGCTCGTCCCCGGCCCCGCGCGCGGCCAGTCGGTCGCTGTAATCGGCGCCGGCCCCGCGGGCCTCACCGCGGCGGAGTATCTGCGCAAGCTTGGCTATGACGTGCATGTCTATGACCGGCATGACCGGCCAGGCGGTTTGCTGACCTATGGCATTCCCGGCTTCAAGCTGGAGAAGGAAGTCGTGATGCGCCGCACCGACCGGCTGGCGGCGGGCGGTATCGTCTTCCACCAGAGCTTCGAAGTCGGGCGCGATGCGACGCTCGAACAGCTGCGCAGCAAGCACGACGCGGTGCTGATCGCGACCGGCGTGTACAAGGCGCGCGCGATCAAGGCGCCGGGCGTCGGTGCGAACGGCGTGGTCGAGGCGCTCGACTATCTGATCGCATCGAACCGCAAGAGCTTTGGCGACACCGTTCCCGCGTTCGACGACGGCAGCCTCAATGCACAGGGCAAGCATGTCGTCGTGATCGGCGGCGGCGATACCGCGATGGACTGCGTCCGCACCGCGGTGCGCCAGGGCGCGGCATCGGTGAAGTGTCTCTATCGCCGCGACCGCGCCAATATGCCGGGCAGTCAGCGCGAGACCGCCAACGCCGAGGAGGAAGGCGTCGAGTTCGTCTGGCTCTCCGCCCCTGAGGCCTTCGAAGGCGGCGGCACGGTGACGGCGGTCAAGGCGGTCGGCATGCGCCTCGGCGCGCCCGACGCCAGCGGCCGCCGTGCGCCGGAACCCGATCCCGGCACCGCGTTCGACGTGCCCGCCGACTTGGTGATCAAGGCGCTCGGCTTCGATGCGGAAGATCTGCCGGTGCTGTTCGGCACGCCCGAGCTTGGCGTCACGCGCTGGGGCACGGTTCGCACCGACGCGCGCACGATGATGTCGAACCTCGACGGCGTGTTCGCCGCAGGCGACATCGTCAAGGGCGCGAGCCTGGTCGTCCAGGCGATCCGCGACGGCCGCGACGTCAGCGAACGGATGCACAACTGGCTCAAGGCACAGAAGAACGCGGGGCTCACGGGCGCGCGCGCAAAGGAAGCAGCATGACCCTCAGCCTCGCCCTTGCAGCGGCCTTGCTGGCTCCGGCCGCTCAGGCCTCAACCCCCGCGCCGGCGACAGCTGCAGCCGAAGCCGTTGACCCGGCACGCCTCGCCGCCGCGAAGCGCACGCTCGAGGCGCTGATGCCCCCCAATAAGCGCTCTGCGATGTTCGATACGATCCTCGCGCCGATGATGGCCAATATCCAGCAGACCATCCTGTCGTCGCCATCGGCCAAGATCGCGCTCGATGGCGATCCCAAGGTCATGGCCGAGCTGCAGCGCTTCATCGACAAACAACAGGAGCGTACCCGGCGAACGCTCAACGACGCGCTGCCCGGTATGTTCACGGCGATGGAGCGTGCCTATGCCCGCCGCTTCACCACAGCGCAGCTTGATGAGGTCACCGCCTTCTTCAACACCCCGACGGGGCGGTTCTACATGGATCAAAGCATGGCGATCATGTCCGACCCGGATGTGCTCGCATGGCAGCGTGGGCTGATGCAGCAAGCGATGGTCGGCGTTGAGGAAGATATGAAGACGCTGCAGGCCGAAATCACGGCGGAGACAGGCAAGTGACGATGGTTGAAAGCGAGCGCGAACGCCTCGCCCGCGAGGGCATGTACCGCCCCGAGTTCGAAGGCGATGCCTGTGGCGTCGGCATGGTCGCGGCGATCGACGGCCAGCCCTCGCGCCGCGTGGTGCAGAGCGCGATCGATGCGCTCAAGGCGGTGTGGCACCGCGGCGCGGTCGATGCCGACGGCAAGACCGGCGACGGCGCCGGCATCCATGTCGATCTGCCGCTGCGCTTCTTCGATGATGCCGTGCTGGCATCGGGCCACCGCGTGCTGCCCAACCGCCTAGCGGTCGGCATGATCTTCATGCCGCGCGTTGATCTTGGCGCGCAGGAAGCGTGCCGCACGATCGTCGAAAGCGTGATCATCGAAGCGGGCTATACCAACTATGGCTGGCGCCAGGTGCCGGTCGACGTCTCCGTCATCGGCCAGAAGGCGCAGGCGACCCGGCCCGAGATCGAGCAGATCATGATCGCCGGACCGCTGCCCGACGAAGTGTCCG
>CAZBYE010000042.1:0-16616 GCA_964496045.1 uncultured Stakelama sp.
GCGCAAAACAGTCGATCGCGCTCGGACCGGTCGCCTCGCAGGAAGCGATCAAGATGCTCGGCACCAATGGTGGCGGCTTCTTCAACGCCAATAGCGCGCATCCGTTCGAAAACCCGACCGCACTGACCAACCTTGTCCAGATGTTGTCGATCTTCGTGATCGGCGCGGGCCTCACCTGGACCTTCGGCAAGGCCGTGGGCAACCCGCGTCAGGGCTGGGCGATCCTGTCGGCGATGCTGGTGCTGTTCCTCGTCGGCGTCGGCGTCACCTATTGGGCCGAAGCCGCGGGTAACCCCAATCTGCACGCGCTGGGCGCGATGGGCGGCAATATGGAGGGCAAGGAAGTCCGCTTCGGCATTGCCGCCAGCGCGCTCTTCTCGGTCGTCACCACCGCTGCATCGTGCGGTGCAGTCAACGCGATGCACGACAGCTTCACCGCGCTCGGCGGCATGATCCCGCTGTTCAACATGCAGCTGGGTGAAATCGTGATCGGCGGCGTCGGCGCGGGGATCTACGGCTTCCTGCTGTTCGCCATCCTCGCAGTGTTCGTCGCGGGCCTGATGGTCGGCCGCACCCCCGAATATGTCGGCAAGAAGATCGAAAGCCGTGAGGTCAAGCTCGCGGTGCTGGCGATCGCCATCGTCCCGCTCTGTGTGCTCGGCTTCACCGCGCTCTCGTCGGTCCTTCCGGCAGGCCTTGCGGGGCCGCTCAACAAGGGGCCGCACGGCTTCACCGAGATCCTCTACGCCTATAGCTCTGCAACCGGGAACAACGGTTCGGCCTTCGCCGGCCTCACCGCGGGCACGCCCTTCTACAACGGCCTGCTCGGTGTCGCGATGTGGCTCGGCCGCTTCTTCATGATCGTGCCCGTGCTGGCCATCGCGGGCAGCCTTGCCGCCAAGAAGTACACTCCGGCGACCGCAGGGTCGTTCCCGACCACGGGGCCGCTATGGGTGGGCCTGCTCGTCGGGATCATCCTGATCGTCGGCGGCCTGACCTTCCTTCCCAGCCTCGCGCTCGGCCCGATCGCGGATCATCTCGCGATGATCAACGGGCAGTTGTTCTGATGCGCCCGCCCGGCTCGTCACCCCCGTCGTCACCCCGGCCTTGTGCCGGGGTCCACCCCTCCACCAGCCATGGCCGGCAAGGGCGCACGCGTACCTCGCCACCCGCTCTCGCTGCACCGTGGACCCCTGCACGGGGTGACGGAAACGCTTTCAATTGAGGTCCATCATGACCACCAAGACCATGTTCTCGGGCGAGCTGATCCTTCCGGCGATCGGCGACGCCTTCAAGAAACTGAACCCGCGGGATCTGATCAAGAACCCGGTGCTGTTCACCACAGCCGTGGTGGCGCTGCTGCTCACCGTATTGCTGGCGATGGGCGGAGAGAGACTCTCGATCCCCTTCCAGGCGCAACTGATCGTGTGGCTGTGGCTGACCGTGCTGTTCGGCACCTTTGCCGAGGCGCTGGCCGAAGGCCGGGGCCGCGCGCAGGCCGCCTCGCTCCGCGCCACCAAGTCCGAACTTCAGGCCAAGCGCCTGATCGGTACGGGCGAGGTGTGGGAACTGGTCGGCGCCGCCCGGCTCGCGCGGGGTGAAGTCGTGCTGGTCGAAACCGGCGACCTCATCCCCGCCGACGGTGAGGTGATTGAGGGTGTCGCATCGGTCAACGAAGCCGCGATCACCGGCGAAAGTGCGCCGGTGATCCGTGAGGCGGGCGGCGACCGTTCGGCCGTCACCGCGGGCACGCGCGTCATCTCCGACCGGATCAAGGTGCGCGTGACGCAGGAACCGGGACAGGGCTTTCTCGACCGCATGATCGCGCTGGTCGAGGGCGCCGAGCGCCAGAAGACCCCGAACGAGATTGCGCTGACCATCCTGCTCGTCGGCCTCACCATCATCTTCCTGATCGCGGTCGCGACGATCCCGGGCTTCGCCAGCTATGCGGGCGGCAGCATTCCGGTCGCGATCCTCGCGGCGCTGCTCATCACCCTCATCCCGACAACCATTGCGGCGTTGCTGTCGGCGATCGGCATTGCGGGCATGGACCGGCTGGTGCGGTTCAATGTGCTCGCCAAGTCGGGTCGTGCGGTCGAGGCCGCTGGCGACGTTGACGTCCTGCTGCTCGACAAGACCGGCACGATCACCATCGGCGACCGTCAGGCGAGTGAGTTCCGCCATCTCGCGGCGGTGCAGGTCGACGATCTCGCCCGCGCCGCGCTCCTCGCCAGCCTCGCTGACGAGACGCCCGAGGGCCGCTCGATCGTGACGCTGGCGCGGGAGAAATTCGGCATCTCGGTGCCCAAACTGCCTGCTGGTGCCGAAGTGATCCCCTTCACCGCACAGACCCGCATCTCGGGCGTGAAGGTTGAGGGGACGCTGATCCAGAAAGGAGCGGTGGATTCGGTGCTGCGCGCCAATCCCGGCCTCGGCGATACGCCTGCCGCTGCCGAATTGCGCAAGCTCACCGACGAAATCGCCCGCGCCGGCATGACCCCGCTCGCGGTGGCCAAGGACGGGCGGCTGCTCGGCGCGGTTGCGCTCAAGGACGTGGTCAAGGCCGGGGTGCGTGAGCGCTTCGCTGAACTGCGCCGCATGGGCATCCGCACCGTGATGATCACCGGCGACAACCCGCTCACCGCCGCCGCGATCGCCGCCGAGGCGGGGGTCGACGATTTCCTTGCCGAGGCGACGCCCGAGGACAAGCTGGCGCTGATCCGCAAGGAACAGGCGGGCGGCAAGCTCGTCGCGATGTGCGGCGATGGCACCAACGACGCGCCTGCGCTTGCGCAGAGCGACGTCGGCGTGGCGATGAACACCGGTACGCAGGCAGCGCGCGAGGCGGGCAACATGGTCGATCTCGACAGCGATCCGACCAAGCTCATCGAGATTGTCGGCCTCGGCAAACAGCTGCTGATGACACGCGGGGCGCTGACGACCTTCTCGGTCGCCAACGACGTCGCGAAGTACTTCGCGATCATCCCGGCAATGTTCGTTACCCTCTATCCGGGGCTGGGCGTGCTCAACGTGATGGGGCTGTCGAGCCCCGAAAGCGCGATTCTCTCCGCGATCATCTTCAACGCGCTGATCATCCCGTGCCTGGTGCCGCTGGCGCTCAGGGGCGTGACCTACAAACCGATGGGGGCGGGGCCGCTCCTGGCGCGCAACCTTTCCATCTACGGCCTTGGCGGCCTGATCGCGCCGTTCATCGGCATCAAGCTGATCGACCTCGCCGTCACCGCACTCAACCTCGCCTGAGGACAATCGATATGCTCACCGACCTCAAATCCGCCCTACGTCCCGCGATCGTGCTGACATTGCTATTCGCTGCGCTACTCGGTCTCGCCTATCCGGCCCTGCTCACCGGCATCGGCCAGGCGATCTTCCCGCATCAGTCCAATGGCAGCCTGATCCGCGAAGGGGATCGCGTGATCGGCTCCGAGCTGATCGGCCAGAAGTTCGCGGGCGCGGGCTATTTCCATGGCCGCCCCTCTGCAGCGGGCAGCGACGGCTATGACGCCGCCGCCTCCGCCGGTTCCAATCTTGGCCCGACATCGCAAGCGCTGATCGATCGCGTGAAGACCGATGCCGACGCCATCCGCAATGCATCAGCCGCTTCGGTCCCAACCGATCTGGTGACAACCTCCGCCTCGGGGCTTGACCCCCATGTGAGCCCCGAGGCGGCTCTTTTCCAGGTGGACCGCGTTGCCAAGGCGCGCGGGATTGCCCCGGAGAAGCTGCGGGCGCTGGTGGAGCAACACACCGAGGGGGCGTTGCTCGGCTTCCTCGGCGAGCCGCGGGTGAATGTCCTCGCACTCAACCGTGCGCTCGACCAGATGACGGCCGGGCGCTAAGCCCCGGGAATGGCGTTGCCCACCAAGGTTCTGATCGTCGAGGACGATGTCCATATCCGCCGCCTGCTCCGCGCTGCCCTTCAGCGCGCGGGGCATGCGGTGGTCGAGGCGGCGACGGCGCGCGAGGGGCTGTCGCTGCTCGACATCGACAAGCCCGACGCGGTGCTGCTCGACCTCGGCCTGCCCGACCGCGACGGGCTCGAGTTGATCCAGCCGATCAAGGCGCGCTCGACCGCGACATTGCTGGTGGTCTCCGCGCGCGAGGATGTAGCGGAGAAGGTAGCTGCGCTCGACCTCGGCGCTGACGATTACCTGACCAAGCCGTTCGATACCGACGAACTGCTCGCCCGTATCCGCACCGCGCTTCGCCACCGGCTGGCGAGCGATGCCGAACAGGCGACGGTGCAACTGGGCGAGGTCGAGATCGACCTTACCCATCGCCGCGTGAAGCGGGCGGGGGAGGAAGTCCACCTCTCGCCCAAGGAATATGAGGTGCTCGCCGAACTGGCGAAGCGCCCCGACCGGGTGATCAGCCATGCACAGTTGCTGCGTACCGTCTGGGGTCCGGCCCATGCGTCGCGGGTGGACTATCTGCGCATCGTCGTCCGCAACCTCCGCCAGAAGCTCGAGGCGGATGCCAGCCGCCCCACGCTGATCCGCAACGAGCCCGGCGTGGGCTACCGGCTGGTCGCCCCACCAACCTGATCAGCGCTTCCGGCGCTTGCAAAGCACGCCCGATCTGGCATCCTGTGAACGTTCACATTTGCCGATGGGAGAGTAGGCGATGTTCGTCACGTTTGCGCTGATGCTGCAATCGACCCTGAGCGCCACCAATGTCTCCGCCGAAGTGCCGATGGCCGCGCCGACGAGGGCGCCGAGCTTCGCCGAC
This sequence comes from uncultured Stakelama sp., assembly GCA_964496045.1. GTDB lineage: Bacteria > Pseudomonadota > Alphaproteobacteria > Sphingomonadales > Sphingomonadaceae > Sphingomonas. Next base: position 4,747 of record CAZBYE010000042.1, read on the forward strand.
GAGTTCAATGGCTCTCGCATCGACACCGCCAAATGGCTGTTCGACACGCACCGCAACAAGGCCGGCTGGTACAATAACGAGCTTCAATATTACGCCGACGGCCGGCCGCAGAATGCGCGGATCGAGAAGGGCGCACTGGTGATCGAGGCGCGGCGGGAAGCGCTCAGCAAGGCAAAGGACTGGGGCGGGCAGGAATACACGTCCGCCAAGCTCGTGACGCGCCAGCGCTACGGCTACGGCTTCTACGAGATCCGCGCCAAGCTGCCGTGCGGTCGCGGCATGTGGCCGGCAATCTGGATGCTGCCGACCGACGGCAAATGGCCCGAAGGCGGCGAGATCGACATCATGGAGATGGTCGGCTGGGACGCGACCGTGATCCATGCGACCGTGCACAGCTCCGCATTCTACCACGTCAAGGGAACGCAGCGCGGGGCGCAGGCGACGCTGCCGACGGCGTGTACGCAGTTCCACAACTATCAGCTCGACTGGCGGCCCGGTTCGATCACGATAGGCATCGACGGGCGCGGGCATATGCGGGTGAAGGACGATCAGCCGGGCGGGGCGGCAGCCTGGCCGTTCACCAAGCCGTACGAACTGATCCTCAATCTCGCGGTTGGCGGCGACTGGGGCGGGCAGAAAGGTATCGACGATGCGGCGCTGCCCCAGCGCATGCAAGTCGACTATGTCCGCTACTGGGCTAGCGCCGATTCCGGATCGCCGGGACCAGCAGCCCGCCCAGCAGAGTAAGCGCTGCCAGCACCAGCATCACCGCCCGGAAATCGTGCGGGGTGGCGAGCGCCCAGGTAAGCAGGGGCCCGACCAGTGCGGGCAGCGTATTGGTGAGGTTGATGAGGCCCAAATCGCGGCCTCGGTGGCGCGGGTTGGGCAGCAACTGCATCGCGAACCCCGAATGGAGCGACAGGAACACGGCCGAGCCCAGCGCGTAGAGCGTGAAAGCTGCGGCGGCCATGTTCCAGTCGCGGGCGAAGACGAGGCCGATGAGCCCTAGCGCTGCAATCACGGCGAATGCGATCAGGAAGGGCTTCCGCTGCGCGACCCGATCGGACCAGCGCCCCGCGAGCACAGCGACGGGAACGGGGATGAGGTAGGCGATCGTCATCAACTGACCGAGGGGCCCGACGCTCTTGGACGTGGGCGTGTGCGGATCGATGCTCGCGAAATAGTAGACGAGATAGAGCCACAGCACATTGCCGGCGACTTGCACCAGCAGGCGTGAGGCCCAGGCGATGGCGAGATCCTGGCCAAGTAACGGAGCCTCGTCTGGCGCAACGCTGGCGGGTGCGATCCGTGACGGGGTGACGAGTAGTGGGAAGACGCACAGCAGCACCGCGGCGAGGACGAAGCCGAGGCGTGCGGCCTCGCCGGTCACGCCCATCGTGATCATCAGCGCCGCGATAGCCGAGGCGAGCGGCGCGCCAAGCGCGATCAGACCGCCGGACAAGCCCTTCTGTGCGTCGGGGACTTCATCGGCCATCACCGCAAACATCGGGGCGAGGACGGCGTTCACCGCAGTCTGGAACAATACCACTGCCAGGATGATCTGTGCCGGTGTCGCGGCGAACGCGACGGCAGCGAAGGATGCGGCGAGGCCGGCAAGGCCTAGCACGACCCATTTCCGCCGCCCTCCGCCATGTGCCACCGACCGGTCGCTGAGCCAGCCGAACAGGATATTCGACGCGCTGGCCGCGATCGCACCCGCAATCACCGTGGCGGTAAACACCGCGATGCGATCGTCGCCCGCGACCGCAGCGATCTTGACCGGGAGCAGCAGGGTGAGCAACGGCAGAAAGCCGATCACCCCGCCGGCATTGGCGAGCGCGACGAGCAGGATAAAGCGCAGCGACCGCCGCGCCGGCTGGTCCGGCTCTGAACTGCTCCCCACAAGGCACCCCGTCGCATCCCGGCTGTCGCGGCCACGTTGATCGCAGGCGCCGCCGGTAGCGGGATCAAGCTAGGGCTTCATCGTCGCCGGGTCGAGGCTGGTCGTGAGCAGCATCGAACGGTCGGTCGCATCTCGCGCGATCGCGATGCGATAGGCGCCGCCGCGGATGCGCCAGCCGGGCAGGCTGGTGTCATAATCCGCGAGGATGCGCGGCTCGGCGGTGAGCGTGACGCGGCGCGTCTCACCCGGCTTCAACTCCACCCGCTGGAACGCGGCGAGGCGCATCGGGATGTCTGACCCTTCGCGCGTGACATAGACTTGCGGCACGTCAGCGCCCGCGCGCTTGCCGGTGTTGGTGACGTCGAACGAGACCGTCAGGCGCTTGCCGCCGGTGACGGTCGCCTTGGCATAGGCGAAACTGGTGTAGCTGAGGCCGTGGCCAAAGGCGAAGAGCGGCTTCTGCGCCTTCTTCTCGTACCAGCGATAACCGACGTCACTGCCCTCGATATAGTCGACCGGGTAGCTCTTGAGCTCATAGCCGCCGGGGTTGGCGGGGTTCGCCGCGGCCGCGGCCTGAAGCGAAGTGAAGGTGTCGAGCCCCACCGGCTGCGGGCGCGGTGCCTGCCCCTCGTGCGCGGGGAAGGTGATCGGCAAGCGGCCCGAAGGATTCACCTTGCCGGTCAGAATATTGGCGATCGCCTCGCCACCGCGCTGGCCGGGATACCAAGCCTGGACCACCGCCGGCACGCGATCGAGCCAGGGCATCGTTACCGGGCCGCCGGTGGTTAGGACCGCGACCGTCTTTGGCTGAGCGGCGGCGACCGCTGCGATCAGCGCGTCCTGATGGTTCTGGAGCTTGAGATCGGGGACATCCTCCGCCTCGGTGGTCCATTGCGTTGCGAACACGATGGCAAGGTCGGCCGCCTTCGCCGCTTCGATCGTGGCATTGAGGTTGCGCCCGTCAATGAAGCTGACCTCCGCGCCGGGCAGCGCTTTGCGCAGCGCGGCGAGCGGGGAGGAGGCGTGATAGGTCACGCGCACGAACGAGGCTGCGGGGCCGTGCGCCAGCGGGATCTCGATCGGTGCGCCGCCGACCGATCGTACCTGGCTCGATCCGCCGCCCGACAGCACGCCGAGATCTGCGCCACCGCCGATCACGACAATCTTCCTTGCGGTGGTGGCGAGGGGAAGGATGCCCCCCTGATTCTTGAGCAGGACGATCCCCGCTTCAGCCGTGCGTTGGGCGACGAGCGCGTTACGGGCGTAGTCGGGGGTCTGTGACCTGGCCGGCATCGGCGCGTCATAGGCACCGGTCTCGATCAGCCCGGTAAGGTAGCGGATGACCATGTCGTCGAGCCGCACCATCGGCACACGGCCCTGTTGGACCGCGGCCTTGAGCGGCGCGTCGAAGTACATCGCGCGATCGAGTTCCTGCCCCGATTGCTGGTCGAGTCCGGCCTTCGCCGCCTTTTCGGTCGAATGGACACCGCCCCAGTCGCTCATCACCCAGCCGCGATAGCCCCAGTCGCGCTTGAGCACCTGATTGAGCAGGAAGTCGTTCTCGCACGCCCAGTCGCCGTTGACCTTGTTGTAGGCGCACATGACCGAAGCGGGCTTGCCCTTCTCGATCGCGATCTGGAAGGCGAGCAGGTCGCTTTCGCGCAGCGCCGCTTCGCCGATGCGGGCGTCGAGCACCATGCGGCCGGTTTCCTGCGAATTGAGCGCGAAATGCTTGATCGTCGAGGCGATATGGTTCGACTGGACGCCTGCGATGTGTGCGCCGCCCAGCTCACCCGCGAGCAGCGGGTCTTCACCGAGATACTCGAAGTTGCGTCCGCCCCACGGATCGCGGTTGAGGTTGACCCCGCCTGCAAGCAGGACGTTGAAGCGCTTGGCACGCGCTTCTGCCCCGATCATCGCGCCGCCGGCACGCGCGATCTCCGGATCGAAGGTTGCGGCGGTGGCGAGGGAGGAGGGGAGTGCGGTGGCGACATCGCCTTTGCGCTGCTCAACCTGATTCGCAACGCCGAGCGACGCATCGCTCTCGCGCACCAGCGGGACGCCGAGCCGAGGATTGCCTTCGATATGGCCCGCCGAAGGTACCAACTCATTAGGCGGAGTGACCTGGGTCAGCGGCGGGAAGAGGCCGTGGACCAACGCGATCTTCTCGTCGAGCGTCATCCGGGCGACGATCGATTCGGCGCGGACGCGGGCGTCGGTTGCGGCCGGAACCTGCTGCGCGAAGCCCGTAATCGGCGCGAATGCGGTAATCGCGCTGGCCGCGAGCAAAGCGGCGATGGTCCGGCTCATGCGTTTTCTCTCCTGATTTCTGACGTGCCCGCCGTTCATATATGCAGCAACAACAGCATATATTGGGAACGTTCACAATAGCGGTTTTCCGCCATTCCTGAAAGCTTCTACAATGAAGGGCCGGTGCTTGACAACGTTGTACAATGGGTTCAAGTGAACGTTCTCAACGAGTGCGGATCCACCGCGCCGCTGAAGGGGAGGACGAGGATGCGGGGCACGACTCGCTCAGTTTCACGACTGGCAATTTCGCGGTTGGTGATCGGGGTATCGACGCTGGCGATGGCCGCGACTCCGGCATTGGCGCAGGACACGCAGGACGCGCCGCCGCCGGCCGATGAGGCGGAAGAAGTTCTCGTCACTGGCATTCGCGCCAGCCTTGCTCAGGCGATGACGATCAAGCGCGACGCGCAGGGCGTGGTCGATGCGATCTCCGCTGAGGATATCGGCAAGTTCCCCGACACCAACCTCGCTGAATCGCTGCAGCGTATCACTGGTGTGTCGATTGACCGGTCGAACGGCGAGGGATCGTTCGTCACGGTCCGCGGCTTTGGCCCCGAATTCAACCTGGTGACGCTCAACGGTCGCCAGATGCCGACATCGGGCCTTGGCGACGGCGCGAGCGCGCCGGCTACGCGTTCGTTCGACTTCGCCAATCTGGCGTCTGAAGGCATTGCCGGGGTTGAGGTCTACAAGACCGGCCGCGCGGCGATCCCGTCGGGCGGCATCGGATCGTCGATCAACATCAAGACGCCGCGTCCGCTTGATCGTCCGGGCCTGCGCGGGAGCATCGCGGTCAAGGGCGTGTTCGACAGCTCGTACAATCACGGGGACGAGATTACGCCCGAAGTCTCGGGCATCTTCAGCACGACCTTTGGCGACAAGGTCGGCATTCTGCTCGCGGGCTCCTACCAGAAACGCAAGGGCAGCAACAACGACTACAAGACCGACTGGCGCGACGGCTATCTGGGCAACGAGAACAACTGGGGCTCGCTCGCCAATCCGGGCGATCCGCGTTACGGCCAGATCCAGAACCGGCCCGAAGCGGGCGATGTGTACGAGGTCGCGCAGAACGGTTCGTATAACCTAAACGATATCGAGCGCGAGCGGATCAACGGGCAGTTGGTCCTGCAATTCCGCCCCATCGAGTCGCTGACTGCGACGCTGGATTACACCTACTCGCGCAACACGGTTGAGGTGCGGACGAGCAGTGTCGGCATCTGGTTCAACCACAACAACACGTCGAGCGCATGGACGGACGGACCGGTGGCCGGGCCGGTCTTCTATTCCGAGGCGTTCGGCGCAGGTGAGCGTAAGGATCTGTCGTACAGTGGTTCGTTGACTGCCAACCGCAGCGAGAACCATTCGTTCGGCGGCAATCTGACCTGGGAAGCGCCGGGCGGCGTCACCGCGCAGCTCGACTTCCACCATTCGACCGCGACATCGAAGCCGACCAACAAATACGGGACGAGCGTGTCGGTGGGCAATGCGGTGGTCGGTCTGGCGAGCCAGAGGATCAACTTCGATACCTATTTGCCGGTCATCTCTACGACCTTCCACCCCGGCAACAATCCGCTCGATGCCGGGCAGATCATGCCGACCGGCAACGCCTTCCGGAACGCCTATTTCCGCGACGAGATCAATCAGGCGCAGCTCAAGGCGCGCTACGATCATGAGGGCGGCCTGCTCGACAGCATCGATTTCGGCGTCTCATATGTCGAGAACAAGGTGCGGTCGGCCTATGGCTTCCTGCAGAACGAGACGTGGAGCGGCGCGGGGCCGGCGTCTGACATTCCCGACGACATCTTCAAATTGGTGACGCTGCCCGACAAGTTCCGGGGCATGGGCGGCGCGGGCAACATCATCCCGAGCCTCTACGCCTTCGACTTCGAGCGGATGGTTGGGATCATCGAGCAGCGTTATGGCACCTGCAGCCGGCCACAGACCGGTAAGGCGCCGGCGGGAAGCTGTCTTGCCGACTACACGATCGACCGCCGCATCACCGAAAAGACGCTGTCGCCCTATCTGCAGGTTGCGGGCAAGTTCGGCGCGTTCGGCAACGATGCCCATATCGTTGCGGGCGTGCGCTACGAGCACACCAATATCGATTCGATGGCGCTGGTGCCGATCCCCAACAGTACGTCATGGGATGCGGCGAACGAGTTCTACATCGCCTATTCCGGGAAGTCGGACTTCTCGCGCTTCAAGGGCAATTACCAGAACTGGCTGCCGGCGATCGATTTCGATATCTCGCCGTTCGAGAATGTGAAGCTGCGCGCATCGTACAGCCACACCATCACCCGTGCCGACTATGCCAGCCTGCAGGGCGGGCTCACGCTCGACACGCAGTTCCGCATCGCCTTTGGCGCGGGCAGCCGCGGCAACCCGGGCCTGCTTCCCTACAAATCGAAGAACATCGATCTGTCGGCGGAGTGGTATTACGGGGCCAGCAGCTACATCTCGGTCGGCTTCTTCAACAAGGATGTCCAAAACTTCATCTCGCAGGACCGCGTCACTCAGAACGCGTTCGGCCTGCGGACGGTGGCCGGCGGACCACGTTACCAGGCGGCACTCGCCGCGCTCGGGGCAAACGCCAGCACGCAGGACATCCGCCAGTATATCTTCACCAATTTTCCCGGTTCGACCCAGCGGACCGGGGTCGATCCGGCGGGCTACATCACCGGCAAGATCTTTGCGCTGCCCGAAGATCCGCTGGTGCCGTTCCAGGTCAATACGCCGGTCAACAGCGACCAGACGGCCAATCTCTACGGCTTTGAATTCGCGGTGCAGCACAGCTTCTGGGATACCGGCTTCGGCGCCATCCTGAACTATACGATCGTCCGGGGCGACGCGACCTACGATAATAGCAAGCCGGCATCGGTGACGCAGTTCGCGCTGACGGGCCTTAGCGACAGCGCCAATGCCGTACTATTCTATGACAAGAATGGCATCCAGGCGCGCGTCGCGTACAACTGGCGCCAGAAGTTTCTCTCGGCAACGGGGGCCAACCCCTTCTATGTCGAGGATTATGGCCAGATCGACGCAAGTGCGAGCTATGAGTTCAAGCCCGGGCTCACGGTATTCGGCGAGGTCATCAACCTGACCGGCGAAAGCAGGCGCGGACACCGCCGATCCGAGAACAACGTCTATTTCGCCTCACCCGGCTACGCGCGTTACGCCGCCGGTGTCCGCTTCAATTTCTAGACCTCCCTGTAGCCACCCTCTTCGGAGGGTGGCTTTTTTTGTTACGGGGTAGGATAGGGCTGGAGAGGCAATGGGTGAAACGGTGACGACGACAAGTCACGCAATGCTGACGGCGGAGGCGCATCGCGAGCTTCGCGTCCGTCGCGACCGCGATGCGGCGCTGGGCGACGGGGTGATGAGCTGTGTGACCATGCCTGCCGAATTCCGGCGAGTGCAGGTGCATTATCCGATCTTGTTCCGGCGCAATGCCGAGCGCGACGCGTTCACCGCGCTCGCGCTGTTCGGCTTTCAGGAGGGCGAGAACCTGTTCCTGCGGCGCGGTGGCTGGGACGCGGACTATGTTCCGCTGGCGATCGATATCCAGCCGTTCCTGATCGGTGGCTCGGCCGATGCGCCGGGGGCGAAGCAGGTGCATGTCGACCTTGCCAGCCCGAGGGTTGGGACAGGCGAGCGCGTGTTCGATGATGCCGGGCGTCCGACCCCCTATCTGGAGGCGGTGTCGGAGCAACTGGGCGAGCTGGACGAAGGCTGGCAGACCTCGGGCGAGTTCTTTGCGGCGCTGCGGCGCTACGAGTTACTAGAGCCGCTGACGCTCGAGATCACGCTCGACGACGGGTCGGTCAAGCGGCTGGTGGGGTTCCATGTTATCGCTGAAGCGCGGCTGAGTGCGCTCGATGCGGTAGCGCTGGGCGGGCTTCACGCCGAAGGGCATTTGATGCCGATCTTCATGGCGGTGGCGTCGATCGGCAATTTCAACGCACTGGTTGCGCGTAAGAACGAGCGTCTGGGCGATGGCTGAGGTCGATCCCGGCCTTATGAGCGGACTTGCCGCGGTGGCGGAGGTTGCGGTCGTAAGCGCCGCAGAACTTGATGCGTGGTTGCGTTCGGCGGATACGCCATTCGTGGTGCGCGGGCTGGTGGCGGACTGGCCGCTGGTTGATGCAGGGAGGCGCTCGGGCAGCGAGGCGCGCGCCTATCTGCTCGGTAAACATCGCGATTTGCCATTCACCGTCGCACTGGGAAACGCGGCGGGTGAGGAACGGATCTTCTACGACCCGGCAATGGCGATGAACTTCCGTACTGTGCGTGGGCGGTTGAGCGATATCTTTGCGGATATCGATGCGGCGGAAGCCGATCCCGCCGCGCCTCCCATTTATGTCGCCTCCACCGATGTGCATGATTTCTTTGACGGCCTGCACGCCGACAACCATGTCGATCTGGGTGAGCGGCGCTGCCGCGCGGGAATCTGGATGGGCACGCGCACGCGGATCGCAGCGCATAGCGACTTTCCGGACAATCTGGCCTGCGTTGCGGTCGGGCGCCGCCGCTTCACGCTGTTTCCGCCCGATCAGTTCGGCAACCTCTATCTCGGGCCGCTCGACAATACGCCCGCAGGCCGTGCGGTGAGCATGGTCGATTTCGCCACACCCGATTTCGGGGCGCATCCGAAGTTTCGCGACGCGCTGACGCATGCTCAGGTGGCGGAGTTGGAGCCCGGCGACGCGATCTTCATCCCGTCAAATTGGTATCATCATGTGGAGGGGCTCGATCCGTTCAATGTGCTGATCAATTACTGGTGGCGCGAGACACCGGGCTGGCTTGGCCAGCCCGAGGACGCGCTGCACCACGCCCTGCTAGCGATCCGCGATCTGCCGCCGAACGAGAAGGCGCAGTGGCGCGCGCTGTTCGACCACTATGTCTTTGCCAATGGGGATGACGTGACAGAACATCTGCCCGAAGGAACCCGCAGCATACTGGACCCGCTGACGCCGGAAACCGCATCGCGCATCCGCGCCTACCTCCTGCGGCAGCTCAGCCAATGAGCGTGCGTCCTACTCGTGTCGTCATCGCCGGAGGCGGTACTTCTGGCTGGATGGCAGCGGCTGCGATCAGCCGCACGATGGGCCATATGATCGACCTGACTCTGGTCGAGTCCGAGCAGATCGGCACGATCGGGGTTGGAGAGTCGACCATCCCGCCACTGGTCAATTTCAACCGTATCCTCGGGATCGGTGAAGCCGAGTTCATGCGCGCCGCGCAGGCGACCTTCAAGCTCGGCATATTGTTCGACAACTGGAAGCAGGATGGGGACAGCTATTTCCATAGCTTCGGCCTGTCGGGGAAGGACCATTGGTCGGCGGGGTTCCAGCATTTCTGGCTCGCTGGCCGTGCGCGGGGCAATCCCGAGTCCTATGACGACTATTGCCTCGAATTGGCCGCAGCGATGCAGGGCAAGTTCGCGCATCTCCCGCAAGACCGGATGAACTATGCCTATCACGTCGATGCGACGCTATATGGCCGCTACCTGCGCAAGCTGGCCGAGGAAGCCGGCACGAAACGGGTCGAAGGTAAGATCCAGCGCGTCGAACTGAATGGCGAGACCGGCGATATTGCCGCGCTGCATCTCGATGGCGAACGGCGGGTCGAGGGCGACATGTTCGTCGACTGCACGGGCTTTCGCGGCCTGCTGATCGAGGGGGCTCTGCATGCGGGGTTCGAGGATTGGGGGCATTGGCTGCCCAACGACAGCGCGATCGCGGTGCAGGCGAAGCATCAGGGGCCGCCTCAGCCCTATACCCAGGCGATCGCGCATGATGCGGGCTGGCAATGGCGCATCCCGCTGCAGCACCGCATGGGCGCGGGCATCGTCTACTCAAGCGGCTATTTGTCGCGTGACGAGGCGCATCACCGGCTGATCTCGACCGTGGGTGAGCCGCTGATCGAGCCGTTCGACATCAAGTTCCGCGGCGGGGTGCGGCGCAAGCAATGGTATCGTAACTGCGTCGCCATCGGCCTGTCGGGCGGGTTCGTCGAGCCGCTGGAGGCGACGACGGTGCACCTGATCCAGCGTGCCGTGCTGCGCTTCGTGCGGCTGATGCCCAATGGCCGGGTCAGCGAACGCGACGCCGCCGAGTTTAACGAGCAGCAGCGGCAGGATATCGAGCAGATCCGCGACTTCGTGATCCTGCACTACAAGGCGACCGAGCGGCGCGACAGTGCCTTCTGGCGGCACGTCGCCAACATGCCGGTGCCGGATTCGCTGGCGCAGAAGATCGAGCTGTTCCGCGAGACCGGGCGCACCTTCCGCAAGAATGAGGAATTGTTCGCCGAGAACAGCTGGGTGCAGGTGATGATGGGGCAGGGGATCGATCCGCAGAACTGGCATCCTATCGCGGAGAAGCTGTCCGACGACGAACTGAGACGGCTGCTTGCCACATTGCGGGAGGATGTGACACGGACCGTCGTGACGCTGCCCGAGCATCACGCCTATATCGCGCAATATTGCGGCGCGGCCGATCCGCTCGCGGCCTGAGGGACTGACGCATGGCACGCCGCAAACAGGCCGTCACGATCCGGCATGTCGCTGCTGACGCTGGAGTGTCGCTCCAGACGGTTAGCCGCGTCATCAACAAGGAACCGAACGTCCGGCCCGAAATGGCCGAGCGCGTCCGCGCCTCGATCGCACGGCTCGGCTACGTCCCCTCGATTGCGGCGCAGCGTATGAGTGGGTCGCGATCCTATCTCATCATGGCGCTGAACGACCGCGAACGCACGATCGACGGCTGGCGTGCGCGCGACGGCACCGACTGGGTCGACCAGATGCTACTCGGTGGCATGCTCACCTGCGCCGAGCACGGCTACCGCCTGATCGTCGAACTGGTCGACACGCACAGCGACCATATTGAGCGTGAGCTGACGGCGGCGCTCGCGGCGCTGCAGCCCGACGGGGTAATCCTGACCCCGCCGCACTCGGCCAACCCCGCGATCCTCGAATTGCTCGACGACGCGCATATCGGGCTTGCCCGGATCGGCTCGCTTGCCGAGGGCCCCGGCTTCCGGTTGACGATGGGAGACGATATCGCGGCGGGACTTGCCACGCGGCATCTGGTCGAGCTGGGCCATGAACGGATCGGGCTGATCGCCGGGCCGGATGAGTATGAACTAAGCGGCTGGCGCGTCGATGGCTGGCGTGCGGCAATGGCCGAAGCAGGCCTCACGACCGACGGCTTGCTGGCGCAGGGCGATTTTTCGCGTCAGTCGGGCCGGACCACCGCGCCCTTGTTGCTGGATGCAGGTGCTACCGCGATCATCGCGAGCAACGATCAGATGACGCTGGGCGCGCTGGAAGTCGCGCGCGAACGCGGGCTGGCAGTGCCTGAGGACGTGTCACTGGTAAGCTTCGACGACACGCCGATCGCGCGCTTCAACCACCCATCGCTGACCGCGGTAACCCAGCCGATTGCCGATGTGACAGCGCGCGCGGTCGAGCTGATCATCGCAGAACGGAGCGGGCAGGAAGCGCCCGGTGGCCCTGTGGTCGTGGTCCCGGCGCTGACGGTGCGCCAGTCGACCGGTCCGCGCCGCCGCTGACCTTCTTTGCTGCTGGTACGGGCGGGGGGACTGTAACCCCACCGGGGCAACGCCCAACGGATTTAACGTCCGGTGCGTCTACCCC
>CAZBYE010000043.1:0-15887 GCA_964496045.1 uncultured Stakelama sp.
GCAAATCCTCCATACAGGCTGAAAGCATCTCATACGACACCGTGGCCGCCGTTTCGGTGATCTCAAAAATAAGCAAACACGGATCGATATGGTATGAGTCCAGTACGGCAGTCATCCGCTCCGGCAGCTGTCTGTTCATAAACTCCGCCGCCGACAGGTTGATACCGATACGGTTCACCCCGAGTGTGCCGCGCGGGTCGTATTTTTTGATGAACTCGCAGACCATTTTCACCACCGACTCGTCCAATTTCAGAATGAGCCCGTTTTTCTCCGCGATCGGAACAAATTCCGCAGGCGAAACCGATCCCAAAACAGGGTGATTGAACCGCAGCAAAGCTTCGGCGCCGGAAAAGCGCTTTTTCTTTACAGAATACACAGGCTGAAAATACATCTGCAGCCCCGCTCCGGTTTCCAGCGCTGCCTGCAACGCGGCTTCCACCGCCATGGTGCGCTTGAGGGTGTCCAGCAGCCCTTCGTCGGAAGACAGCATTTTAATTTGACCGCCGCCGCGGTCGGCGCTTCCGGATAGGTCCTCCACCGGTACGGGACCCGGGACGTGTTGTTTATGAGCGGACCGCCCGGCGTGGCCCCCGGGTCGACCGGGCCGCTCATGAGGTAGAGGCGGTTCGGCCAGGTCGGCTCCATCACCGAGCAGCAATAGGCGTCACAGATCGTGAACGCTTCGGCGAGCGCGAACTGGAACGGGATGTCCTCGCGCCGGTAATAGCCCATCGAGTAATCGGTCTTGAACTTGGGCCACAGCCCGAACTTGCCCTGGTTCCAGGCCGCCTGCGCGTCTGCGAAGCTGTGCGGGGTGCCCGGCACCTTGAGCGCGTTGGTCGTCGCAGTGTCGAGGTGGAAGGGCGGCAGCTCGCGCGCACCGTTGCTCTGCGCCCACACGCTCTTGCCGCCGGGCAGCGGGATCGGATGGCGATCGCCAAAGCCACGCACGCCCTTCATCGTCCCGAAATAGTGATCGAAGGAGCGGTTTTCCTGCATCAGGATGACGATGTGGCGCACGTCGCGGATCGTGCCGGTCGTCCGCTTCGCCGGAATGGCGAGCGCGCGACCGATGCTGGCGTGGACGGCGGCGGCGGACCCGGCGACGCCTGCGGCCTTCAGGAAATCGCGTCTCGACTGGCTCATGGTTGGTGCTCCGGAGGAAAGGGGGAATGAGGGATCACTGCCAGACCCGGCGTGCGCGTGCAGCGATCAGGTCGAGCGAAAGGATGACGAGAAAGATCGCGATCAGGATCGTGCCGACATGGCCATATTCGTAGAGGTCGAAGCGGCCCTTGAGCTCCTGTCCGATGCCGCCCGCGCCAACCAGCCCGATCACCGTCGCCATGCGGACGTTGCGATCGAGCGCATAGAGCGTGCAGGCGATATGCTGGGGCAGGACTTCGGGCAGGATGGCAAAGCGCCAGGTCGCGATCCGCCCCGCGCCCATCGCCTGGAGCGCGGCTTGCGGGCGCGGATCGGCATCCTCGATGTCGTCGGCATAGAATTTGCCGAGAAAGCCCGCGGAGTGAAAGGCGAGCGCGAGCACGCCGGCGATCGGCCCGAAGCCGAATGCGATGACAAGGAACAGCGCCGCGATCAGCTCGGGCATGGCCCGCAGAAACGCGGCGACGGCCCGCGCGCCCGCGCCGATCGCGGGGTGCGGCGTGAGGTTGCGCGCGCCTATGAAGGCGAGCGGCCAGCCGATCGAGACCGCGAACAGCGTTCCCCAGAGCGCGATCTCGATCGTCTCAAGCATCTTCGCCGCGACGAGGAAGAGATAGCCGAACGGTTCGACCAGCCAGCCGGTGCGAACGGTGCGGGTCTCACTGCGCAACGAATCGGGGTTGAGTTCGGCGACACGGGTCTCGACGGTCTCGATATGCGCGAACGGAGGCAGACGGCTGGGGTCGAAGCCCTCGATCCGCGCGATCTCTCGCCGGGTCGAAAGCTGGATCGGCACCAGCTGGCCCAGCGTGGCGCCAAGCCCGTCGCCAACCTGCGAACGCTCGGCCAACCCTAGCGGCACCAGCACCGCTTCGCTGGTGAGAGCAACCATGCGCGGAATTTCCACGCGTTGAGCGGTGATCCAGAGGACGGCCAGTGCGCCGAGCAGGATCGCGAGCGTGCGATGTCCGAATAGCGGGGGAAAGCGCCAGGTTCCGGCGGGGCTGGTCATGCTCGCATCCTCGCATCGCGAGCGGGCATCGTCTCGACGATCGTGCCACGGTCGATCGTGATGACCCGATCGGCGAAGCGTCGCGCGAGTTCGGGCTGGTGCAGCGTGCACAGGATCGTCGTGCCGCGCCGCCGCGCTTCTTCGCGCAGCACGGTCAGCGCGCGCTCGGCGGTTGCGGGGTCGAGACTGGCCACCGGTTCGTCCGCCAGGATCAGCCGGGGGGCGGGCAACAGCGCGCGCGCGATCGCGATCCGCTGTTGCTGGCCGCCCGACAGCGCGTCGGTACGGCGGGCGAGCTGGCCTTCCTCCAGACCGAGCGCCGCAAGCAGATCCGTCGCACGCTCGCGGTCCGCCACGCGATAGCGGCCGGTCAGTGCGCGCCAGAGTGGCCCATGCGATGCCTGTGCCGCCATGACATTGGTGGCGACGCGCGCGCGGCCGGACAGGCCGAAGGCTTGCGGAATCACGCCGATCTGTCGCCGAAGCGCTGCGGAGGGGGCAGTGCCGTCGATCGTCACGCGACCGGTTTTGAGATGCCCCAACCCGCTCGCGCAACGCAGCAAACTGGACTTGCCCGCACCCGAACCGCCAAGGATCGCACAGAACTGGCCCGTTGGAATTTCCAGCGTCAGGCGGTCAAGGGCCATCAGCTCCCCGAACGCCACCGTCACATCATCGAAGCGGACCTCCATCCGTCTAGCGCTCCGCTGCCTTGCGCAGCAGCGCCGCCTTCAGCGGGCCGCTCACCTGGGCCATCCTCATCTCGGCCGACCGGAAATGCGCCGGCGTGACGTCTGCGTCGTAGCCGTCGACCTGCGCGCCGCCATAGCCGCGGATCATCTCTGGCGTAACGCCCGGACTGTGGCTGATCTTCTCAAAGGCGTCGCGCAGTTTCGCGCGCGTGGCGGCGGGCAGGCGGGTGCTCAGGATCAGCGGCGGATAGGGGATGGGTTCGCTGCGCGCGAGCACGCGGACATTGCGGACACCGGGCAGATCGGCCCGCACCGCCTTGTCATAGGATTCAAAAGAGAGCGCCGCAGCATCCACCTTGCCCGCAAGCAACGCGGTCAGGCTGGCCGAGTGCGAACCCGCGATCCGCACTTCGGACAGGTCGCGCGACGGATCGATGCCCGCATCCATCAGCATGGTGACCGGAAACAGGAACGCCGCGGTCGAGTTGAGATCCCCGAAGGCCACGCGGTGACCGCGCAGATCGCCGATCGCCCGGAACGGCGCGTCGGTGCGGACGAACAGCCCGGAATAATAGACCGAGCGGCCGCCCTTGACCGCGACGGCAAGCAGCTCGGCGCAATGGCGCTCGCGCGCTTGCAGGTAGGTGACGGGGCCGACAAAGGCGATGTCGGTGGCGTTGTTGCACATCGCCTCAACCACCCCGCCATAGGATTGCGCGACCCTGAGGTCGAAGCGAAGCCCGGTCTGGTGCGCGATCGCGTTGAAGATGGGACGATAGTCGGCGAGCGTCCCGCTCTCGGTGCCGCCATCGGCGGGAATCAGGAGCACGCGCAGCGCGGGTGGTGGTGGCGTGCCGGGCGTCTTCGCAAACCAGCCGGCACCGACAGCGAGCAGCGCCGCCAGTCCGATCGCGATCGTCTTTTGCAGCATACGCACTCTCCCTCGTCCGTCGGGACGGGTGCGCGCTACGCTTGAGCTGTGACAGCGCCATGAACCGGAATCCTTCGTGATCGCACGGGCCGGCGCCGTTTCCGGCACCGGCCCGAAACGTCAGAACTTGGTGGTGTAGGAGGCGTAGATGCTGCGCGGCTTGCCCTCGAACGCATAGCCATAGAAATAGGCCGGGGTGTTGACCTTGATGTCGCCGCGGATGAACGCCGAGCTGAAGCGCATGTTGCCGTAGCCGTAGCGCTCGGCATATTTCTCGTCGAAGATGTTGACGAGGCGCAGCTGGAACCGGTGCTGCTGCTTGTCCCCGGCCCAGAAGCCGACCGATCCGTTGAGCAGGAAGTAGTTGCCGAAATTGTGGCGCAGCGCGTTGTTGACGCCGCCGGTGGCGTATTCGGGGCCCTGGTAGCGCGGATAGAGCGTCAGGTGGAACCGGTTGTCCGGGCTGTGCCAGGCGACATTGCCGCCGATCATATATTCGGGCGTCTCGTTGATCTGCAGATCGCTGCCGGCGAGATGCGCCTTCTGCCGGGTAAAGTTGACGTTGAGCGAGAAGCTCTTGCCGATCAGGACGTCGAGGTCGGCGGTGAGGCCGCGGATTTCCGTCACCGGCGTGTTGTTGAAGAAGATCGACTGGCCGGGCTTCCAGTTGATGACACCCGCAGCCGCGGCTTCGGCGGCGTCCTTGGGCAGCTTGGTCTGGATGCGGCCGGTGACGTTGGTGCGGAAGGCGCCGATTTCGGCGTTGATCTGAACGTCGCCGAGCGTCTTGGCGAAGCCGATCCCGCCATTGAAGGTTTCGGTCTGCTCGGTCTTGAGGTTGGGGTTGCCGATCGAGGTCGGGGTTTCGAGGAACAGCTCGTTGGTGCGTGGCAGGCTGTAGGACGTACCGCCATTGCCGCGGATGTAGAAATCGCCGACCGGCTGGCGGAAGCCGAACTTCCAGATCGTGCGCGAGCCGAAGCTGTTGGCGAAATCGGTGCGCACCGCCAGCGACAGCTTCGTCTCCGGACTGAACGGGATGACCGGGCGCAGATCGGCATAGAGGCCGGTGATCGTGTTCGACTTGTTCGAGATCGGAAAGACCGGATCGGAGTCATTCTTGTACGAGACGATCTGAACGCCGGTGACCAGTTCGAGCAAATTGGGCAGGGTCAGCGTGTTGCGGACGTTGAAGCCCAGCTCGCGGAAGCCGCCGACCTTCGAATCCTTGCCGAACCCCTTATTGGGATAGGGGATCGATTTCCCGGTGGCATTGCCGAACGGGATCAGCTTGCCGCCCGACGGGTCGGGGCAGCCCGTGGCGATCTTGCAGATCTCGGCAAAGGTCTCGGTGTTGTTGAGCTGGGGGTTGCTCCAATAGCCCGCAATCTCGGTGTACAGCTTGTCCGACCAGCGGCCGTCGAGCGTGAAGTCGACGATCGGATAGCGCACGCGATTGGGCGAATAGGTCTGGTGGTCCGGGAACGGTCCCGGAAACGCGATTTGGGTGTACTGGCCGCCGATGCGGAACTCGCTCTTCTCGTCGACCTTCCACAGATATTTGAGGCCGATGTTGCTGCGGTTGAGCGGGTATTTCTGGATGCCGCCGGCGGCGGCGACATTGTCGACATAGGATTCAGGCGCGAAGATGCGCGGGCCGTCGGTCTGGATCGTGCCGCCATAGACCATCACGCTGTGGCGCCCCGCTGAATCGAGCGGGAAGCTCGCATTGCCCCAGATCTCGCGCGTGTTGAACGAGCCATATTGGCCGCCGATCTCGAACTTGCTGGTTCCGTCGGGACGCTTGGTGACCAGGCTGATCACGCCGATCCCGCCATTGCTGCCGAAGAACAGGCTGTTGCCGCCGCGGAAGACCTCGACGCGCTCGATCATGTGCGGATCGATCGTGGTGGTGCCCCAGATATCCTCGAGCGCCGGGCCGCGATCGTACAGCGGGACGCCGTCGAGCACGACCAGTGTGTCGCGATCGCTGCCGCCGTCGAGGCGGATCGTATATTCGCCCTCATCCGGCGAGTAGCCGACATTGGCACCCTTGATCAGGAACTGCGCGATCTCGGCGAAATTGGTCGCGCCCGTCGTCGCGATCTGCTGCGAGTCGATGATCTGTACCTGATTGCCAAATTCGATGGCCTGCGCGGCGAGCGGGGTTTCCTTTTCCTGCTTGCCGGTGACGACGACCTCGTCGGAGCGCTCCTCGGCTTCGGCGGTTTCCCTGTCGGTCTTGGCATGCGCGATGCCCGGGAGCGCGCTGACGGTCACGAGCAGGCCAAGGCAAAATGCGGAGCGGAGTGTTGAAGGCATGTGCACGGTGAAACCCCCGTTTGAGAAGCGGTGCACAGCGACTGCGGCCGACCCGCGCCGGAATGGCGATTCGATGTCGGCACCGCAGCGGCGTGCCGGGTCCGCCTAGGGAGGGCCTGTGACACAAAAATGAATATGAATCATTTTTGTGAATATCAAATTTGAGCGTGATTCAGTGTTGAACTGGAAGCCAGCGCTGATATTATCGTGATTCCGATCAGCGGCTAAGCGGCTCAAAGCAGAAAAATGCGCAAATTGGATGACAAGGGGGGCGAAGGTCAGGGCAAGGCTGCCGATACTGGCCCCGTGGAAAACGCGCTTTCAAGAATGAGGATTGCGCAACCTTCCATGCCCAAAGGCGCGCGTCGAATCGCCGACTATATCCTGGCCCAGCCCGACGAGATCGTTCGCATGTCGGTGACCGAGCTGTCCGAAGCAGTCGGGGTCAGCGAGGGCAGCGTTATCAACTTCTGCCGTGGTATCGGGCTGACCGGCTTTCAGCACCTGAAGCTCAGCCTCGCGCGCGAAATCGTTCAGCCGGTGCAGTTCATCCACGAGGATGTCGCACGCGACGACGATATGGGTACGATCTGCCGCAAGATCTTCCATTCGGGGATCCAGGCGCTGAGCGACTCGCTGTCGGTGCTCGATCCGCAAGCACTCGGCAAGGCCGTGGGGATCATCCGCAAGGCGAAGCGCGTCGAGATCTATGGCATCGGTTCGTCTGCGCCGATCGCCGAGGACACGCATTACCGGATGATGCGCATCGGGCTCGATGCGCGGGTGGTGATCGACAGTCACGTCCAGGCGATCAGCGCGTCACGCTGCGACCCCGATGTCGCCGTGCTCACCATCTCGCACAGCGGTGCGACGCACGAGACCGTGGCCTCGACCCGGCTGGCAAAGGAAGCGGGCGCACGCACGATCGTGATCACCAACTTCGCGCGCTCGCCGATCCAGGCCTATGCCGATATCGTGCTGTTCACGATGGCGCGCGAAACGCGTTTCCGGACGGAGGCGATGGCAAGCCGGATCGCGCAGCTCTGCGTGGTCGATGCGCTGATCGCCGCGCTCGCGCTCAACGACTATGACCGCTCGACCGAGACATTGCGCCAGACCTTCGAGGTGCTGTCGATCAAGCGTTTCTAGGCCGGACTCGTCCCATCGAACCGACCTGATCCGGCAGCAATCGCGAACCCATAGGATCCGGCCTATGCTTCGAACAACGGCAGCTTCAAGCCGATCGAATACCGGATCGACGAAGCCGGCGGTTGAGGTTGTGTAAGACGGACCGGCGAGTGGCGGCAATGTACCCATCCGGTCGTCACGGGCATTGGATCGGTTCGTGATCTCCGGCATTGAGGGGGCAATATGCCGCAAACTCCCTCCAGTCCCTTTGCCGTACCCCTGTTCCGCGCCGTGTGGCTGGCGAGCCTGGTGTCGAACTTTGGCGGGCTGATCCAGGCGGTTGGCGCGTCGTGGATGATGACCGGAATGGGCGCCTCGCCCCAGATGATCGCGCTCGTTCAGGCCTCGACCAGCCTGCCGATCATGCTGCTTGCGCTCTGGGCGGGCGCCGTGGCCGACAATCTCGACCGCCGCCGGGTGATGCTCACTGCGCAGGGCTTCATGCTGATCGTCTCGGCGGCGCTGGCGCTCGGTAGCTGGCTCGGATGGATTACGCCCTGGTCGCTGCTCGTCTTCACCTTCCTGATCGGTTGCGGCACCGCGATCAACGGGCCTGCCTGGCAGGCTTCGGTCGGGGACATGATCCCGCGCGCGATATTGCCCGACGCGGTTGCCTATAACAGCATGGGCTTCAACCTTGCGCGCAGCACCGGCCCGGCGCTCGGCGGCGTGCTCGTCGCGATTGCGGGCGCCGCGGCGGCGTTTCTTGCCAATGCCGTGAGCTATATCGGCCTCATCGTTGTCCTGCTGCGCTGGAAACCCGATCTTCCCGAACGCCGTCTGCCGCGCGAGCGTCTCGGTGTCGCGATGGCCGCCGGCATCCGCTATGTGCGCCTCTCGCCCAGCATCCGCGTGGTGCTTGCGCGCGCGGCCTTGTTCGGGTTCGCGGCGAGTGCCCTGCCGGCGCTGATGCCCCTCATCGCGCGGGACCTCGTCGGCGGCGGGCCGCTCACCTATGGGCTGCTGCTCGGCGGGTTCGGGACCGGCGCGGTCATCGGGGCGGTGGGCGCGCGGCGGCTGCGGCTTGCGCTGTCGACCGAAGCACTGGTCCGGTTTTCCTCGCTCGCGGTGGCGCTGGGTGCCGGACTGGTCGCGCTCGACCTTGGTCTGCCGCTGAGCTTGCTTGCGCTGGTTCTGGCCGGCGCAGGCTGGGTCAGTGCGCTTTCGACCTTCAACGTCAGCGTCCAGATGGCCTCGCCCCGTTGGGTGGTCGCGCGCGCGCTCGCGCTGTATCAGATGGCGGCGTTCGGCGGCATGGCCAGCGGGAGCTGGATGTTCGGGCTAATCGCCGAACGACAGGGCCTGTCGACCGCGCTGCTCGCCGCCGGAGGCGTCCAGCTTCTTGGGATCCTTGCAGGTCTGCTCTTTGCCGTGCCGGAGATCAATCAGCTCGATCTCGATCCGCGCGACAACTGGAGCGAGCCGCAGACCAAAGTCGCCATCGAACCGCGTAGCGGGCCGATCGTCATCACGATCGAGCACCGGATTGCCGAAGGCGATATCGGGCGGTTCCTGAGCGTGATGAGCGAGCGGCGGCGCATTCGCCTGCGCGACGGCGCGCGGCATTGGAGCTTGCTGCGCGACCTTGAGGAGCCCGAACTCTGGATCGAACGCTATCATGTCGCGACCTGGGTGGATTATGTGCGCCACAATCAGCGCCGTACCCGCGCCGACGATCCCAACAGCGTCGCGCTTCGAGCGCTGCAGATCGACGGCAAAGAGCCGGTGGTGCATCGCCGAATCGAGCGCCAGACCGGCTCGCTACCCTTTGCGCGTGCGCCCGATGCGCGCGAGCTCGATCCGGTTACCGATCCCACCCGGTCAAGCTGATCGTCGCGCCGGGGATCGGAATCCGATCAAATGGTCGTCCGCGAGGCTCGGATAGCCGCTAAACTGCTTGACCGGGTGCCACTGCGGGGCCACCCGCACCGTTCCACGTGATCGCTGTGCTGCCCGCTTGCTTGCGCTGTCGACGCCAATTGATTGAACTCGATGCGATTTCCTCGCTTATTTCCCGGCGCTTCCTACGACCTCGCAATCGATCTCGGCACGGTGAATACGGTTGTCTACCTGCGCAACCGGGGGATCGTCCTCAACGAGCCCTCGGTGGTCGCGCTCGAAACGCTCAACGGGGTTTCCCGCGTGCGCGCGATCGGTGCCGAGGCAAAGCTGATGCTCGGCAAGACCCCCGATAATGTCAGCACGATCCGCCCGATGCGCGACGGCGTGATTGCCGACGTCGATGTCGCCGAGCAGATGATCAAATACTTCATCGGCAAGGCGATGGGTGGGTCGCGAAAGCTGGGGCGCAGTCCTGAAATCGCGATCAGCATCCCCAGCAGCGCGACGCAGGTGGAGCGGCGCGCGATTCAGCAGGCGGCTTCGAATGCAGGTGCCCGCAAGGTGTATCTGATCGAAGAATCCATGGCGGCCGCGATCGGCGCCGGCTTGCGCGTCACGGAACCGCTGGGCGCCATGGTCGTGGACATCGGGGGGGGCACGACTGAGGTCGCGATCCTCTCGCTGCGCGGGCTGGCGTACAGCGCTTCGGTACGCGTCGGTGGAGACCGGATGGACGAAGCCATCGCCTCGGGCATTCGGCGCAAGCATAATCTGATGATCGGCGAAGCCACGGCCGAACGGATCAAGGTCGAGATCGGCACCGCGCAGATGCCGGCCGATGGGATCGGCGCGGTGATGAAGGTGAGGGGGCGCGATCTCGTCAAGGGCATGCCCGCCGAAGTCGAAGTCAGTCAGGGCGAGATTGCCCATTCGCTCGCTGACCTTGTCGCCCAGATTGTGGAAGCGACGCTTTCCGCGCTGGAGAAGACCGAACCCGAACTGGCTTCCGACATCTATGATCAGGGGATTGTGATGACCGGGGGCGGCAGCCTGCTCGGGCATCTGGACGACGTGCTCTCCAAGGCAACCGGGCTGCCGGTCATCGTGGCGGAGAATGCCCTGATGTGCGTGGCAAATGGCGCGGGACGCGCTCTGGAAGATCCGGAATATCGCGGCGTGATGCTGGACGTCTGAATCTCGCCTTCATCCCGGCGGCACGGCGGTGAAGAACTCGTAGCTGTTGCCATCGCCGTCCCAGACATAGAGCCCGCGCCCGCCATGCAGGCGATTGATCGCCCGGTCCCGCGCGAACGGCCCCGAACCGAATGGCAGGTCACGCACCGTGACGCGATCCAAGATCGCATCGAAATCGCGATTGGTGGTCAGGAAGGCGAAATGGCCGAATACAAAGGCGCCCTCGTCATAGAAGTCGAGCGTCAGCCGGTCATTGACCCGTACCGCCGCGAACGGTCCCGCGGCGTGCACAGGCGCTGCGCCAATCAGATCGGCGAAGAACCGTGCCGCCGCCGCCTTGTCGGTGCAGCGGACAATGGCGTGATTGAGTTCGAGATCCATGGTGTGATGTCCCTCAGTGCATCAACCGGCCGCCGGCGATGTCGAGCGTCGCGCCGGTCAGCCATCCGGCGCTTTCCGACGCCAGGAACAAGGTTGCCGCAGCGATATCTGCCGGTGTTCCCAGTCGGCGCAGCGGGTGGAGGTCGGCGATCTGCTGCCGTACGACGGGCGGCATATGATCCGCCGTGCGACCGGTCAGCACTGCGGACGGCGCGATGCAGTTCACGCGAACGCCATCGGGGCCCAGATCCTGTGCAAGCTGTTGGGTGAGCAGGATGATCCCGGCCTTCGCGACACCATAGCCAAGCGGAGCTGACGATGGCGCCCGGCCCGCGGTCGAGGCCATGGTCACCGCGGCGCCGTGGCCGCTCTTCCTGAGGTCGGGCACAAAGGTGCGCAGCGTCAGGAAGGTTGCGGTGAGGTTGTTGTCCAGACTGGAATGCCAGTCGCGCTCGGTCACCTGCTCGATCGGCGCGGGCCGGCTCGTACCGCCGCCGGCGAAGGCGATCAGGAGGTCGAGGCCACCCTGCCGTTCGATCAGCGCGCCGCGCGCGGCTTCGAGCTGGTCGGCGCTGGTACAGTCGAGCTCGATCGCTGCGTGGCCGGCCGAAATCGCGGCGAGTGACGCATGGACCTGATCCAGCCGCGTCCGGTCGCGTCCGGCGATCGTCACCCGAACGCCGTTATGCACGAGCCAGCGCGCCGTCTCGGCGCCGATCCCGCCAGAACCGCCGGTGATCAGCGCGGTCTTGCCGGCGAGGTCCGGAAACAGGGGAATGTCGGGCATTGTGATTTCCTTCAGATGTAACGCGCCGTGGCCATGCAGATGATCGTGACGACGAGCAGCGCGGCGGATGCGCGATAGCCGGCGGCGACACGCGGCGAGGTTTCGCCCGACCGCAGCCCCGGTCGCACCACGACGATCTGGACGAGCAAGGCGAGGATTGCGGCCGCGGCCCCGGTCGCAAGGATCTGTTCGGTGCGCTGGAAGCTTCCCGGATGCAGCAGATGCCAGAGCGACAATCCCGACAGCGCCGAGACGCTCGCGGCGCCGATTTGCGGGCGGAACAGGGCGCAGGCGCCCACGCCTCCGTTTCGCGCGAGAACGAAGGTCGACCCCGCCCAGAAGATCGACGACAGGACATGGACAGCGAGGAGGATGATCAGCAAGATTTGCATCGGCGAAGCTCCGGGTCGACAGACCTGACTCATATTAGATATACAGGCTGTATAGTGATTATTCCCGGCAAGGCGTCAAGGCCCTATTCGAACGAAAAGCGCGAGGCGAAGGCGGCGGAGACGCGCGCGCGTCTGATCGCCGCCGCGCTCGACCTGCTCCGCGATGGCGACGGACAGATGCTGTCGCTCGATGCCGTGGCGCGGGCGGCGGGGGTGACGCGGCTGACGGTCTACAACCAGTTCGGCGCGCGCAACGGATTGCTCGAGGCCGCATTTGATGCGCTCGCGGGACAAGGCAATCTGACTCGCCTGGCTGCGGCGATGGCGCTGCCCGAGCCGCGCGCCGCGCTTGCCGCTGTGGTCAGGATTTTCTGCGATTTCTGGGCGTCGCACGATGGGCTTGGCGGCATCTTCGCCGCAGCGGCGACCGATGCCGAACTGGCTGGCGCGCTCGCCGCGCGCAACGAGCGGCGGCGCGTCCTGTTGGGAATATTGGTCGATCGTCAGGGCCATGCGCAGGCGAAGGCCGATCGCGTCGACCTGCTGTTCATGCTCACGAGTTTCGCGACCTTCGCCGCCTTGCGCGGCGAGCAGCGGGACGGCGAGGCGGTATGCGCCCTGCTGCTGCCGCTCTGCGACAGGATCCTGTCGGGCGAGCCCCGCGTCGACCTCTGACGTCCGCGCTGAAATCGTCGGCGCTACCGATCTTCCGAAATCGCGCTGCTCCGTGGCGATCCGGTGGCATCGACATTCTTCCCAATCGATGCTGGGCTAAGGGCCGGGCGCATCCATTTGAATATGCGGGCGTTAGGAGGATGAATTCCGGAAGAAGGATGCGCGCATATGGGCGAAGGGGCCGCCGACATTTTTCCTGGTACGAGCGAAATGGCGCGCATCATGCGCGCGCATGCCTGGCAAGAAACGCCGCTCGGCGATCCGCTTCACTGGCCGGATGCGCTCAAGATCCCGCTCCGGATGCTGTTGACGACGCGCTTCGAGATGTGGCTCGGCTGGGGGCCGGATCTGCGGTTCTTCTACAACGACGCCTATATCCCGACGCTGGGGATCAAGCACCCGGCCATGCTCGGCCGACCCTTCCGCGAAGTATGGTCCGAGGTCTATGACGCGGTAGCCGATCAGGTCGAACGTGTCGGCGCGGGAGAGGCGACGTGGAATAAGGCGCTGCTGCTCCTGCTCGAGCGTAGCGGATTTCCCGAAGAGACCTATCACAGCTTTTCCTACAGTCCGCTCCACGAAGCCGACGGCACCGTTGGCGGGCTGCTTTGCGTGGTCAATGAAGAGACGGCGCGGATCATAGGCGAACGGCGGCTGGAGACCTTGCGCCAGCTCGGCCTGTCGTTGGCGGGCGCAACCAGCCGTCGGATGGTACGGGATGCGGTGCAGGGCGCATTCGCGACCAATCGCCATGATTTTCCGTTCATTGCGCTACGGCTTGCGGACGATCTGGCGGCCAGCGACGACACGCCGCTGTTCGAACGCACCGTTCCCGGCCCGTCGTTCCGGTTCGGCGAGGCCGGGGAAATCATCCCTTTGCCGTCCGGCGTCGAATGGCCGTCGGGCGCGTGGGATCGACCGGCCCGGGATGCGATCGCAATCGCCATCCCCGGCACCACCGGCGGTATCGAAGCGGGTGCACTCATTCTGGCGCTCAACCCCTATCGCGGCAGCGATGCGGGCATCATCGATATCGCGCGGCTGATCGCCGGGCAGATCGGCGGCGCGCTTGCCAGTGTCGCCGCGCTTGAGGCGGAACGCCGCCGCGGAGACCGGATGTGGAGCGTGTCACGTGATCTGATGGTCGCGGTCGATGCCGACGGCGTATTCCGCTCGGTCAGTCCGTCATGGACGCGAATTTTGGGACATCCGGTCGAGGCGGTGGTCGGGCGTCCGTTCAGCGCCTTCATGCACCCGGACGATATCGCGCCGAGCGTTGAGGCAATCGCGAGCGCGTTCAGCGCGCGCGAGCTCACGAATTACGAGAACCGCTTCAGGTCAACCGACGGCAACTATCACCGCATCGAATGGCATACGACGCTCGAAGACGGGCTGGTCTATGCTTATGGGCGCGACGTGACCGAGCGCCGTCTGGTCGAAGAGAAGCTGAACGACACCGAAGAGCATTTCCGCCACCTCGTTCAAAGCGTCACCGATTATGCGATCTACATGATCGATCTGGAAGGCCGCGTGTCGAGCTGGAACGAGGGCGCGCGCCGGATCAAAGGGTATGAGCCCGGCGAGATCATCGGCCAGCATTTCTCACGCTTCTATACCGATGAGGATCGCGAGGCCGGTGAGCCCGCCCGTGCGCTGGAGACGGCACGCAGCGAGGGGCGGTTCATCGCCGAGGGCTGGCGGATGCGCAAAAATGGCGAGCGCTTCCGCGCCAGCGTCGTGATCGATGCGATCCGCGAGGACGGGGGGCCGCCGATCGGCTTTGCCAAGATCACGCGCGATATCACCGAGCGCGAGCAAACTCAGCACGAGCTCGAGGTGGCGCGCGAGGCCTTGTTCCAGTCGCAGAAAATGGATGCGATCGGCCAGCTGACAGGCGGTGTTGCGCATGACTTCAACAACTTGCTGATGGCCGTGCTGAGCAGCCTCGACTTGCTGCGCAAGCGCCTGCCCGATGACCCCTTGTCGTTGCGGCTGCTCAACAATGCGGTCGAGGGCGCCCAGCGTGGTGCGACGCTCACCCAGCGGATGCTCGCCTTTGCGCGGCGCCAGGACCTGAAGGTCGATCGGATCGATCTTTCGCAGCTGCTCTCAGGCATGAACGATCTGGTCCAGCGTTCGATCGGCCCGGAATGGCCGATCTCGACCAGCTTTCCGCTCAGGCTCCCGCCGGTGCGCGCGGACGCGAACCAGCTTGAGATGGCGCTCCTCAATCTGATCGTGAATGCACGCGATGCAATGCCTTCGGGCGGCCCGATCCTGATTTCTGCGACCTGCGAGGTCGTGCAGGACAGCACGGCGACAAGGCCGTTCGCCGGCAGCTATGTGAAGCTGGTCGTGAAGGATCGCGGCGCCGGTATGGATGCCGAAACGCTTCGACGTGCCACCGAGCCGTTCTTCACGACAAAGGGCGTGGGCAAGGGCACCGGGCTGGGCCTGCCGATGGTGCATGGCATGGCCCAGCAGATCGGCGGAAGTCTCGAGTTGCTGAGCGAAGCGGGCGATGGCACGCGTGCGATACTCTGGCTACCGGTGGCGGAGCATGAGCCCGCGGCGACCGCCGAGCCCGCGGTGGTGGAGGACAGCCCGCGGCGCATGGCCCGTCTCAACATCCTTGCAGTGGATGACGACGCCCTCGTGCTGATCAATACCGCCGCATTGCTCGAGGATCTCGGGCATGAGGTAATCGAGGCGGATTCGGCGGCTGAGGCCCTTAAGGCGTTCCGCGAACGCGACGACATCGACCTGATGGTGACCGACCATGCGATGCCCAACATGACCGGGGTCGATCTGATCGCGGCGATCGACGGCATCCGGCCGGGCATGCCGGTGATCATCGCCAGCGGCTATGGTGAAGGCGTCGAAACACCCGGCCGTGACACCGTGCGCCTGAGCAAGCCGTTCAATCAGGCCCGTCTGGCGGACGCGATCGCGCAGGCCATGGAATGCGATTAGCCTAAGATCGGGCGAGGCGATCGTGTTGAGCGCAAGGCCGGCGCTTTGCGCAAACTACTGGCAACATCTTGTCTCGACACGGGAAATTGTGGAACATATAATGAACAAATGTCCCAGCTCGATGTTCGGCAAAAGCTCGCGATCCTGGCTGATGCCGCAAAATATGATGCGTCCTGCGCCTCGTCGGGAACCCGGAAACGCGACAGCGCGGATGGCAGGGGAATCGGCTCTACCGAAGGGATGGGCATCTGCCACGCCTATGCGCCCGACGGGCGATGCATCAGCCTGCTCAAGATCCTGCTGACCAACAGCTGCATCTTCGACTGCCATT
>CAZBYE010000044.1:0-15849 GCA_964496045.1 uncultured Stakelama sp.
ACGACGCCGCAGAATGGGCGCAGGTCTATACGAAGATCTTCCCGCCCTATCAGCTGCTGATCGAGAGCTATGGCAAGGCGCAGCAAGTCGCGACCGAGCATGAAATACTCGACTCCGAGCGCAGCTAAGCCAGCGGGAGGACTGTTGCGGAATGGCCCCTCTGCGAGGTGGTCATTCCGCATACGGATGCGTCTTGCCGCAACCCGGATTGCCATGCGCATCGAAACGCCGCAGCCTCGCGCGTGAGGCGAGACGGATGACTGACGCAAAACCAAAACCATTTCCCGACCGGGGCGAAGTCTCGCTCCAGACGCTCGATGCGCGCTTCCGCGCATCGCTCAGCCGTTACTTCTCGCGCCGCATCCGGGACCGCGGCGAGATCGAGGATCTGATCCAGGAAGTGTTCCTGCGGCTCGCCAAGCGCGGCACCCTCGACGATATCGACAAGGTCGGTGGTTACGTCTTTGAAACCGCCAGCAGCGTGCTGACCGACCGGCTCCGGCGACGGCGCAGCCGGTTCGAGGCAGATCACGAAAGCTTCGACGGACAGCAGCATGGGGATGTGGATTTTTCGCCCGAGCGCGTCCTATTGGGCAAGGAGGCGCTTGTACGCGCCACCGCGGTGCTCCTCGAACTGCCCGAACGGACGCGAATGGTCTTCGTGATGCGACGCCTCGAAGGGATGCGGTATCTCGACATCGCCGCGCGACTGGGCATTTCGGTCAGCGCGGTCGAAAAGCACATGACGCGTGCGATGGCGCACCTTGTCAGCCGGATGGGCGACCAATGATCTCGCTGGCGCGCACCAATCCGACGCTGGGGATGACCCCGGACGAAGCCGCGATCTATTGGGTGCTGCAGCGCGACAGCCGTGATCTGACCGCGGCCGAGCAGGCGAACTTCGATGCATGGCTGGCAGCGAGCGAGGCGCATGCCCGCGCCTTCCAGAAGGCCAACGGCGTCTGGGACGTCTTCGACGATGCCGATGCCGACCCGCATCTGACGGCGCTGCGCCAGGCGGCGCTCGCCACCAAGCCGGCACGGCGCTGGATCCCGGCGGTCGGGGCCGGCCTTGCTGCCAGCCTTGCGGCGGCTGCGCTGCTGCTTCCGGGGCAGCTCGGACTGACCGGTGATCCGGCGCGCGCACCCGCCAGCGAAGTCGCGTCGACAGCGGGCGCTCAGCCTGCAGGGATGCGCTTCTCGACCGCGAAGGGCGAACGGCGCGTCGTTCGACTGCCCGACGGAACGCGCGTGACGCTCAACACCGATACCGCCGTCGCACTGGCCTATACCCCGGGCAGCCGGCTGGTGCGGCTGACGCGCGGTCAGGCGCTGTTCGAGGTCGCCAAGGATGCCAGTCGGCCGTTCACGGTCGAGGCGGCAGGGCGGCGCGTGACCGCGCTGGGCACCGTGTTCGAGGTTCGCCTCGATCCCGGCCGCATGAAGGTCGTGCTGGTCGAAGGGCGCGTGGTGGTCGATCGTGCCTCGGCGGCTTCGGAGCCGCTCGATCCCGCGCCGACATTGCTCAAGCCGGGACAGGCGCTGGTGGCGGAGCTTGGCGTGCCGCAGCGCGTCGCGTCGGTGGATGTCGGCAGCGAACTGATGTGGCGCGAAGGCTATGTGTCGCTCGAAGATGCGCCGCTCGCCACCGCGGCGGCCGAGATGAGCCGCTATACCGCAACTTCGATTCGTGTGCTCGATGACGAAACCGGGCGTCTGCGGATCAGCGGCGTGTTCCGTACCGGCGACGCGGACCGCTTCACAGGGCTGGTGCGCGAGCTGCTGCCGGTGCGGGTCGAGCGGCTTGCGGATGGCAGCATGGTGATCGCGCGGGCATCGCCGACAACGCCGGACAAAAAAACTTCCGGAACCGATGTGGAAAACTGAATAGCGCACGTCCTCCCCATTTGAAGACTGGTGGAAACCAGCTGGAAAATGGGAGGGGAACTACATGCGCCGTCGTCAATCCGCACTTCACCTGCTGGCCTTTGTCAGCCTTGCACCGCTCGCCGTGGCGATCGCGCCGGCAGCAGCACAGGCCGCCGCGCGCGCGCCGGTCCAGCTTGAAGCGCAAAGCCTGTCGTCGGCGCTGACCCAGTTGGGTCGCCAGACCCGGACCGAGATCATCTTCAACCCGGCACTGGTGCGCGGGAAGCATGCGGCGGCGCTCAGGGGCAATTATTCGGTGGCGGAGGCGATTGATCGTCTGATTGCCGGTCATGGTCTGCGCGCACGCGCTGCTTCGGGCGGCGCGTTCGTGGTGGAAGCGGCGGCGGCAGCGCGGCCGCAGCAAATCTCGGCCGTTGCGCCCGAGGTGGAGCAGGAGGAGCCGGCCGAGGCGCTTGAGGGCAGCGAAGTCGTCGTCACCGGCACGCTGCTGCGCGGCGTCGCGCCGACCGGCACCAACGTGGTGAGCGTGAAGCGTGAAGAGATCGTGGCCAGCGGCGCGGCCTCGGCGAACGATCTGCTCGCTTCGATCCCGCAGGTCGGTAACTTCAACTATGTGCCGAGCGGCAGCGGCGACATGTCGATCCCGATCGTGCGGCCCAATATCCGCAATCTCGGCGCTTCGGGCGGCACCACCACGCTGGTGCTGATGAACGGCAAGCGCATGGTCGGTGCCGGCGTACTGCAGACCTCGGTCGATCCGTCGATCGTTCCGCCCGACCTGATCGATCGGGTCGAGGTCGTGCCAGACGGCGGTTCGGCGATCTATGGCTCGGACGCGATCGGCGGCGTGATCAACTTCATCACCCGCAAGCGTTTCGACGGGATCGGCGCCAATGTGCGCTATGGCTTCGCCGACGATTATCAGACGATCGACGGCAACCTGACCGTGGGCAAGGACTGGGGCAGTGGCTCGATCTTCGCCTCGTACAGCTATGCCTGGCATGACAATATCCTGGGCATCGACCGCGACTATGTGCGTGCCGATCACACCGCGCGCGGCGGGCAGGATTTTCGCGCGACGACCTGTTCGCCGGGAAACTTCACGGTGGGCGGTATCAGCTTTGCCGCGCCCGGCCTTGCGCCCAATACGGTCAACAAGTGCGACACGACCGACTATGCCGATATCTATCCGCGTGAGCAGCGGCACTCGGTCTTTGCCGGCCTGACGCAGGCGCTGAGCGACAGTGTCGATTTTCAGGCGACCGCCTATTGGTCGCGTCGCGATACCACGCGGCTTAATGCGACGCCGGGCTTCACCGGCACGATGCTCTTCACCAACCCCTATTTCCGCCCGATCGGTTTGTCCCCCGTGCAGAGCGTCGCGATCTCTTTCGCCGACGTGTTCGGCAAGAGCATGGAGAGCCGGGCGCGCTTCGACAGCTGGGGCGTTTCGCCCAGCCTCTCGATCGACCTGAGCGACCGGTGGCAACTGCGTGCCGAAGCGAATTACGGCAGCAGCTATTCGCTGATCCGCGAGCCGACGATCAACGCGGCCGCCGCGACCGCCGCGCTCGCCGGCACCACGCTCGCCACCGCACTCAACCCCTATAATCCTGGCGCAAGCAATCCTGCGGTGCTCGCCGCGATCCGCGATTTCGAGAATTACGGTCAGGCCGATCAGGAGATGTTCCAGACGCGCGCGATCCTGGACGGAAAGGTCGCGACGATCGGTGGCGGCGATATCCGGCTCGCGGTCGGCGCCGAGTATTTTTTCGAGAAGCTCGATTCAATCGCCTCGTTCGATCGCCGCAACGTCTTCACCAATGCGATGGGGTCGGTGACCAGCCGCAATGTGAAGTCGGTGTTCGCCGAAGCGCTGATCCCGCTGGTGGGATCGGGAAACGGCATGCCGGGCCTGCGCGCCCTTCAGATCTCGGGTTCGATCCGGCATGACGGGTATGATGATGTCGGCGGCACGACCAATCCGAAGGTCGGCGTCAACTACAAGCCGTTCGACGATCTGCTGATCCGCGGCAATTACGGCACCTCGTTCCATGCGCCGAGCCTGGCGGACACGACCAGCCTTGCCGATGCGCGCGCGCAGATCCTGCTGTTCAGCCCGTTTCGTGCGCCGGGCAGTTCGCCGTTCGATATCCTGCGGCCGACGATCATCCTTGCGGGCGGGAATGCCAATCTGAAGCCTGAGAAGGCAACAACCTGGTCGGTTGGCTTCGACTGGACGCCCAAGGCGGTTCAGGGCCTCGTGGTGAGCGCGACCTATTACAACGTCCGCTTCACCGATGCGATCTCGGTGCCGCCGTTCCTGTCGCCGGTTTTGTTCACCGATCCGGGCTATAAGAGCTTCTACACCACCAATCCGACGCTGGCGCAGGTGAAGGCGCTGGTCGGCAGCCGGCCGCTTAACGGCGCGCCGACCCTCGACAGCCTCTATTTCGGCACGTCGCCCTATGTGATCATAGACGCGCGCCGCACCAATCTGGGCGCCATCCATACCGACGGGATCGACTTCAACCTGGCCTATCTGCGCCAGACCGGGTTCGGATCGGTCAACGCGAGCATCGCCGGCACCTATACGCTCAACCGCAAGACTCAGGCGGTTCAGGGCGCGGGCTTCGACGACAACCTCAAGAACGGCACCGGACGTCTGACCTTCACGGCGGCGCTCGGCGCGAAGGTCGGCGACTTTGCCGCGCGTGCCTCGCTCAACCATCGCGGCGGCTATCCGATGCTGGGCGTCGCGCCGCAGACGCGGGTGAGCAGCTTCAACACCGTCGATCTGTTCTTCGCCTATGATCTGGGCGGCGCGCTCAAGAACTCGATGCTGACGGTGAATGTCGAGAACCTGTTCGATCAGGATCCGCCGTACCTCAACAGCTCGACCGGCTACACCAACGGTTTCTCGCTGGGCCGGCTGGTCTCGTTCGGCGTCCGAACGAAATTCTAGAGGCCACTCGGCGTGTTGCGTACACTCCCCCTTCCCGGAAGCGGCCTCCGCATCGGCCGCTTCCGGGTTTTTACCGGGGCGCTTCTGCTGGCTGCTTTGGCGCCGGCACAAGCGGCGGGTCCGGTGGGCGAGCCGGATGCGCTACGCGTCGAATATAGCGCGGCTCCGCTCGGTCTCGACGAACCGGCGCCACGACTCACCTGGCGCTCACCGGTTGAGCGCCAGACAGCCTATCGCATCCAGGTTGCGCATTCGTCCGAGGCACTCGCCAAAGGCGAGCTGGTCTGGGACAGCGGCAAGGTTACGTCTGCGGACAGTGTGCAGATCGCCTATGCCGGGCCGCCGCTCGCGTCGCGCGGGCGCTATTGGTGGCGCGTGCAGGCATGGGACTCCGAGGGGCGCGCGAGCGGATGGAGCGCGCCGGGCTCGTGGGAGATGGGCCTGCTCGTGCCCGCCGACTGGCAGGCGAAATGGATCGCGGGGCGCACGCCCGATGCGCATGACTGGCGCGATCTGACCCTCGATGTTGATCTCACGCTGACCGGCAAAGCGGTTGATATCCTGTTCCGCGCATTGCCGAGCGGGAAGACCTATGGCGACGCCTATGTCTGGACGCTGAGCGACGGCACCGGGGGCGCCGCGCTGACCGCGAGCGTGCGCCGTTATCCCGGCGGATCGAGCGCGAGCGTCAAGACCGATGTGCTCAAGCGCATCCCGCTCGCCGCGCCGCTCAGGGACAGGCGCAGCCGCCTGACGATCCGAGCCGAGGGATCGCGCATCGTCACCCAGCTCGACGGCAAGACGATCGATACGCTGGAGGATACGACCCACGCGCACGGCACGATCGGCTTTGCCGCGGCCGATCCGAAGACCGCGACGATCCATGCGGTTGCGGTGACGGGCACCGGCAGCGCTCCGTTCCGCACCGATTTCGCGCGCAACGACAATGTCTTCACCGGCGGCTCGGTTGAGGCGGACGGGCTCGCCATTCCCGCAGGCGTGCCCCGCGTCGCTTTCGTCCTCCCGATCGAGGCGCCCGCACCGCTGGTGCGTCGCAGTTTCGCCGTCGCGCGCAAGCCGGTCGCGCGCGCGCGCCTCTATTATGCCGGGGCCGGGATGCCGCGGGTGCTGCTCAACGGCGCACAGGTCGGATCGCCGCTCGGCGCCGGCTTCACCGCCTATGACAAGCGCGTGCTGAGTTACACTCATGACGTGACGGCGCAGCTTCATGCGGGCGAGAACGTGCTGGGCGCCGAACTCGGCCGCGGCTGGTACGCGCTCACCGACCCCGACGAATGGTATTTCCACGCGGCGCCCTGGCGCGCTGCACCCGCGATCAGGGCGCAGCTCGAGATCGACTATGCCGATGGCACCCGCCAGACGGTCGCGACCGGCGACGGCTGGCAGACCGCCGACGGTCCGACGCGCAGCGATTCGGTCCATCGCGGCGAGCGCTATGACGCCCGGCTGCAGCCTTCGGGCTGGGACCGTCCCGGTTTCCGCGCGAAATGGCAGTCGGTAGCAGTCGTCACCGGCCCCGCCGGCAAGCTCGCCGCCGCCAATGCCGAGCCGATCGAGGCGGTCGAGACGATCGATGCCGTATCGGTCAGGGAAACCGCCCCCGGTGTCTGGGTGCACGACTTCGGCCGCATCGTCGCTGGCCGACCCGTGCTCGAGGTCAGCGGCTCGCGCGGCGCTACCGTGTCGATGATGGCGGGCGAGAAGCTGACGGCGGATGGCCGCGTCGTCCCGGTCTCGGGCCTCATCCACGCTCAGCTTCAGACCGATCGCTACACGCTGGCAGGCAAGGGTGTCGAGCGGTGGGAACCAAGCTTCGGCTATCGCGGCTTCCGCTATGTCGAGCTGCGCGGCGCGACCGGCGCGAAGCTCAAGGCGCGCATCGTCCATTCCGCCGTGGCCCGCACCGGCAGCTTCGCCAGCGCCAACCCGCTGCTCGGCAAGATCGACGCGGCGGCGACCGGAACGATCCGCAACAACCTTCACGGCTTCGTCACCGATACCCCGGCGTTCGAGAAGAATGGCTGGACCGGCGATGCTCAGGCCTCGGCGGGCGCGGCGGCGCGCAGCCTCGACGTCGCGCGGGTCTGGACCAAATGGCTCGCCGACTTCCGCGACGCGCAGGCGCCGAACGGGGAATTGCCCGAGATCGTCCCCGCGACCCCCTATTACGGGTACGAGAACACGCCGGGCTGGAGCATCATCTGGGGCCCCACGACGCCCTGGGATGCCGCCGCGCTGATCCTGCCATGGGAACTCTACACCACCTGTGGCGACACGCGCATCCTGGCGCAGAACCACGACATGCAGCGGCGGCTGGTCGACTATACCGCGACCTATATCAAGGCGCCCGACTATCGCCGCGCCGCGGGGCTCAGCGAGTGGATGCCGCCGGGCCCGCTCGACTTCCTCAACGCACGCGGCGGCGGGGTCGATGCGGTGACGACCGCCTATTTCTTCCATGAGGCCGATCTGCTCGCGCGCTCGTCGACAGTGATCGGCAAGGCCGAGGATGCCGCGCGCTACCGCCAGCTCGCCGAGGCGATCCGCACCGCCTATAACGCCCGCTATTGGGACGATGCCAAGGGCTGGTACCGCACCGTCGATGCCAAGGGCGTCGCGGGACCGGCGGCGCAGATCCAGAACGTGCTCCCGCTCGCCTTCGGCATGACGCCCACGGGCCGCGAGCAAAGCGTCGCCGACGCGATTGCGCGCGATGTCGACAAGCAGGGGCTGCGCACCGGCGTCTATGGCACGCGCCATCTGCTCGAGATGCTGAGCGACTACGGCCATGCCGATCTCGCCTATCGCGTTGCGACGCGCACCGATGAGCCGAGCTGGGGCTGGTGGATCGCCAACGGCCATTCGACCATGTTCGAGAGCTGGAGCCTCGAAAGCCGTTCGCGCGACCATCATTATTTCGCGTCGATCGCCGACTGGATGCGCCAGCGTCTTGCCGGTCTCCGCCCCGGTGCGCCGGGCTACAAGACCGTGCTGGTCAAGCCCGCGATCCCATCGGGTCTCGCCTCGGCCGAGGCGGTGATGGAGACGATCCACGGCCGCGCCGCATCGCGCTGGAAGGTGGAGGGCGGTCGCCT
The DNA here is from genome assembly GCA_964496045.1 of uncultured Stakelama sp. Lineage (GTDB taxonomy): Bacteria > Pseudomonadota > Alphaproteobacteria > Sphingomonadales > Sphingomonadaceae > Sphingomonas. The sequence goes on from CAZBYE010000044.1 coordinate 7,972, forward strand.
GACGCTCACCGCCGAAGTCCCCGCCAATAGCAGCGGCGAAATCTGGGTGCCCGGACGCTTCGGCGCCATCGCCGCGCCACAGGGCGCCGAGCTGTTGCGCCGGGAGGGTGGTTACACGGTCTATCGCACCGGTCCCGGCATTTTCGAATTCCGCACGGGAGGCGGCGCATGACCCGATTGCTCATTCTCGCCCTGATTGCCGCGACGCCCGCCGCCGCGCAGCAGGTGACCATCGACAGCGGCGCGCTGACCGGCGCGACTGCGGACGGCGTCGCCTCGTTCAAGGGCATTCCCTACGCCGCGCCACCGGTGGGTGAGGGGCGCTGGGCGGCTCCCGCACCGGTATCGCGCTGGACTGCCCCGCGCGACGCCACCCGCTTCGGGGCAGACTGCGTGCAGAACGCGGTGCCGGGCGATGTCAGCCTCGGTGCGCCGATGGCCGAGGATTGCCTGTTCCTCAACGTCTGGACGCCGAAGCCCGCCACCGGCGCCAAGCTTCCGGTGATGGTGTGGATCCATGGCGGCGGCTTCGTCGCCGGATCGGGCGCGCTCGCCCCGACCGACGGCGCCCAGCTTGCCAGGCGCGATGTGGTCGTCGTCACCTTCAACTACCGGCTCGGTCGCTTCGGCTTCTTCGCACATCCGGCGCTGGAGGGCGCGAACTGGGGCCTGATGGACCAGATCGCAGCGCTCGCTTGGGTCAAGCGCAACATCGCGGCATTCGGCGGCGATCCGACCAACGTCACGCTCTTCGGTGAGAGTGCGGGCGGCGAGTCCGTCGCGCGGATGATGGCATCACCCGCCGCCACCGGCCTGTTCGCCAAGGCCATCGCCGCGTCGGGCGGTGGGCGCGATCGCTGGCCGACGCTCGCCGAGGCGCAGATCAAGGGCGGTGCCTTTGCTGCCCAGAACACCGCCGCCGACCTTGCCGCGCTCCGCGCGCTCCCGACCGACACGGTGCGCGGCGGCATCACCATCCTCAACAAGGAGGAGGGTTTCTATTCCGGCCCGGTCACCGACGGCACCATCGTCCCCGGCCACGCCGATGCGATCTTCGCTTCGGGCAAACAGGCGCGCATCCCGTTCATCGCGGGCAGCAACGACGACGAGCTCGGCTTCGTGCCTGCGCCGTTCCTGCCGATGGTCAACGGCCCGCTGCTCAAGCAGCTCGGTTCGGGGGCTGATGCGGTGAAGGCCGCGTACGGTTCGGAAGAAAAAGCGGCTCGCCATCTCGCCAGCGACGCGATCTTCGTCGAGCCGGCGCTCGCGCTGGCCAGCCGTCATGCGAAGGCCGGATCGCCGACCTGGCTCTACCGCTTCGGCTATGTCACGGAAGCCAAGCGCGAGGCCGGCAAGGGCGCCGCGCATGCCAGCGATGTGCCGTTCCAGTTCGGCAACCTTCCTGCAGACGCCACCGCAGCCGATCGCGCAGCGGCGGCGCAGCTCATGACCTATTGGACCCATTTCGCTCGCACTGGTGATCCCAACGGCAAGGGCGCGCCCGCATGGCAGCGGCTCGACCCGGCCAGCCCTGCGCTGCTCGCGATCGGCATTGACCAGACCGCGATGGCACCCGCCGCGACCCCGCCGATTGCCGCCATCGCCAAGGTAAGAGACTCGCAATGAAGAAGATCACGCTGCGCATTCTGGCCGGATTTGCTGCGCTCGCCGCGCTCGTCACCGTCGCGCTGATGCCGGTTGCGGCGCCCGCTTCCGCGCAGGAAGTGGTGCGCCTCTGGCCGAACCAGCCCGCCGCATCGCCCGGGGACCGGGAAAAGCGCGCGCCGTTCGGCATCGTCGTCACCAACGTCCAGGATGCGACGCTGACCGTCTATCGCCCGGACCCGAAGAAAGCGAACGGCACCGCGGTGATCGTCGCACCCGGCGGCGCCTTCCATTTGCTGTCGATCGAGAATGAGGGCGAGGCAGTCGCGCAATGGCTCAACGAACGCGGCGTCACCGCATTCGTGCTGCGCTATCGCCTGCTCAAGACCGGCGGCGATCTGCCATTCGCGATGTTGCGCTACATGACCAACCTGCCCGAGCTGGCCAAGGCGGTCGAACCGCTGCGCCCGCTGGCGACCGCGGATGGCGAACAGGCGGTGCGTCATGTCCGCGCCAATGCCGCGCGCTATGGTGTGAAGCCGAACCGGGTTGGCCTGATGGGCTTCTCGGCAGGCGGCGCGGTCACGGTATGGACGATCCTGGCCAACAAGCCGGATGCGCGCCCGGATTTTGCCGCCGCCATCTATCCCGGCCTGCTGCCCGATCCGATCGTCGCACCCAAAAAGGCGCCGCCGCTGTTTGTCGCGGTGGCCGATGATGACAAGATCTCGCGCGGCGACAGTGCGCGACTCGACGCGGCCTGGCGTGCCGCCGGTGCCCGGTCGCAGTTCGAAAGTTTCGCCAGCGGCGGCCACGGCTTCGGCATGAAGCGTCAGGACAAGCCGAGCGACGTGTGGACCGATCGCATGCAGGCATGGATGAATTCCCTGGGAGTGCTCAAGAAATGAAGGCGATCCGCTTCGCAACCTTGAGTGCGCTCGCGCTCGTCATGGGATCGGCAACCGCGCAGACGCCAACGCGCGCGCAGACGCCGACGCTGGTCCCGCCGCCGGGGCCTGCCGTTGCCAGCTGCGCCGCGCTGACCGGCCGCGTATTGGCCAATGGCAAGATTGAGGCGGCGACCCCGCTGACGATCGGGACACCGGTCGATACCGGCCCGGGCATGCCGGGCTTGCCCGCCGCCGCAGCCTTCTGCCGCGTGCAGGCGGTGATGACCCCGGTTCCCGGCTCCTCGATCAAGGTCGAGGTGTGGCTGCCCGAGCGCATGGCGTGGAATGGCAAGTTGATGGGCGCGGGCAATGGCGGCTTCGGCGCCAATCTCGGCATCCCGGCGTTGTTGATGCGCGGCGCGGTGGCCAAGGGCTATGCCTCGGTTGGCAGCGACATGGGCCATTTCGGCAAGAGCGACGTCGATGGCAGCTGGGCGCTGAACGCGCCCGAGAAGATCAAGGATTATGGCTGGCGCGCCAACCATATCGCGGCGCAGGCGGCGAAACAGGTGATCGCGGCCTATTATCTGGCGCCGCTGTCCGCGAGCTATTTCCATGGCTGCTCGGACGGCGGACGTCAGGCGTTGATGGAGGCGCAGCGCTTCCCCGACGATTATGACGCGATCATCGCGGGCGCGCCGGCAATCCCATGGACGCGTATGGCCAGCGCCTTCGCCAGCAATGCGCAGGTGCTGCGCCAGCCCGGCGCCACGCTTGGCCTGGCCCAGCTCAAGCTGCTGCAGACCGCGTCGCTCGCCAAGTGCGACAAGCTCGACGGCGTCGCCGACGGCGTGATCGAAAATCCGCGCCTGTGCCGCTTCGACCCGGCCGAGCTTCAGTGCAAGCCCGGCGCGACCGGCGAATGCCTGACCCCGGCGCAAGTTGCGGCCGCACGTCACCTCTATCAAGGGTCGCGAGGGCCTGACGGCAAGCCCTTCTACCCGGGCTTCGCGCCGGGGGCAGAGGGCGAGCCGGGTACCTGGGGGATGTGGCTGACCGCCGCCGACTCCCAGCACGCCAAGTTCTCGGGCGAGTTCTTCCGCTACTTCGTCCACAGCGATGCCAATTGGTCGGCCTCGCGCTTCAACCTCGCCAGCGACTATCCGCTGGCCAAGGCGAAGCTCGGCAAGGAGCTGGATATCGAGAGCCCCGATCTCAAGGCGTTCTTCCGTCGCGGCGGCAAGCTGCTGATGTATCATGGCTGGCAGGACGCGGCGATCCCGCCGGAGAACACGATCGGCTTCTATGGCCGCGTACTTGCCGCCGATCCGCAGGCCCGTGACCGCATCCGCCTGTTCATGGCGCCGGGCATGTCGCACTGCCTTGCCGGACCCGGCCCGAACGTGTTCGATGCGCTCGGCACGCTTGATGCCTGGCACAAGGGCAGCCCCGCGCCAGAGCGGATCGTCGCGACCAAGTTCGACAACGACATGTTCGGCTATCTCGGCTTCCCGGCCAAGGCGCAGCGCACGCGCCCGCTGTGCGCCTGGCCCAAGGTCGCGCGCTGGGACGGCAAGGGCTCGACCGACGATGCCGCGAGCTTCACCTGCGAGGTCCCGGCCAAATGAGCTTCGTCACGCCCGGCCTCAGCCATGTCCGCGGCACCGATACGCCGCCGCTGATCGAGCATACGATCGGCGAGGCGCTGGTGCGCGCAGCGGCGATATGGGGTGAGCGCGACGCGCTGGTCTCGGTCGCGCAGAACATCCGCTGGAGCTTTGCCGAGCTGCTCGCGCGGACCGACGCGCTCGCCTCGGGATTGCTGGCGCTCGGCCTCAAGCCCGGTGAGCGGATCGGCATCTGGTCGCCCAATTGCGCCGAATGGACCCTGACTCAGTTCGCGGCGGCGCGCGCGGGGCTGATTCTGGTGACGATCAATCCTGCCTATCGCCTGTCCGAGGTCGAATACACGGTCAACAAGGTCGGTCTCGCCGCGCTGGTTGCGGCCGAGAGTTTCAAGACCAGCGCCTATGCCGAGATGATCGAGACGCTTGGACCGGCGCGGCTGCCGACATTGCGTGCGCAAATCCTGATCGGTGAGAACGCGCGGCCGGGCTGGCTGTCCTTCGCCGATGTCGCGGCGCATCCGGGCGGCGCGCTGCCGGACGATCTCGATCCTCGCGATCCGATCAACATCCAGTTCACCAGCGGTACCACCGGGCTGCCCAAGGGCGCGACGCTCAGCCACCGCAACATCCTCAACAACGGCTATTTCGTTGGCCGGGGCATGGGGCTCAGCGCGGCGGACCGCATCTGCATTCCCGTGCCGCTCTATCATTGCTTCGGCATGGTGATGGGCAATCTCGCCAGCCTGACGCACGGCGCGGCGATGGTCTATCCCGCGCCCGGCTTCGATCCCGAGGCGGCGTTGCGCGCGGTCGCGGCGGAGCGGTGCACCGCGCTCTACGGCGTGCCGACGATGTTCATCGCGATGCTGGCGCAGCCGGTGTTCGACAGCCTCGACCTCACCTCGCTGCGCACCGGCTGCATGGCCGGCGCGATCTGCCCCGAGCCGCTGATGCGCGAGGTGATCGACCGGCTTCACATGCGCGACGTGACGATCGGCTACGGCATGACCGAGACGAGCCCGGTGAGCTTCCAGACCGCGCTCGACGACCCGATCCATCGGCGCACCGGATCGATCGGCCGGGTGCAACCGCACCTCGAAAGCAAGCTGGTCGATCCCGACGGCAATATCGTCCCCGTGGGCCAGCCGGGCGAGCTGTGCACGCGCGGTTATTCGGTGATGCACGGCTATTGGGACGAGCAGGAACGTACTGCGGAATCGATCGACGCCGAGGGCTGGATGCACAGCGGCGACCTCGCGGTGGTCGATGACGAAGGCTATGCCAACATCGTCGGGCGCCTGAAGGACATGGTGATCCGCGGCGGCGAGAACATCTACCCGCGCGAGATCGAGGGGTTCCTCTACAGCCATCCGGCGATCGAGGACGTCGCCGTGGTCGGCGTGCCCGACGAGCGCATGGGTGAGGAGCTATGCGCCTGGGTTCGCCTGCGCGCCGGGGCTGAGGCCGATGCCGACAGCATCCGCGACTTCTGCCGCGGCCAGATCGCCCACTTCAAGGTGCCCCGCTACGTCCGCGTCGTCGCGGAATTCCCGACGACTGTGACCGGCAAGGTCCAGAAATTCCTGATCCGGGAGGCGATGATCGCCGAGCTCGGCAGCCAATCCGGCGCGCAAATCGCCGAAACCAAGGAGAACCAGTGATGAAGCTTCACCTCATGCTCGGGGCGGCTTTGCTCGTCCCCGCCGTCGCCGTTGCCCAGACTGCGCCGGCTGCCCCTGCAGCGGACGCCGCCAAGCCCGCGGCGAAGTTCAACCTCGACACGCCGATCGGCGAGTTGCTCGCAAACGAGGCGGCCAAGGCGGTGCTCGACAAGGAGCTGCCGGGCCTCACCCAGCTGCCCCAGCTCGAGATGATCAAGGGCCTCGGCCTCAAGCAGCTTCAGCCCTATTCGGACGGCAAGCTGACCGACGAGCTGCTTGCCAAGACCGAAGCCAGCCTGGCTGCGATCAAATGAGATTGGGTGCGGCAATTGCACTGACCCTCGCCACGACGGCGCCGGCCGGATCGCAGGAGGCCGCACCGGTCTATCGCGATGCGAAGGCATCGCTGGAGGCGCGGGTCGCCGACCTGATGGCGCGGCTGACGCTCGACGAGAAGATCCTGCTGCTCGCGGGCGAATCCTCGATGGCGCTCAACCCGATCCCGCGCCTTGGCATCCCGGCGGTGAAGATGACCGACGGGCCGACCGGCGTGCGCTCGCCCGACGGCAAGCCGGCGACGGTCTTTCCCGTCGGCGTCGCGCTGGCGGCGAGCTGGAATCCCGATCTCGCAGCCACGGTCGGCGCGGCGGTGGCGCGCGAGACCAAGGCGCATGGCGCCGACGTACTGCTCGCGCCGACCGTCAACATTGTCCGCACCCCGCGCTGGGGTCGCAATTTCGAGACCTATTCGGAAGACCCTTGGCTCAGCGGGCGCATGGGTCTTGGCTATGTGCGTGGCGTGCAGGGCGAGGGGATCGGCGTCTCGCTCAAGCATTTCGCGGTGAACAATCAGGAGAGCTACCGCTTCGTCGTCGACTCGATCGTCGACCAGCGGACGCTGCGCGAAATCTATCTCCCCGCGTTCGAGATGGTGGTGCGCGAGGCCGATCCCTGGTCGGTGATGGCGTCGTACAACAAGATCAACGGTACCTATGCAGCCGAAAATCGCTGGCTGCTGACCGATCTGCTCAAGAAGGAATGGGGCTATCAGGGCTTCGTCGTCTCCGACTGGGGCGCGACGCATACCACCGCCGAAGCGGTCAATGCCGGCATGGACCTTGAGATGCCGGGCCCGCCCAAGCATTTCGGCGACAAGCTCAAGGCCGCGGTGGCCGAGGGCAAGGTCAGCGCGGCGCAGATCGACGACAATGCCCGACGCATGGTCCGGCTGATCGTGCGCAGCGGTGTGATCGAGCGCGGAACGTCGCGTCCGGAAGCGGCGACGCCGCTCCGTCAGTCCGCGATCGCGCGCAAGGCGGCCGAAGAGGCGATGGTCCTGCTCAAGAACAATGGCGTGCTGCCGTTCGATCGCTCGATCAAATCGCTCGCGGTGATCGGCCCCAATGCCGATGTCGTACGGATGCAGGGCGGCGGCAGCTCGAACGTCGTACCGTTCGAGACCCAGACGCCGCTCGATGCGCTGCGGGCGGCGCTGCCGGGCGTGCGGATCACCTATGAAAAGGGCGTCGATAACGAGGAAACGCCGCCCGCCGCCGACGCCAGGCTGTTCAGCCCGGACGGCAAGCGCGGCGAGACCGGGCTGACGGGCAGCTATTTCATGACCGGGGATGCGAGCGGCACGCCGGTCAAGACCGAGCGGGTTACGCGCTTCGTGCGCTGGATCAGCGGCAATGTCGCGGGTCCCAAGGCGACCGGCTATGCCGCGATCCGCTGGGACGGGATGTTCTGGCCGCGCGCGAGCGGGGTGCACGAGTTCAGCGTGCGCGGCACCGGTACGCCGCGGGTGACGCTCGACGGCAAGGTGATCCTTGAGAAGGCGAGCAAGGTCGTTCCCGATAATCGCGATGTGTTGGGCTTCCCGGTGCCGCGCCGGACGGTGCAGGTGACGCTTGAGGCGGGGCGTGGCTATCCGATCCGGATCGATTACGCGAATGGCGGCACCCCGTATGAGAACCTCAGTTTCGGTGTGCGTGAGCCGCTGCCCTCGTTCGACGCCGCGGTTGCCGCAGCGAAGGGTGCCGACGCGACGATCGTGATTATCGGCTCCTCCTCGACCACCGAGGGCGAGGGCTA
>CAZBYE010000045.1:0-15842 GCA_964496045.1 uncultured Stakelama sp.
AGCTCGGGGCTGCAATGGCACCCGCCCACCGATGGGCGTCACCCACGCCGGCTCCTCCCCAGGGACCGGCCCCGCGCCGGCCTCCACCGTTCCTCGAGCGGAGGCAACAGCCAGGTCGCCGGCCGCTCAATGTCGGAAGGGTGACGAATGGCTCAGGGGGTCCGCTGCAGGAGGGATACCGGGTGATCCGCCTGATGGCCGGCGGTGCGGACTCACCGTGGCCGGGCGCGCTGGTCTGTTTGGCGGGGAAATTGGTGTCGGGCCATTTCCAAATCACATTGTTGGTAATGAAGCTGGTCTTGGCCGGCTGCGCGACCGGGGTCGCGGTGTAATAGCCGCCCGGGCCCTGCGCGATGCCGACGGTCGGCGACAGCGCCATGACGGAACCGGCGAGCGCGGCAGCGATTGAAAGAATGCGGGTCATTGTTAGTCCTCCTTGAATCCAGTTGCGAATCACTACCTACTGCATTAGGTAGTAAGTTGCAACTGAAAACTTATATGCCATTTCCATGACGAGCGATTTGGGTTAGGCTCCATGGGTCGAGAGGAACGAGATGGGCGGTACAATCCGTGAAGTACTGAGCCTTTGCAGCCTCCCTGCCGCGCCCGAGGGCGTGGGCGACCGCGGGAGCTTCATGGACCTGCGCGCCGCCCTCCCCGGCGTCCATCATTTCCAGGCGCTCCAGTCGGAGCCCGGCCTGACGCGGAACCTGCTCGCCAATAGGCTCGCCCGCGGGCTCGAGCACGGCATCCTGACGCGCGGGGCGATGCCGGCCGATCGGCGCAAGATCGAATATCGCCTGACCGGGAATGGCGCGGCGCTGCTGCCGACGATGATCGCGCTCTGGCAATGGGGCGAACGCTGGGAGACCGGCATGCCCGCCACCCCGGTGCTGGTCGACGCGCGCGACATGCGCCCGATCGGCCCGATCGAGGTGCGCGCCTGGGACGGGCGGGTGCTGACCAAGCAGGACCTGCTCTGGGCGCTGGCCGAGGATGTCGTCCACGAACCCGAGATGCGCGCGGCCGAATAGGCCTCAGCCCGCCGGCAACGCCGCGATATGGGCGCGGATCGGCGGGGCGATCGGCAGCGGCTGGCCGGTCGGCAGGTGCACGTTCACGATCACCATGTCGATCACGGTGTGCAGCGCCCCGGTTTCGGCATGGCACAGCTCGAAATGCTGGGTCAGGCTCGACGTGCCGATCCGCGAGATCCGCACGAACGCCTCGATCGTGTCGCCCAGCACGAACGGTCTGAGATAATCGACCTCGGCGCGGCGGACATGGAATTCGGTCTCGGTCCAGGCAGCGCCCAGCGCCGCCTCGATCCCGGTCCACTCCCAGAATTCGCTGACCGCGACATCGGCATATTCGAGATAGCGCGAGTTGAAGACGACCTTCTGGCCGTCGATCTCGGCATAGCGGACCCTGAAGCGGGTGGAAAAGGCGAAGCCCGGGCGTGTCATGCGGCGGCGATGGCCGCGCCCGGGCCTCGCGTCAATCCAGGCCCGGCCCGCCCTCCCCCGATTGGTCGCGCAGCGCCGGGTCGCTGTAGCGGTGCCCCCAGTGCACCAGCGACCAGGCGCGCTCGTGGAAATAGAAGAGGAAGATCTTGGTGAACACCTCGGTGCCCGCGATCGCCCCCGCCATCCTGGCGCTGCCGCTGAAGATCAGGCTGAGCACGAAGGTGTCGACGCTCCCCAGCGCCCGCCACGACACCGCCTTGACGAACGACCGGGGGTGGCTTTCGACGCCACGGAGCAGGAACATGCCTTAGCCGGTGCGCGCCGGGGTGTTGACGCCCATGCTCTGCAGGTAGCGCTTCACGTTGCGCGCCGCCTGGCGCAGCCGCTGCTCGTTCTCGACCATCGCGATGCGCACATAGCCCTCGCCATTCTCGCCATAGCCGACGCCCGGCGCGACCGCGACCTTGGCATGGGTGAGCAGCTGCTTGGAGAATTCGAGGCTGCCGAGATGCGCGAGCGCCGGCGGCAGCGGGGCCCAGGCGAACATCGAGGCGCGCGGCGGCGGAATGTCCCAGCCCGCGCGGCCGAAGCTCTCGATCAGCACGTCGCGGCGGCGCTGGTAGAGCTGGCGGTTCTGCTCGACGATGTCCTGCGGCCCGTTGATCGCGGCCACCGCGGCGGCCTGGATCGGGGTGAAGGCGCCATAGTCGAGATAGGACTTCACGCGCGTCAGCGCCGAGATCAGCTGCGGGTTGCCGACCGCGAAGCCGATTCGCCAGCCGGCCATCGAATAGGTCTTGGAGAGCGAGGTGAACTCGACCGCGACATCCTTGGCGCCCGGCACCTGCAGGATCGAGGGCGTCGGGCAGCCGTCATAATAGAGCTCGGAATAAGCGAGGTCGGACAGCACCCAGAGCTTGTGCTCCTTCGCGAAGGCGACGACGCGCTCGTAAAAGGCGAGGTCGACCACTTCGGCCGTCGGGTTGGACGGATAGCCCATCACCAGCACGCTCGGGCGCGGCACGGTGAAGGCCATCGCGCGCTCCAGCGCCTCGAAATAATGTTCGTCGGGCGTCGTCGGCACACTGCGGATCGTCGCGCCCGCGATGATGAAGCCGAAGGTGTGGATCGGATAGCTCGGGTTCGGCGCCAGGATCACGTCGCCGGGGGCCGTCATCGCGGTGGCGAGGCTGGCAAGCCCTTCTTTCGACCCCATGGTCACGACGACTTCGGTCTCGGGGTCGACATCGACGCCGAAGCGGCGGCCATAATAGTTCGCCTGGGCGCGACGCAGACCGGGGATGCCCTTGGACTGCGAATAGCCGTGGGCGGAGGGCTTCTGCGCAACCTCGCACAATTTGTCGATGACGTGCTGGGGCGGCGGCAGATCGGGATTGCCCATGCCGAGATCGATAATGTCCTCGCCCGCCGCTCGTGCCGCTGCCCGCATCCCGTTGACTTCGGCGATGACGTAGGGCGGCAGGCGCTTCATGCGGTAGAATTCTTCGGACATCGTATTTCTCGGTGAGCTCCTCTTGAGGTCGCGCAGGATGCGCGGGGCCGTTATACAGGGACCGGGCATGGGTGCCAGAGGAGAGGCGCGTGGTGGCGGAAAAGAAAAAGACGGCGGCGAACAAGGCCGCGAAACCAACCAAACCCCGCAAGCCAGCCGCCAAACCCAAGAAGCCGGATACCAAAGCCGAGGCACCGTCGACTCCTGAACCTGAGGTCGCTGCAGCGCCAAGCCTCGAGGATCTCCAGCACTGGACCTGGGTATGGGGCCGGGCGCAGCAGATGCTGATGGAGCAGGGCTTCGACCTGATGGCGAAGGCGCCCCCGATGACCCAAATGCCCCAGATGCCATCAATGCCGCCGGTCGATCCGGCAGTGGCGATGCGAGCGGGCGCCGATTTCTGGGCCGACACGATGACGCTGTGGCAGCGCTTCCTTGACCCGTCCAAGGCGGGGACGTTTGAGGAGACTCCGGCACAGGCGCGCGACAAGCGGTTCAAGGCGCCGCAATGGCGCGAGCAGCCGGTGTTCGACTTTATCCGTCAGAGCTATTTCACCGTATCGGATCATCTGCTCAAGGGCGTGGATTCGATCGAGGGGCTGACGCCCAAGCAGAAAGAACAGGCGAGGTTCGCCACGCAAGGCTTCATCGATGCGATGAGCCCATCCAACTTTCCGGCGACCAATCCTGTAGTGCTCGAGAAGATCGTCGAGACCAAGGGCGAGAGCTTGCTCAAGGGCCTTGCCCATATGCTCAAGGACATGGGCAAGGGGCAGATGACCCAGGCGGCCGAGGGCGCGTTTGCGCTGGGCGAGAATATCGCGATGACGCCGGGCAAGGTGGTCAAGCGCACGCCGCTCTACGAATTGATCCAGTATTCGCCGACGACCGGGACGGTGATCGAAACACCGCTGCTGATCTTCCCGCCCTGGATCAACAAGTTCTACATCCTCGATCTCAGCCCCGAAAAGAGCTTCATCCGCTGGGCGGTGGAGCAGGGGCTGACGGTGTTCGTCGTCTCGTGGAAGTCCGCCGATGCGTCGATGGCCGACATCGTCTGGGACGATTATGTCGAGCGCGGACAGATCGACGCGATCGACAGCGTGCGCGAGCTGCTTGGCGTCGATGCCGTCCATACGATCGGCTATTGCGTCGCCGGGACCACGCTCGCCGCGACGCTGGCGGTGCTTGCGGCGCGCGGGCAGGCGGACAAGGTCAGGAGCGCGACCTTCTTCACCGCACAGGTGGATTTCAGCGAGGCGGGGGATCTCAACGTCTTCGTCGACGATGAACAGCTGGCGCTGATCCAGTCGCTGACCACCGACGGCTTTCTCGACGGGCGCTATATGGCCGCGACCTTCAACCTGCTGCGTGGGCGCGACCTCATCTGGAACTATGTGTCGAGCAACTATCTGCTCGGCGAAGACTATATGCCGTTCGACCTGCTCCATTGGAATTCGGACGTCACCAATCTGCCCGCCAAATGGCATGCGAGTTATCTGGCTGATCTCTATCGCGACAACCTGTTGGCTCAGGCGGGCGCGCTCAGCATCGGCTCAACGCCGGTGGACCTGAGCAAGGTCGCGACTCCGGCATATATTCAGGCTGGGCGAGAGGATCATATCGCGCCGGCACACAGCGTCTGGAAGATCACCGAGCATTTTGCGGGGCCGCTGCGCTTCGTGCTGGCCGGATCGGGGCATATTGCCGGGGTGGTCAATCCGCCCGCCGCGCAGAAATACCAGTATTGGACCAACGAAGTGGGTGCGGCGACTCTCGAAGAGTTTGTTGCGGGTGCGACTGAGACCAAGGGCAGCTGGTGGCCCGACTGGATGGGTTGGATCGAAGGCTTTGGCGATCCGCGGGGCGATGCCAAGGGTGCGAGAATTCCTAAGTCAAAAGAAGAGCTTGGTGACGCACCGGGGCGATATGTGAAGACCCGCTGACGTTTTTTGTGCACTGCACAAAAAATTGTCTTGAAACTGTCGTGCCCGAAGCGTATATGCTGCATCGCAACAATCGCTGCGAGGACGTTCAATGGCCAGCAAGGCTCCACGTACCGGTGCGAAGAAGCCGGCTGCGAAGACCCCGGTGAACAAGCCCAAGGCAGCTGTGCCGAAGGTGGAAGCGCCTAAAGCTGAACCGATTGTCGCCGAAGTGGCGCCGGTCATCGAAACCCCGGCCGCCGCGCCGGTGATCGAAACCGTGACTCAGCCCGCCGAAGTGTTGGCGGAGACGCTTACCGAGACTGTCGAGGAAACCGCCGCGCCGGTTGCCGAGATCATCGAAGACACCGCCCCCAAGATGGCGGAAACCGCAACCAAGGGAACTGACATCATGGAAAACACGATCGAAAAGACCCAGGCTCTGTTCGCTGACTTCAACGAGCGCGCCAAGGCGACCGTCGAGAAGAACACCAAGCTGGCCGGTGAGTTCACCGAATTTGCTAAGGGCAATGTCGAAGCGCTCGTCGAGAGCGGCAAGATCGCTGCCAAGGGCTTCGAAACCCTGGGCCAGGAAGCCGCCGAGTACAGCCGCAAGTCGTTCGAGAACGCGACCGCGACCCTGAAGAGCCTGTCGGCGGTCAAGACCCCGGCCGACTTCTTCAAGCTGCAGAGCGACTATGCCCGCTCGGTTTTCGACTCGGTCGTCGCCGAGACCTCGAAGAACACTGAAGCCTTCATCAAGCTGGCCGGTGACGCCGCCCAGCCGATCTCCAGCCGCGTCGCGGTTGCGGTCGAGAAGGTGAAGACCGCGGCGTAATCGCCACGGTACTGAACGAACAAATGGGGCGGCCGCGCAAGCGGTCGCCCTTTTTGTTGCTCGGGGCTGGCCGACGGGTGTGATCCGCTAGCGATTGCGCACTTGGCTCGTCAGCCGCAGGCAATGCCACTTTCCGCTCGCCAGTCGCTTACGGACCCGAATCGAGTAGCGGGCGGGCGGCAGGGCGCACCGTGCTTTATGCCTCTGCTGATTGCAGAACCGGCACGCTGCTACGAGGTTCTGTTTTAAGTTGGATCCACCGTCGCAACGGGCCTTCAAATGTTCGGTTGTCGCCTGAAGCCAGCGGGCCTGCGCGGTCGAAATGCCGTGCCGCTTGGCGAAGTCGCCGACGGCTTTGCGCCACATCGGTTGAAGGCAATAGTGACAATGGCCGTTCTGGACATGGAACAGATATTCGAGATGCTTGGAAAAGCGCATGCGTCATCCTTTGACTGGGTGTCAAAGTGGCTACGCTCCGGCCGAAGCCGTCCGAGGCGGATGAGCTTCTGCTCGCGTGCCAAGCAGCTTCAAGCTGCTCCACAGGCCTCAATGGTCGCCTCAGGCTGACCATCGGGCGATGGTGCCGCATCGCGATCGAACTCGCAAGGCGGGTAGAAGAGCATGAGCGCGATACGGGAAAAGGACGGATGCCGCCCAGCAATCGTGTGCTGTCGCGAAATTCAGGGTTACTGCCCTTGCCCTCGACTCCCCCCTGCCATATTTTTGCAATCCTCATGACAGTGCCGCTCCACCCGATTTCGATGGCTGACGATGCCGACCGCGACGACGATGGCGATGCATCGACCGGCGTCGCCACGCGCACGCGCGCGAAAACCAAGAAGCCGACGCCCTATCGCGTGCTGATGCTCAACGACGACTACACGCCGATGGAGTTCGTGGTGCTGGTACTCCAGCGCTTCTTCAAGATGGACATGGAGCAGGCGACCCAGGTGATGCTGAGCGTCCATCAGCGCGGCGTCGGGGTGTGCGGTGTGTTCACCTATGAGGTCGCGGAAACCAAGGTGGCGCAGGTGATCGACTTTGCCCGCCAGAACCAGCATCCGCTCCAATGCACGCTGGAGAAGGCCTGAGGTCGTTTGTGCGCTGACCCGTTGACGTCACCCGCTTGCGTGGCGCCTGTGAGTCGATAGAAGCCCGCAGATGGACCGTATTCTCATTCGCGGCGGCAAGCGCCTTTCCGGAACCATCGCCATCTCGGGCGCGAAGAATTCGGCGCTTGCGCTGATGCCCTGTGCGCTCCTGACCGACGAGCCGCTGACGCTGCGCAATTTGCCGCGGCTCGCCGATGCCGACGGCTTCGGGCATTTGCTCAACGAGCTCGGCGCATCGACCGCGATCGAAGGGACGCGGCCTAACGACTTTGGCCGCGTGCTGACGGTCCGCGCTTCGCGCCTGACCTCGACGGTCGCGCCTTATGACATCGTGCGGAAAATGCGCGCGTCGATCCTCGTGCTGGGACCGCTTCTCGGCCGGGCGGGAGAGGCGACGGTGTCGCTGCCGGGCGGCTGCGCGATCGGCAACCGGCCGATCGACCTTCACCTCAAGGCGCTCGAGGCGATGGGCGCAGAGATCGAACTGGCAGCGGGCTACGTCAAGGCGACTGCGCCGGGCGGGCGGCTTGCGGGCGGGCGTTATCGCTTCCCGGTGGTTTCGGTCGGCGCGACCGAGAATGCGCTGATGGCGGCGGCCACCGCGCGCGGCACCACGGTGCTGGAGAACGCGGCGCGAGAGCCGGAGATCGTCGATCTCTGCAACTTGCTGGTGGCGATGGGTGCGTCGATCGACGGGATCGGCAGCGAGACGCTGACGATCGAGGGCCGCGACCGGCTGCACGGCGCGACCTATAAGGTGATGCCCGACCGGATCGAGGCAGGCAGCTATGCCTGCGCCGCGGCGATCACCGGCGGCGATGTGTTCCTTCAGGGCGCCAAGGCCGACGACATGCGCGCGACGCTCGATGCGCTGGTCGAGGCAGGCGTGACGGTGGAGGAGAAGGTCGATGGCGTGCGGATCGCCGCCAATGGCCCGCTCAAGCCGCTGACGCTGTCGACTGCGCCGTACCCCGGTTTCGCCACCGACATGCAGGCGCAGTTCATGGCGATGCTGTGCAAGGCCGACGGCGCGAGCGTGCTGACCGAGACGATCTTCGAGAACCGCTACATGCACGTGCCCGAGCTCACGCGCATGGGCGCGAACATCGATGTGCGCGGACGGACCGCGGTGGTGCACGGGGTCGACAAGCTGGTCGGCGCGCCGGTGATGGCGACCGATCTGCGCGCATCGATGAGCCTGATCCTCGCTGGCCTGATCGCCGAGGGCGAGACGCTCATCCGCCGCATCTACCACCTCGACCGCGGTTACGAGCGGCTGGAGGAAAAGCTGCAGGGCGTAGGTGCGGACATCGAACGCGTCGGTGACGGCTGAGATCAGCACTGGTATCGGCTGCCACGACACGACTCGCGGGAGCAATCGAATGAAGCGGATCACCGTGACGGCGCTGGGCGCGCTGGCGCTGGCAGGCTGTGCGCAGCATCGGATCGACGGCCCGGCCGTGCCGGTGACGGTCAAGATCATCGCCTTCAACGACTTCCATGGCGCGCTGGAGACGCCGGGGCGGGCGATCGACGTGCAGGCCGCCGACGGATCGGTGGCCAGGGTGCCCGCCGGCGGCGCAGCCTATTTCGCGACAGCGGTGAAGTCGCTCAAGGCCAAGGCGGCGCACAGCATCGTGGTCGCGGCGGGGGACCTCACCAGTGCGAGTCCGCTGGTTTCGTCGCTGTTCCTCGACGAGCCGACGGTCAAGGCGCTGAGCATGGCGGGGCTTGAGATCAACGCGGCGGGCAACCACGAATTCGATCGCGGGACGCAGGAGCTCAAGCGGCTGCAGAGCGGCGGCTGCGCCAAGCTGACTCAGGTCGAACCCTGCCAGCTCGAGCCGTTTAAAGGTGCGAGCTACACCTATCTCGCGGGCAACACGATTCAGACGGACGGGACCAGTCTGTTGCCCGGCACCGCGCTGCGCAGCTTCGGCAGCGGGCGCGGCAGGGTGACGATCGGCTTTATCGGGCTGACAACCCGGCTGACCGGCAACTATGTCGATCCGGCGGGGATCAAGGGCATCACCTTTGCCGACGAGGCCGAGACCGCGAACAAGCTGGCCGCCGATCTCAAGGCGAAGGGGGCCGATGCGATCGTGATGCTGGTGCACGAGGGCGGCTATCCCGCGCGTAACGACCAGCCCGCCAAGTGCGATGGCCTGTCGGGGCCGATCGTCGAGATCGCCCAGCGGCTGACCCCGGCGGTAGATGTGATCGTCTCCGGCCACACCCACCGCGCCTATATCTGCGACTATTCCGCCTCCGATCCTGCGCGGCCGCTGCTGCTGACCAGCGCGGGCAATAACGGCGTGATGCTGACCGATATCGACCTGAGCTTCGATCCCGTGACGAAGCGCGTGACGGCGAGGCGCGCAGCGCAGGTCATCGTGCAGGGCGATGGCGTAACCAGCAGCGCGGGGCCGGTGAAGCCCAGCGCGGCGTTCCCGACCTTCGCCGCCGATCCCGCGGTTGCAGCGCATGTCGCGCGCTATGCGGCAGCGGCGGAGCCACGGGCCCGACGTGTGGTGGGCAGGGCGTCGGCGCCGATCCTGCGCGACGAGCATGACGACATGAAGGAATCGCCGCTGGGGCTGCTGATCGCCGATTCGCAGCTCGCGGCGACGCGGGCGAGCGGGGCGCAGGTGGCGCTGATGAACCCGGGCGGGGTGCGCGCCTCGATCGCGGCGACCGACGGCAAGGTGACGTTCGGCGACATCTACACCGTCCAGCCGTTCGGCAATAACCTGCAGGTCAAGGAAATGACCGGGGCGCAGCTGCGTGCGGTGCTGGAGCAGCAATTCGCCAAGACCGACGGCACGGCGTTACTGTTCCCCGCGGGCCTCACCTACAGCTACGACCTGTCGAAGCCCGCGGGGCAGCGGGTCATAGCGCCGATGATCGGTAGCCAGCCGCTGCGCGACGACGCGGTCTATCGCGTGACGGTCAACGCGTTTCTGGGCGGGGGCGGCGACGGCTTCAGCAGCTTCAAGGCGGGCAAGGATGTCGCGGGCGGGATGCTCGATCTCGACGCGCTGGAGGCCTGGTTCGCGCGCGGCCAGGTCATCGACCCGCCGGTGCCGGGGCGGGCGAAGGATGTCACGCCGCGCTAAGTTGACACGCCCTACCCAGAATGAGCGAAGTTGACACGACTCTGAGGGCAGGTTGACACGAAACGCATGTTTTTCGCGCGAGTGTCAGGCGCGTGCGGAGAGGATCTCAAGGTGTCAAAGAGCAGGCCGGAGGCATCCGGCGCGCTCAGAGACGAGCAAATCAGTTCCAACATTACAAGGCCGCGGAGAGAGCCTCGTACCCGTCGGAGAGGTGGACCCCGGCGCAAGGCCGGGGTGACGGACTAAGGGTGATTTTGGGGTGCTTAGCTCCGCACTGCCTTGGCGATGGCGTCGAGCAGGCCGTTGACGAAGCCCTTTTCGCGGCGATCATAGAAGGCGGCGGTGACGTCGAGATACTCGCTGATCGCGGCGCCGGTGGGCACATCGTTGCGGGCGAGCAGTTCATAGGTACCGGCGCGCAGGATCTGGCGCATCGGGCGGTCGAGCCGGTCGAAGCTCCAGTCGCTGCTGAGCTTCGACGCGATCAGCGCGTCGATCTCGTCGCGGCGCGCATCGACGCCCTTGACGATATCGTCGAAGAAATCCGCATCGGCGTCGATATACTCCGCCTCCTCGATCGTCGCGCCGAGCCTATGTTGATGGAACTCGGTGAGCAGCTGGGGAAGCGGCGTCTTCTCCATTTCCTGCTGGTAGAGCGCCTGAACGGCGGCGAGCCGCGCGGCGGCGCGGGCTTTCGAGCGGGACTTGGCAGTTGGGCTTGGCATGTATTCTCTCATAGTCCGTTCGCCCTGAGTTTGTCGAAGGGCTGTCCTCCTTCTCAGCGGCGGCAAATAAGAACAGGGCTTCGACAAGCTCAGCCCGAACGGGGATGGCTAAAGCCGAAGCGCTACCGATCTGGCATGCGCCGGCAGGCCCTCCGCCTCGGCCAGCGCGACGGCGGCCGGGCCGATCGCGGCGAGGCCCGCGGCGTCGAGCGCAAGGAAGCTGGTGCGCTTCATGAAATCGAGCACCGACAAACCGCTGGCGAAGCGCGCGCGGCGGCCTGTGGGGAGGACGTGGTTGGGGCCGGCGACGTAATCGCCGATCGCCTCGGGCGTCATGCGGCCGAGGAACACCGAACCGGCGTGGCGCACGCGCGCAAACAGCGCGTCGGGATCATCGCAGGCGAGCTCGAGATGCTCGGGGGCAAGGCGATTGACCAGCGGGATCGCTTCGTCGAGCGAGCCGGTGAGGATGATCGCGCCATTGGCGTCCCAGCTCTCCCGCGCGACCTTCCTGGTCGAAAGCGTGCCGATCTGGCGGTCCACCGCGTCGGCGACCTTACCCGCGAAGATCGCATCGTCGGTGAGCAGGATCGACTGGCTGGTCGGATCGTGTTCGGACTGGCTCAACAGATCGGCGGCGATCCATTCGGGATCGTTCCTGCCATCCGCCACCACGACGATCTCGGACGGGCCGGCGACCATGTCGATGCCGACGACACCGTAGAGCTGACGCTTGGCCTCTGCCACCCAGGCGTTGCCAGGGCCGGTGATAACGTCGACCGCGGCGATGCGGCCGGTGCCATAGGCCAGCGCGGCGATCGCCTGCGCGCCGCCGACACGCCACATTTCGTCTACCCCGGCGATATGCGCGGCGGCGAGGACGAGCGGGTTGACCTCGCCATTCGGGGTCGGCGTGACCATGACGAGGCGATCGACGCCCGCGACCTTTGCCGGGATCGCGTTCATCAGCACGGATGAGGGATAGGCTGCGCGGCCGCCGGGGACGTAGACGCCCGCGGCCTCGACCGCCTGCCAACGCGCGCCGGTGCGTACGCCCGCGGCATCGGAGGTGTCACTGTCGGCCGGCTTCCGCTTTTCGTGATAGGCGGTGATGCGGTCGGCGGCGAGCTGGAGCGCGTCGCGCAGCTTCGGCTCGAGCGCGTCGAATGCGGCGATGCAATCGGCCTTTTCGATCCGCCAGCCGGTCTCGTTGAGGTCGTGGCGGTCGAATTTGCGCGTGAAGGCCTGGAGCGCGGCGTCGCCCTCGTCGCGGACGCTGGCGACAATTGTGCGCACGTCGCGCGCGACATCGGCGTCGGCTTCACGGCGAGCGTCGACCAGCTCGCGGAAGGCCTGAGCGAAGCCGGGTTCGCTGGTCGAGAGGCGGATCATGCCGCCTCGACCGCGCGGCGGAAGGCGTCGACCAGCGGCACGATTTCGGGGCGGGTCTTGAACGCGGCGCGATTCGCGACGAGCCGGCTCGAGACCTCCATGATCGTCTCGACTTCGACCAGTCCGTTCTCCTTGAGCGTGCGGCCCGAGGAAACGAGGTCGACGATGCGCGGGGCGAGCGCGAGCAGCGGCGCCAGCTCCATCGCACCGTTGAGCTTGATGCACTCGGCCTGCACGCCGCGCGCCTCGAAATGGCGGCGGGTGAGCGAGGGGTATTTGGTGGCGACGCGGACATGGCTCCAGCCGCGCGGATCGTCGGTTGCGGCGAGCTCGGCCGGTTCGGCGACCGACAGGCGGCAATAGCCGATGCCGAGATCGACCGGGGCGTAGAGCTCCGAATAGGCGAACTCGCCGAGCACGTCCGAGCCGACGATGCCGAGCTGCGCTGCGCCGTGCGCGACGAAGGTCGCGACGTCGAACGCGCGGACGCGGATCAGGTCGATATCGGCGCGATTGGTCTTGAAGCGCAGCGCCCGGCTGCCTTCGTCGACAAAGGCGGGTTCGGGAATGATCCCGGCATGTGCGAGCAGGGGAAGCGCCTCTTCGAGGATGCGACCCTTGGGCACGGCGAGGATGATCGGTTCCGACATGGTGGCGCGCCTTTACTTGGGGGGGCGTGCGGGCGCAACAAGCGCGCGAGATTCGGTGGAGGATAGCGGCGATGCGCGACTGGATGACCTCGAACGATGTGCGGGCGGCCTTCGCCAATCAGGTCGATTATTGCCGGGCGAATGGCGGGACGGTCACGACACGCATCGTGGAAGGGCTGCTAGCCAATCTGGACGGTCCGGGCAGGTTCCTGAAGGCGATCCGCGAATGGCCGGGCATCCCGATGGCCGATGCGCTGCCACTCCGCGCAGCGGCAGGTTTGCACGCGCTCAACCTGAGCGGGGCCGAGCCGGCGCTGGCGGCGCTCTATGCGGGCGAGCCGAAAGCGCTGGCCGATGCGGAGCGGCTGGTGGGGGAGGCGATCGTGCGGCATGACGCGGAGTTGCTGCCGTGGCTCGATGGGCCGCCGCAGACCAATGAGGCAGGGCGTAGCTGGGGCTATGTTGCCGCCATGCTGTGGCTGGCCGGGCAAGGCCTGCCGCCGCGCTGGGACTGTATCGAGATCGGGTCGAGTGCGGGGGTCAACCTGATGATCGACCGCTATCGCTATGACCTGGGTGGTGTTGAAGTTGGACCAGCGGAGTCGGGGATGCGGATTGCGCCCGAATGGCGCGGACCACCGCCGCCGCCGGTTCCGGCGGGCTGGGGGTTTGACGCGATCCGCGGGTGCGATGTCGCGCCGGTCGACCTGACCGATCCGGCGCAGCTGCTGCGGCTGCGCGCATTCGTATGGCGCGAACATACCGAGCGGTTCGCGCGGCTGGATTTCGCGGCGCATTCGGCGGGCGAGAAGAAGCCCGATCTGGTGCAGGCCGATGCGGCGGAGTTCGTCGAGGCGGCGCTGGCGCGACCACAGGCGGCGGGCACGACACGCGTCCTGATGCACTCGATCGTCTGGCAATATCTGGGCGATGCGCGGCGGGCGCGGATCACTGCGGCGATGGAGGAAGCGGGCGCACGGGCGAGCGCGGAGAGGCCGTTGGCGTGGATCATGCTGGAAGCGAACCGCGAGACGCTGCAACACGAACTGGTGGTGCGATATTGGCCGGGCGGGGCTGAGCCGCACTTGCTGGGCAAGGCGCATCCGCATGGGGCATGGGCGGAGTGGGTGGCATGAAGACGACCAATTATCGCGATACGCTGATCACGGCTTCGCCTGACACGCCGGTGACGGCGAGTGTGACCCCGGAGAAACCGGATTCGGTCGCAGGCGCGCAGCACGCGCTGGTGGCCGGGCGGCCCTATGTCCTGACGAGCGATGACCTGCTCCACGCTGCGCATGTCGCGCGCGGTGGCGACAAGGATCGCGCGACCTTCTTCGCCAAGCCGCAGGCGTGTTTGCGGGTGTCGCCGCTGGTGAAACAGTTCGGCTGGGGCATCCACCATGATGCCGAAGGTCGTATCGCGCTGGTCGGGATGGAGAGCGATGACTATGCGCGGCTGCTCGCCGACCCGGCGGTGAAGAAGACGCCGGGGATGCGGCGGAGCCGTTAGGACGGGTCGGCATCCTTCGTCACCCCGGCCTTGTGCCGGGGTCCACCCAGCCCTGTGGACTGAGCTAGAGCCTCTTTTCCTGCGCATGCCTCCCGGTGGACCCCGGCACAAGACCGGGGTGACGGTTGAGGGCCTAGTCGATCCAGTCGCGGATCGCGGTGTTGACCGCCTCGGGCTTTTCCCAGGGGACGAAGTGGCCGGCATCGACCTTGACGATCTTGAGGTCGGGGACCAGCTGGTCGAGCCCTTCGAGCTGGATCGGGAGCAGCGCCGTATCGCCCATCCCCCAGATGACCAGCACCGGCATCTGCAACGGCGGGAAGGGGCCATCGAGGAAAGCGGGGCGCTCGGGCGTCTCATCCATCGCGGGGACGACGATCGCGCTGGCGCGATACCAGTTGAGCATCGCGGTCATCGCGCCGGGCTGGCCCCATTCGTCAAGATACGCGTTGCGCTGGGGGGCGAGCAAAGCGGGGTCGGCGTGGCGGGCGAAGGTGGTGTCGAAGAAGGTGCCGAGGCCCATCGCTTCGAGCTGCCCCTCGAGACCGGGGTTGCGGAAAAGGCGGATATACTGGCTCGCGGCGCGCTGCGCCATGTCGTCGAACAGCGACTTCTGGAAGACGAAGGGGTGGGGGGCGTTGACGATGATCAGCCGCTCGATCCGGTTCGGATGCTGGAGCGCGGCCATCCACGCGATCGCGCCGCCCCAGTCATGGCCGACCAGGACGAAGCGATCCTTCCCGAAATGGTCGGCGAGCGCGATCAGGTCGCCGACGGTCTTGTCGGGGGTGTAGTTCTCCGCGCCCCCGGGCTTGGACGAGCGGGCAAAGCCGCGCTGGTCGGGGGCGATGACGAAATGGGTCTTCGCCAGCTCCGGGATCTGGTGTCGCCAGGTGCGGTGCGACTCCGGAAAGCCGTGGAGCAGGACGATCGCGGGTTGGGCAGGATCGCCCGCGGTGGCGACGTCGAGCTCGACGCCGGTGGACAATGCGATCCGCTGAAGCTCGAAACCCGCCATGTATCTCTCCTCTTTCGAATGAAGGGTATGGCGGGTTGCGGGCCGGTTCAAGCCCTCAAGGGTAGCTGACCGTCTTGGGCACTTCGGGGATCGGGATGAATTCCTTGTCGTCGCCCGGCACCTTGGGAAAGAGGCCTGCCTTCCAGTCTTCCTTGGCCTGGTTGATGCGGTCGCGGTCCGACGAGACGAAGTTCCACCAGACATGGCGCGGGGTGGTGAACGCCTCGCCCCCGCACAGCATCACACGCCCGCCACTCGACGAGCGCAGTATCGCCGCGATGCCGGGGCGCAGGACATAGAGCGTCTGTGGTTCCAGCTCCCAGCCGTCGAGCGAGGCCTGGCCCGCGGCGACATAAACCGCGCGCTCATCGGCATCGGCGTCAATCGGCACACTCCCGCCGGCTGCGAGTTCGATATCGGCATAGATGGTGCCGGCATAGGTGGTGGTCGGCGCGCTGGTGCCCCAGAGCGAACCCATGATGACGCGGGCGCGGGCGCCGTTGCTGTCGATGATCGGGAGATTCGCCGCGGCGACATGCCCGAACGCGGGATCGATCCCTTCGAACCGTTCGGG
>CAZBYE010000046.1:0-15823 GCA_964496045.1 uncultured Stakelama sp.
GCGTCGACTTGCCCGATCCCGAGGAGCCGACAATGCCCAGGGTCGCGCCCGCAGGAATCGCGAGATCGATATCGTCGAGCGTCCACGGCCCGTCGAGCCCGTAGCGGAACTTCACGCTTTCGAACGCCACATTCCCTTTGACCGCCGGAAGCGCGACGCGGCTGCCCGAACCGGGTTCGACGGGCTGGTTTAGCACGTCGCCCAGCCGCTCGACGGCGATCCGCACCTGCTGGAAATCCTGCCACAATTGGGCGATACGGATCACCGGACCGGAGACGCGCTGCGCGAACATGTTGAACGCCACCAGGCCGCCGACCGTCAGATCCTTCTCGATCACCGCCTGGGCACCGAAATAGAGGATCAGCACCATGTTGATCTTGGAGATCAGCTGGATGAGCTGCGATCCCGTGTTGCCAAGGTCGATGACCTTCTGGTTCGCCTGGCTGTAACCGGCGAGCTGACGATCCCAGCGATCCTGCCATTGCGGCTCGACGGCGCCGGCCTTCACTGTCTGGATGCCGCCGATGCTCTCGATCAGCAGCGCATTGTTGGCGGCCGAGCGTTCGAACTTCTCCTCGATGCGTGCGCGCAGAGGCCCGGTGACGAAGAAGGCGACCGCGGCGTAGCAGGGGATGGCGAGAACGGCGATCAGGAACAGGGTTGGCGAATAGACCCACATCACGATCAGGAAGATGATCGTGAAGAAGGGGTCGACGAGTACGGTCAGCGACGCATTGGTCAGGAACTCGCGGATCGTTTCGAGCTGCCGGACGCGCATCGCGACATCGCCGACGCGCCGGGCCTCGAAATAGGACAGGTTGAGCCCGAGCAAATGCCGGAAAAGCTTGGTGCCGAGTTCGACATCGATCTTCTGGCTGGTGCGCGAATAGAGCCGCGTCCGCAGCCATCCGAACAGCGTCTCCCACACCGACACGACCCCAAACCCGATCACGAGGATCGTCAGCGTATCCAGGGTGTTGTGCACCAGAACCTTGTCGATGACGTTCTGGAAAAACAGCGGGGACGCGAGCCCGAGCAGGTTGATCGCCAGCGTGACCAGCAGCACTTCGCCGATCAGCCGCCGGTATTTGACGATCTGGGGGATGAACCACGAGACATCGAATGCGCGGCTGACGCCTCCGACACCCTCGCGCGTCGCGACCAGCACCAGCTCCCCCGACCACATCGCCTGCAACGCGTCGCGCGTGACCTTGAGCACTTGCGGCTGCACGCCGTCGAGGCTCGGGCAGGGCGGCTGGATGATTGCTTCGTCGCCGCTGACCTGCGCGATCACGAACCAGCCAGCCGGGCCATTGGCAAGCGCGGGCAGGGGGGTGCGCGCAAGCTTGTCATAGCTGGTGCGCGCACTGCGCGCGCGGACATCTGTCTGGCGCTTCGCAAGGCGTTTCAAATCGTCGGCGGCGATCGGGCGATGATGGCCAAGGCCATGCCGCAACTGGCCGACATCGACCGCGATCCGGTGTATCGCCAGCACCGTCGCGAATGCGACGAGCCCGCTATCGTCAACGGGTTGATGGGTGGCTGGAGTATCGGACATAGCGGCCTGGTTCATGGCCGGCGTCCGCCAGCCGGGGATCGTGTTTCGCGCGGCAGTTTCGCCTCACTCGTCGCAGGGGTGATATCGGGGCCGGGCCCCGGCGTCGCGGGCGCGACACCCGGGATCGCTGGCGCGGGCCTGATCCGCTCGATCCGCTGTGGCCGATCGCCGGCATGGCTGATATCGTCGAACGTGCGGAAAACGGGATCCCATGGCAGCGCCCCTCGTGCCTCCACTTTCCGCGCATAGGCAGCAGGATCGTAGAGGTCGGTGCCCCTCAGCAGCCGCGCGACGTCGAGCTGTCCGATCCGCCGGAGAAGCGCAGCTTGCGCGACATAGGCGTCCCGCCGGCTCGTGATCAGCGCAATCTCGGTTTCGCGCAGCTGGTTCTGCGCGAACAGCACATCGAAGGTCGACCGCAACCCTTCACGATACTCCTCGAACGTTCCTTCATAATAGATGCGCGCTGCCTGCAGCTGGGCACCCTGCGCTGCGATATTGCGGCTGGCCGAAGCCCATGCATTCCATGCGCCAAGCACGGCGTCGGTCACTTGCCGCCGCGTCGCTTCGATGCGCAGGAAATCGGCGGTGTTCCGGTTCTGCGCCTGCGCGGTCAGCGCCTGCACCCGTCCACCATTGACCAGCGGAAGCGTCAAGGTCACGCGTGCGCCCAGACTGAAATCCTGATCGCGGCCGTCCAGCGGCGAAACCGGCCCGTTGGTGCCGGCGGTCCCGCGCAGGTTGATGGTCGGATTGGCCTCGGCCCGTGCCCCGGCGATCCGTGCCCGCGACGCACGCTCGGTGGCGATTGCCGCAGCCAGGTCGGGATTGGCCCGTGCCGCTGCCGCGAGCGCGTCTTCGATCGATGCGGGCAAGAGCGGTAAAGGCGGTTCGGGGGCGAGGCGCCCCGGTGCCCGTCCGACGATCGCGGCGAAGCTTGAGCGGCTTGCCTCAAGCTGGGCCTCCGCGGCGGTCCGTTGTACCTCTGCGGACTTGAGCTGGGCTTCGGCCTGGGCGATGTCCGTGCGCGTCAGCTCGCCCGCCTCGCGGCGCGCGACCACCTCGTCCAGCGTCGCCTTGAGCAGCCGTACATTGCGCTCGCGGATGCGCAGCGCCTGGCCGTCCCGGCGTACGTCCGCATAGGCGGCGATCAGGCTGACCACCAGATCGCCTTCGATACCGCGCAGCGTCTCACGACCGGCGGCGCTTTCCGCGCGGGCGGCATGCACCTCGGCGCGCGCGCGACCTCCGGTCCATAACGGCTGGTCGACGGCAAGCTGGGTGGTCACGTCGTTGCGCCGGATGTCGGGGCTGTTGAGCCGATCCACCACCGGCCGTCCGGCCTGGGTGATCGCGCCGGGATCGATATAATCATATCCCGCCGCCGCCTGCAGCTGGACCGTCGTGCGGGTTCGCGACAATGCCAGGCCCAGATTGTCGTCGGTCGCACGCAGGTCGTACCGGCTCGCCGCGAGCGACGGGTTGGACGCATAGGCCTCGGCGATCGCCGAGGCGAGATCCTCGGTCGGCGGCAGCGCCTCCGGCCCCTCGTCGTCGTCGATCCGCGGGGCGGGGTAGCGCGCATGGACCGGGTTGAGCGCCTGATCGCGCGACTGCGCGACAGCCGGGCCGAAGACGGCGAGGCCGGGCAGCAACGCGAGCGCCGATATCCGCACGAAACGAAGCATCAGCCGACAAAGGCCGCGTCGGGCCGGCAGCCGAGCGCGACGGCGCGCTCGAGCGCTGAATCAAACTCGGCGACCCGAAAACCGCGCGCGCGCTTGCCATAGGCCGGCGATATGTGAACCCAGGGTGAGCCTTTCAGCAACTCGGCCGGAACCGGCAACGTCCACGGATCGCGCTCGCTGGCGAAACCGGGATCGAGCCGCGCCAGTTCCGGGATCAGGTCGCGCCAGCGTTTGGGGGCGCCGCCATTTACCCGGATGACCGCCTCCGAAAGATTGGCGATCCGGGGCAGGCGCACGGCGACGATGCCGCGGCTGTACGTCGCGGTCCCCTTGCGGGTTACCAGGCGGCAACGCCGCTCTCCCGAGAATCGGTCGGCTGCCACGGTCAGGCGCCAGTCCCCGAGCGACACATGCTGACGCGCAAGCCCGTAAGAAGATGCGACTACCCGATCTGGTGCAAACACTAACACAAGCGCCAGCAACACGGCCGGCACCACCCCCCAACCACTCCGCATCAATCCCCCCGCGACACCGCCCAAAGTGCGGCCCCGTCACTTCCATCAACCGGTAGCGAGAAGAACAGATGCCTGATTCAACTGTGAATGGGAAGAGATTCCACCGGGCAAAAAACATCCGAAAATGTGATATTTCCTATCTCGAAGCGGCGCTTAACCGTTGTCACATTCCAATATCGAGTCCCCTACTCCGCCCAACCCCAATCATTGTGGCCAGGCTTCGACCAAGACTGCGCCGGGCATGTTCGGAAGCTGGAACTCTGCACGCCGGTTGCGAAGGATCGGCTCCATTTGCGGATCACGCTCAAGACCGTTCTCGCCCGCACCGGACTTTCTCGATCGACGCTCTATCGAAAGATCGGCGAGGGCAGCTTTCCAAGGCGGGTCAAGATCAGCGTCCAAGGCGCTGGCTGGCACGAGTCCGCCATCAACCGCTGGATCACCAACCCAGCCGCCTGGCACCAGGGCAATGCCGGGAGCAGTGCGCAATGAGCACGCCCCTCCCCGAACCGATCCGTGTGCGCGTCAATGACGCCGCGCGCATGATTGGCGTCGGCCGAACCAAGCTCTACGAGTTGATCGCGGCTGGTGAAGTCGAGACGGTCGAGCTCGGCAAAGCCACGCGCATCACTACCGCCAGCCTGCACGACCTCGTCAGGCGGCAGCGCGGAGCAGCATAGCTTCGGGCGCCTCGGGGCGAACGGCCAATAACAACTTACAAGACAAATCACTGATTTTACGGTGTGGTCAGGGACACCCTGAGCTTGCTTGAGAACAAAGTTCCACACTCGCAGGGGTCACCACCTTCTCCCCACAGAAGGTGCTGAAACATGCCGTAAACGGCTGTTTTCTGCGGCATACTGGCCTCAATCGGATTGGCCGGATACCACTACACACCTCCAAAATTGATGGCATATCTGATGGTCCCGCTCTCCGGGATCTATGTAAGGTCGTTGAGAAGGCGGGTTATGACCACCCCTTCCACAAGTAGCATAGCTGCTGGCCGCGTCAGCGTTCAAAGTAAAATCATCGATATGCCAGCTTGATTAGGCCGATTACACCAAAACGGATCTTCAGGGTAAATGTTTATTTACCACATTTGACCATGGTGACCGTGTAACCGCCACGACTCGTGTTCCGTTCCGAAAGATGGCCAGGCGGTACATTAGGTGGGGTATGAGCTGCGGGATTGTTGTCAAAGCGCTCAGTTTGAAAACGTGGCGAGGTATTGCCTGCGTTCGTGATCCTGCATCGCACGCCTCTCTCATCGGCGCCCCCAGACTTCGACCGGGGCTGCCTTCCTCGTTGAGGAGTGGTGACAATGACCAGATCGTCGTTGATAGCGTTCGCCCTCGCGGCATGCCTCATCTCTTTCATATCCGTGGATACTGCATGGGCCGCCAGGCTTAGAATTTCGCCGATAGGCTTACACCTGACGGCAACCGAGCGGGCCGGGGCCATCACCATCGTCAATACGGACGAACGGCCGGTCAACCTTCAGCTTCGTATCTACGAGTGGTCCGAACTCGAAGATGGTCAGGAACAGCTCGACAGAACCACCGACCTGATCGTCAGCCCTCCGGCGATCACCGTACCAGCAGGCGCTTCCTATACCATCCGCATCGCCCGGCCGGTCATCATGCCGGTGAATGGCGAGCGGGCCTATCGATTGCTGATCGACGAATTGCCGCAACCCGATGACCCCCGCACGGTGGGTCAGGGTATCAAGATGGTCCTCCGGAACTCCCTCCCGATCTTCATTACCGACGCGAAGGCCATGGCCGAGCTCAAATGGGCCGTGTGGCAGGATGAGGCGGGTGTACATGCCCAGGCTCAGAACCAAGGCAAGCGTCATGCGAAGATCGCCAATCTGATGCTTCAGACAGCGTCAGGCAATCCGCTCAGCTTCGGTGGAGGACTCAATGGCTATGTTCTGGGCGGTGCGACCAGGACCTTCACCGCGCCCCGGGTTGCGGGACGCGCGGGAGCGCCACTCCGGGATGGTGAAAGCATCGACCTCGTCGCCCAGAACGGCGCACTCGATGTGAAGGCAACCATCATCGTCGGCAGGCGCTGAGGAAGGCGGCGGAGACCGGGTGGTGAAACTCTCCCGGCTCTTTCTTGTCCTTGCCGGTATGCAGGTGACGCTGCTGCCGAGGGCGGCGGCGTCCAGTCTGGACGCTGGACGGTCAGTTGTGCCGGCGAGCAACGCGGAGCAAGCCGAATGGCAAACGCTCCTGCTTGCGGTGATGCTCAACAGCACCGCCACCGGCACTCTGCTCACCGTGTTGAAGTTGCCGGACAATCGGCTGCTGGCGCGCGCCAGCGAATTGCGTGCACTCCGGGTTCAGGTCGATCCCGGAGTTGTGAAGGACGATCTCGTCGCGCTCTCGGCGATTCCCAATCTCGGTTTCGTATATGACGAACCCGGCCAGACGATTTCACTGACCGTTGGGGATCAGTCGCTCACCCCCTACCAAATCGAACTCGGCACCGGCCGACGAACGTTTGACGCGGAGACAGTCCATCCGACCCCGGGCGCGATCGTCAATTACTCCATTTACGCGACGCAAACGCGCGACAGGACCGTCGCCGCCGGCACGGTCGGTCTGATCGGCATGATAGGCGGCAGCGCTGTCACGACAGACTTCAACTTCAACAGCGACAATCAATGGAACGGCGACGGGCTCGTACGGCTGGACAGCACCTGGCGCCTTGTCGATGCTGAATCCGTCCGTTCCTATACGGTTGGTGACTTTGCCTCCAATGCGCTGACCTGGTCGAACAGCATAAGGCTGGGCGGTTTTCAGATCGCCAGCGCATTCCAGCAGCGTCCGGATATCGTCACCGCGCCGTTGCCGCGGTTCGCAGGGTCAGCCGCGCTGCCATCGACCCTGGATCTCTATATCGACCAGCAGCGGATATTCTCCGGAGACATCCCGTCCGGGCCGTTTGACATTCAATCGCTGCCGCAAGTTTCGGGCGGAAAGGTTCGCCTGGTGACGACCGACCTGAACGGCCGTCAGGTCGAGATCGTGCGGGACTATTACTATTCCTCCTCGCAGCTCCGGTCCGGGCTTCTCGAATATTCGGTTGAAGCGGGATTCCCGCGACGGGATTTCGGCTTCGCGTCCTTCAGCTACGACAGCAATTTTTCCGGCTCGGGATCGCTTCGCTATGGCCTGACGGACACAACAACGATCGAAGGTCATGCCGAAGGTGCAGTCGATGGCCTCGTCAACGGCGGAATCGGCGTCGTTCAGAGCCTGGCCGGCCACGGCGCGCTGACTGTTTCCATCTCCGGCAGTCACTACAAGAACCATAGCGGTGCCCGCATGGCCGCAAAGGCCGAAGGACGCATCGGTCAGTTGAGCTTCTTCGCCGGCACGGAACGCAGCCTCGGTGACTATTTCGACCTTGCGCGCGTCGCGGTGGCGCGGGATCGACAACGTCGCGGCATCACCGGATCAGACGACCTGGCATTGGCGCCGGCGCGCGCGAAGACAATCAACCGCGCCGGCCTGTCATTCGGCCCCGTTTTGGGTGGGGCGTCCGTTTCGCTCAACTATACCGATATTCAGGACCGCGATTATGGGCAGCGGCTGACCAACCTGTCGCTTTCCCGGCCCATTTCGGGCCGCGTCACTGCCTATCTCAGTGCCTATTCCGATCTCGATCGCAGCGACAGCTATGGCGCGTTCGCGATGGTCAACATCCGCATCGGCAAATCGACCATGCTGACCGCAAGCGTGGAGCGCGACAGAGGGCGCACCGCGTTGGAAATGCAGGCGGAGGGCCTGACCGGCCAGCGTCAGGGCGATGTCGGCTGGGGCCTTTCCAATCGAGCCGTCCTGGATGGTGAGGATTCGCGACGCGCCTATATCAGCTATCGTGCATCCCAGGCGCTGGTGCGGGCGCGCTTCGCCCAGACCGGCGATGACTGGCTGGCCAGCCTGGAAGTGGAAGGCGCGGTTGTCGCTGCCGGCGGCGGGGTATTCCTGGCCAACCGTATCGGCGACGGTTTCGTCATCGTGAAGAATGCCGGCCCGGGAACCGAAGTGCTTCAGGGCGGCGTTCGGATGGGCAAGGCGAGCGCGGCCGGCCGCGCGCTGTTGCCCGATGTGCTGCCGAACTATCCGCAGCAGATATTCCTCGATCCGTCGACCATGGCCGACGGTTGGGAGCCGGACGCGACCGAGCGCATTGCGGTGTCCGGCTATCGCCAGGGAGCGGTGGTCGATTTCGGAACCCGGCGAGTCCGAAGCGCCGTGATCGTGCTTCAGGACAGGTTCGGACGACCAATCGAGGCAGGGTATGTCGCCACGGTCGAGGGCGGTGAAAGCGCCGTGATTGGCTATGACGGCGAGGTCTATCTGCACGGCCTGAAGCCCGACAATCGATTGTCGGTCGACCGCGGCATCGCCGGCCGATGCCATGCCACCTTCACCCATGTGGATCGTGGATCCCCGCAAGCCAGGATCGGACCTCTGACATGCCAATAGCTTTGCGCTGGTCTCTCTCACGATCTGCCGGCGACGTTCCGGCAAGGAAGCTGAAAGCGATGCAAACGCAGCCCTGCGCTTTGCCGCGCCGGCTAACCGCTATGCTATCGGTCCTCGGCCTTGGCACGCACACGCTGTCCGCGTCCCTTGTAGCATTGCCGCTGTTGCTGACCCCCGCGCCTGCACAAGCGGCGTGCACCAATAGTTCGGGCGCTTCGCAGAACCGGACCTACACCTATACGGCCGCCAATCTTGGCAACGAGGCACGCCTCGACTTCCCGTTCGTGATCAATTGCACCGGCTTGCTCGACGGCCAGAATATCTGTGTCGGAGCGACGTATACGCGCAGCGCCGCCAATGGCGCGAACAGCGTCACCATGCGCCTCGACGCTGCAATTCCGGCGCACAGCGTGACCATCACCGACATGGACAATGCGGGTGCGATGTATGGGCCATATGGCGCATTGGTGGCGCTTGGCCCGTCGTCGACATCGACAACGATAACCAGCGTCGTTCCGGGTGGGGCCGCCAGCGGCAAGGCAGCCGGAACCTACACCAGCAGCTTCACGGTTTACGAGGCCAAAACGGCGACGACGCTTCTCGGCCTGTGCGGGCTCTTCGGCGCGCTGACCGGGGCGCAAGCCTTTGGCAACTATACCGCCAACTTCGTCATCCCGAGGATGTGCACGCTCAACGCGACCCCCGCGATCAACTTCAACAACGTCAGCAGCATCGGGCCAACGCCGGCCCGTATCGATGCGCAGGGCGTTGTGACCGTCCAATGCAACACGCCCTACACCATCTATATCGGCGATGGGCAGAATCGCGTTTCGCCCGGATCGGGCAACCGGCGGATGGCGCAAGGCGCCGCACGGCTGCCCTATCAGCTCTTCAAGGATGCGGGGCGTACCCAGATCTGGGATGCCACCGGCGGCATCGCCACCATCGGGGGCAGCGGCGGCGTTTCGGATACCGGCACCGGCGCTTCGCAAAACAAGACGGTCTACGCATCGATCCCCGCAGGGACCACGCTGCCCGTTCCGGGCACCTACACCGACACGGTCGTGATCACCGTGACCTACTGATAGTCATCTGGAGAATGGACATGCTCAGCGCGACCAGACCGAACAGAGGCCTGCTAACATTGACGGCGCTTGTCTGTGCGTCTCAGGCGCAGCCAGCCATCGCCGATACGGTAACGGGAAACGGCACGGTCACCGCGACGGTCACCGCGACCTGTGATCTCGTGGCTGCTCCCACAATCGCCTTTGGGACGATCAGCGGCCTTGGCACGCTCGCTGCCGATGTGACCGCTCAGGGCACGATAACCGTCGCCTGCAGCACAGGTGCCAGTTACACCGTCTATATCGGCGACGGTGGCAACCGCGTCGCGCCCGGCAGCGGCAATCGCCAGATGGCGAACGGAGCCGGTCGGCTCCCTTACCAGCTCTACAAAACCAACGCGTACGCAACGATCTGGGACGCGACCGGCGGAACCTCCACGACGGGCGGCAGCGGCGGGGTCAATGGCACCGGAACGAGCGCCAATCAGAATCTCACTGTCTATGGAAGGATTGCCGCGGGGACCGCGGTTCCTGCGGTGTTAGGCAGTTACTCCGACACCGTCCTGATCACCGTTACCTATTGATTCACATGTTTATGTGAAAATTCGAGTCGTAAGATGAAGACGTGGAGAAGTGAACTAGTCCATCTTTAGAATGGGATGAAAAAGATGAGAAATATCACCGTGATATGTGCAGTTGCGATAGCGACATCTGCGACATCTTCATTCGCTCAGGATACCGGGTCGCTCGATGTGACGGCAGAGGTGCTATCGTCCTGTAACATTACGTCAACATCGACACTTGCGTTCGGCTCCGTCGATCAGTCAGCTGCCAATATCGACAATCAGGGCTCGGTCAGCCTCATTTGCACGGCTACGACCCCCTGGGTTCTGCATTCGGACAGTGGCGCCAACGCACTAAGCGCGCAGAAGCGGATGAAGCATGCATCGCAAGCCGACACGCTGAACTATGACATCTATACAGACAATAGTCGGTCCGTGCCGTTTCCTATCCTGGCCGGGACTCCCGGTACCGGCCCGGCCAGCAACACCGGTAACGGCGTGGTGCAGACGGTTACCGTTTTCGGGCGCATTCCCTCAGGCCAGACGCTACCGCGTCCCGGCACCTACAGCGACACGCTCACGATCACGGTATCCTATTAGGATCGGCTTCATCCGTGATGGAGGCGCATTGCGCTTCCATCATGATCTGAAGAACTATGCCTCTCAGTCCTCGGTGTAGACGTACTGGGCTTGCTGACCGTCATTGATGGTCAGCGTGCGCTTGCCATCTTTCGTGCCGACCAGCGCATCGACGCCGATACTGCCCGGGCCAGCCGAGATCACCGAGATCGTGCCGTCGGCATTCTTGCGGGTGGCCAGCGGACCCTCAACGAAGCCCGCCTTGATCCACGTCTGGCCATTCTTCTTGCTGATCGCGATCTGGCCCACAGAGGGATCGGTGTAGTGACCGGCGAGGTTGCCCAACACCGCGGCATCGCCGGGATAGGTCAGCCGCTCTCGCTTCGCTTTGGCCTGTGCCTTGATCCGCGCCGCCGCTGCGGTGATTTCGCGCGCTGCCTCAGGTTGGCCGTCATAGAGGACTTCGAGCAGGCGCCGGAGCATAGGCGCGAGCATCGACGCGCCTGGATCGCTGTTGACGAGTATCACCAGACCGACACCCGATTCAGGCAACGCAAACCAGGTGCTGTGATAGCCGAGCAACGTGCCGCCATGGGTGACGACCTGAATGCCCGCGACATCGCGCTGGAACAGCCCCATGCCGTACCAGCTGTCCGGCGCGACCTGAACGCCCTTCTCGCGCCGCGCGAGCAGATTGGCCTCGCTCACCACACGCTTGCCGTCGAGTACGCCCTTACCCAGCTCGAGCTGGACATAACGGACCATGTCAGCGGTGGTGGAGAAGGCGGCGCCCGCAGGACGATAGGGATAGGGCGCCCAGTTGAAGTCGTTGGACATCAGCGTGACCTTGCCATCGACATCGAGGCCGTGCGGCGCCGCCCAGTTGCCCGCCATGCCCCTGGCATAGTCGAAGGTGCTGTCCTTCATGCCGAGCGGCTTGAAGATCTTCTCCTGCATCGCCCGGTCATAAGCGGCGCCGAGCTCCATCCTGGGATAGAGGATATGTCCGCCGACATAGCCCGCGGCGGACGCCAGCTGATTATTGTACTGGAACAGGTCGCCGAACTTGCTGGTCGGCATCGTGGCCGCCAGCTGCGTGAACGTGGCCGCCGCCGGCTGGCCCTTGTCGGCGAGGATGAACCCGTAATCCTTACGCGGCAGGCCGGTGCACGCGCAGATCAGGTGGCGGACCAGCACCGACTGGGTGACCTGATCATTGCCGAGGCGAAACGCGGGATAGAGGTCGATGACCTTTTCGTCCCATTTGAGCTTGCCCTCGTCGGCCAGCGCCGAGAGCAGCAGGGTGGTCATTCCTTTGGTGTTCGAAGCGATCATGAACTTGGTGTGTTCATCGACCTTTGCCGGCGAGCCGAGCGCGCGTACGCCGAAACCGCCCTGCCACACCACCTTACCGTCATCGATCAGCGCAAAGCCGATACCGGGAACCTCCAGCTCCTGACGACTCGTCTCGACGAAGTCGGTGAGCAATTTGATCCGCTCGGGGGTGAGATCATGTGCGGCCCTGCCCGCAAAGCTCTCGCGCTGGAAGCCGGCCGGGTACAGGCCCTGCTGGACGACTTGCAGCGCTGCTGAGCGCTTGGCCGCGGTGCCGGCCGAGCCGTCGACAACCATGACGGTCCAGGCTGCGCCCTTACGCATCGCGGTGGCTGCGCGGCTGGCCCGCTCGCTCGGCAGCGTGTCATAAGCGAAGCTCACCCGCTCTTCCCAGCCGTCGGCGGCCGGGGCGTTGATGCTGGTACGCAGTGTCGGTGCGGCGCCGGGGCGAACCACAGCCCACGCCTTGGCAACGGCGTCCTTCGCATCGACTGCGCCGCCGATATCGGCGACCGCGATACGCAGGTCCCCCTCGGGCGAGGTGAAGACGAGCACAGACCCCTGTTTCGTCGCGGTCCAGTCCTTGGGCTGGACATATTGCACGCCGCTGGCGAGCTTGCCTGGAGTATCCGCGGCAGCGGTCTGAGCGAGGGCCGCGATGGGCGCGCAGGAAAGCGCGAGTGCGAGCAGCAGCTTCATGAGAGGACCTCCTCGGTCAGGGCT
Source organism: uncultured Stakelama sp. (assembly GCA_964496045.1). Lineage (GTDB taxonomy): Bacteria > Pseudomonadota > Alphaproteobacteria > Sphingomonadales > Sphingomonadaceae > Sphingomonas. The sequence continues at coordinate 12,528 of CAZBYE010000046.1, forward strand.
GAACCAGATGGTATGCGATATGCGGTTGCGAGCTGAAGCCGAGACGCCAGTGGCCGGGCGTGCCGTGCAAGCGCAGCTTCTCATAGGGACCCCCGGCGCGGGCACCGGTGACCTGCTCGAACAGCATCGGGCCGATCCGCTCCCAATAGGTGGTACGGCCGTTAAGGGTCACGGTGACGGCGTTGGCACCCGCGGCAGCGATCTTGACGTCGAAACCGGGGTTGGGATCGCGCGCATAGTCGCGGCGGTTGCTGCGATAGGCGCCGAGCGGCAGCGTCTCGTCCGCAGGTGCTGCGATGCGCGGCGCGGGTTTGACCGGGAACATCCGGCCGATCAGCGCCTCGACCAGCTCGGTACGACCGCCATAGCTGCCCTGACCACCGGTTTCGGAGACGAAGAAGCCGATGCCGGTCTCAGGCGACAGGATCATGTTGGAGTGAAAGTCGCTGGTGTTGCCGCCATGGCCGACGAGCCGCGGCCCCGCCTCGCGCACGACGAAGAAGCCATGCGCCATGCCAGGCAAACCAGGCGTATTGGCGAAGGAGTTGCGCATCAGCAGCTGGACCGAGGTTGCGTTGAGGATGCGCGCCTTGCCGAGCGCGCCATCGTTCAGCATCGCCATCATGAACCGCGCCATGTCGGGCGCGCTGCTCGTACCCGAGCCGGCCGGCATGATGTTGCTGTAGAGCTCGAACGGCTGGGCGTCGAAGCGCCCGTCCTTAACGACATAGCCCTTGGTCATGCGCGGCGCGAGCCGGGTGGGTAGCGGCTCGCGGAAGGTGGTCGAATGCATCCCCAGCGGGGAGAAAATGTGCTTTTCGACATAATCTGCGAATGGCTCGCCCGAGACGCGTTGGACGATATAGCCGGCCAGCGCCGCGCCGTAATTGGAGTAGGAGACTTCAGTGCCGGCCGCCCATACCCGCTTGGGGACATGGGTCCGCATCCATTCGGTATAGGGCACCAGCTTGTCAGGCGTCGGCGCGGTGATGCCGCCCGTGTCGCTCATCCCCGGCGTGTGTGCGAACAGGTCGCGGACGCGGATCGGCTTGCCTTCGAATTCCGGAATCCTGAAGTCAAGATAGGTGTTCACGTCGGCGTCGAGGCTAACCTTGCCGCGTTCGACCTGCTGCATCAGCGCGGCCCAGGTGAACATCTTCGAGACCGAGCCGGGGCGGAACAGCGTCGATTGCGGATCGACCGCCTGCCCCTTGTCGACGTCGGCGAAGCCGTATCCGCGCGCGAACAGCACCTTGTCGTTCTGGACCACGGTGACGACTGCACCCGCGACCTCGCGCGTCGCGATCTGTTGCGCCATCACACCATCGACGAAGTCGGCAAGACCCGCGATCCGCGCGGGGGGAACGACGGCGGCTGCAGCGCGCGGCGTCTGCGCGATGGCGGGCAAGGCGGTGCATCCGAGCAGCGCGGCGGCGATCGCGGCGCCACGCAGGGCGTGAAATCGAGGCATGGGCGAGTCTCCAGGACGAATGCGGGTCAAAGGTTGGCGCGCGTGGCAGGGCGCGCGACGGATCATGCGAGGCAGTTGTCGACGAGCGCGTCGAAGGCGGCACCGCCGCGGATCGGATCGGCAACGGGCAGGCCGAGCCGCTGGCTCTCGCGCGCCATCAGCGCAGTGGCATCCGCCTCGCTCAGCGCCGAGGTATTGAACGAGAAGCCACCGCAGCGGATTGCAGGATTGGTGCGGCGGCCGAGCAACATGGTCAGCTCGACGATCTCTTCGATGCTGGCCAGCACATAGCCCGACGCGCCCAGCATGTCGGTGCGGCCCGGCTCGTGGCACACCACGAACACGTCGGGCTGGCTGCCGTGAAGCAGCCCCAGCGACACCGCGGCATAGGACGGGTGGGTGATCGCGCCCTGCCCTTCGATGACGTCCCAATGGCCGGGCGCAGCATCGGGCGAGAGCAATTCGGCGGCGCCTGCCTCAAAATCCGAGACCACCGCATCCATCGGGATGCCGCCACCGGCGATCATGATGCCGGTCTGCCCGCTCGCGCGGAAATCGGTGTCGACACCACGCCCGGCAAAAGCGCGGGCCAGCGCCAGCGCGGTGTATTTCTTGCCCAGCGCGCAATCGGTGCCGACGGTGAGCAGCCGCTTGCCGCTGCGCTTGCGCCCGGTCCCGACCGGGATCCCGGCCGGCGGCACCCGCACGTCGATCAGCCGTCGCCCCAGCCGGTCCGCCGCTTCGACCAGTTCGGGAATGTCGGCGAGCCGCATGTGCATGCCCGCGATCACGTCGAGGCCGGCTTCGAGCGCCTCGACCAGCGTCGCGCGCCAGCTCGGCGGAATCACGCCGCCCTGGTTGGCGACACCGATGACCAGCGCGCGCGCGCCACGGGCATGCGCCTGCGCCGGCGTGATCGCGTCGAGACCGGTCGTGACGGTGCCCCCCGGCAGCCGAAGCTCGCCGACGCACTTTTCCGGCGCCCAGTCACGCAGGCCGAGCGCGGTCTTCGCGAAGCCTGCGACCGTGGTGTCGCCGAGAAACAGGACATAGGGGTGCGGCAGCTCGATCGCACCGGACTGGCGGTCCATCGGGGCGTTCATCAAACGGCTCGTGACATCGAAGGGCGGACAGTCATCGTCAGCCGCCCCAGGTCGCGGTCAGCAGCCGCTGGAAATTGCCGCCAAGCACGGCGCGGATATTGGCGTCGGAATAGTTGCGGCGGATGAGCTCTTCGGTCAGGTCGAACATCTTGAGCGGGTGGTCGAACCCGTCGATGTCGATCTTTTCGCGAAAGGCGTAGCTGTCCTTGTAGGCGCCGCGCAGCATCTTGTTCATCTCGGGTGAGGTGTCGTCATAGCCATAGAGGTCGGAATCGGTGCCGACGCCGACATGGTCGATCCCGACGAGCTTCACGACATGGTCGATATGGTCGACATAGTTCACGATCGTCGTCGGATCGGTCTTGCTCACGAAGTTGCGCACGCCGGTGATGCCCATCACGCCGCCCTTGGCGGCGCAGGCCTTGATCGCCTCGTCGGTCTTGACGCGCGGATGATCGATCAGCGCGCGGCAATTGCTGTGCGTGATCGCGATCGGCTTGGACGAAATCTCGATCGCATCGAGCGTCGTGCGGTCGCCGCAATGCGAGACGTCGACGAGCATGCCGACCTCGTTCATCGCCTTGATGATCTCGACGCCGAAATCGCTCACGCCGCCGTCGACGCGGTCGGTCGACCCCGATCCGATGCGGTTCTGCGAATTATAGGTCAGCTGCGCGCCGCGCTGGCCGATCCCGTAGAAGGTCTTGACGTCGGCCGGGCGG
>CAZBYE010000047.1:0-15417 GCA_964496045.1 uncultured Stakelama sp.
ATGCTTTTCCAGCCTGCAGAAGCCGGGAACAGCGTCAGCCCCGTTTTAAACGGCGGGTCGGTTGACCTTGGTCTAGCAACGGTATGGAATGGCAAAAAAGCCGGTTCAACGGCTACTCGTTAACGCTTCGGGAGGGGCGCCAGATATGTCCGATAAGCCTACCGATCCGGTGCCGGTGTGGCACACCATCCTTGCCGAGATGGACGGGCTGGAGGAACTTCAGTCGGTGGTAGTGATCGGCGCGACCAACCGCCCGAACCTGATCGATCCCGCGCTGATGCGCCCGGGCCGGCTCGACGAGCTGATCTATGTCGGCGTGCCCGACGCCCCGGGACGCGAGCGCATTCTCAAGATCCAGACCGGAAAGATGCCGCTCGCGGACGATGTCGATCTGAGCTCGATCGCCGAGCGGACCGACCGGTTCACCGGCGCAGATCTGGAGGATGTGGTGCGCCGCGCGGGTCTTGCTGCGCTGCGCGAATCGCTCGCCAACCGGCAGGTGACGATGGCGCATTTCGAGGCGGCGCTCGCCGATTCGCGCGCCACCGTGACGCCCGAGATGGAGGCGGAATATGCCCAGCTCGTCGCGCGGATGAAGCAGGATGCGGTGGCGCTCAACCCGATCGGGTTCATCGCTCCGGGGATGCTTCAGGGCCGGAAGAAGGACGCAGGCTGAACCATCCGTAGAGGATCAGCAGTACGAGTGCGGCGGCCGCGGTGAAATAGGGCAGCGGCCGCCACACGCCATAGAGCGCGACACCGATCGACGGACCGAGGATGAAGGCGGCGCCGTTGACCGAAGTGACCTTGCCCGCCACCGACCCTTGCGCTGCCTGCCCTACCGCAAGCGAGGAGCCGGCGGTGAAACCCGGCCGCGAGAAGCCGAAGCCGAGTGTCGCCAGCGCATAGCCGGTGGCGATCCCGTACAGCGAGACCGCGTTCCCGATGGCAAACGCGCCTACAGCACTGAGCGACAGGCCGATCAGCATCAGCTGGCGCGGGTTGAGGTTGAGCAGCGGGATGATCCCCCATTGCGCGAGCAGCGCCGACCCCGCGCCCATCATCAGGACGAGGCCGGTCGCTTGAATCGCCTCGATCGGCGGGACCCCGAGCCGATCGATGATCAGGAAGCCGATCACTTGTCCCGCCATCGCCTGCGCATGGCCAAGCACCAGACCGCAGATCATCCAGGAACGCACGCGCGGGTCGAAATAGCCGATCGGCTCGATCTTGGGGGTGGTGGCGGCGGTGACGCTCGCCCCGCTCGCCTGCCCGCCGATCGAGGGATAGCTGGTCACCGCGCCATGGCTGAGCGGTGCATCGACATCACGCGGGAGGAAGCGCGAGATAACAAGCACCATCACCAGCGACGCCCCGCTGAAGATCAGCGCCGGGCCGGCGAGGCCAATCGTCGGCCCGCCGCGCCACAGGTCGCCCACGACCAGATAGGGCGCAATCGCCGGGCCGAGGATGGTGCCGAGGCCAAAGGCCGAGCCGAGCAGGGTGAGCGCCTTGGTCCGGTCCTCGCGGCTGGTCCGCGCGGCGACGATCGCCTGCACTGCTGGCGGCGCGGCCGAACCGAACCCGCCATAGAGCATCCGCGCCCCGACGAAGAAGATGAAGGCAGTGGCAGGTGCGATCCAGCCGTTGATCCCCGCCGCCAGGAACAGGCCGCAGAAGAACAGCGAGGCGGTCAGCCCCATTTGTCCCAGCAACACCATGTTGCGCCGCCCGTGCCGATCCGAGCGGTTGGCCCAGAAGGGCGCCACCAGCGTCCACAAGATTGCCGAGACCGAGAAGGCGGCGGCCACCGCGCTGTCGGGGACTCCAAGCGAACGGCCGAGCGCGGGCAGCACCGATTGCAGTGCAGTGTTGCCGGCGGCGATGGTGAACATCACCAGGAACAGAAGCCCGAAGGTGCGGTCGCGCGTCAGGATCACCCTCCCAATATCACGGGCACTTCATTGCCGCGACCAGCGATAGCCGCGCTCGACGCGCGTCACCTCCAGCACATACCATTCGTACCAGCGCGCACGGCCGAGATCACGAATGCGGGCATGTTCGGGATTATCGCGCCAGGCCTTCGCACTCGCATCGTCCATCCAATAGCTGACGGTGATGCCAAGCCCGCCCGAATCGCGGACGCTTTCGACGCCGGCATAGCCGGGCTGCACGGCGGCCAGCGCCGCCATTGCCCCGGCTGCCTCGGAATAGCCGTCGGCATCCTCATCCGTGCGTTGCGAGACGAAGATCACGGCGACCTGACCTTCGCGCGGATACGTCATGGATTGCTCCCTTCACGGGTTGTTCGATGAAACGTTTCGGCGGCGTGCGCAACCGCCACGACGTGAAGAGCGTTAAGATGCGCACGTACCTGATGACAGAGCCGTGGCAACTGTCCTACAGGATCGTGACACCGACAGAGGGAAGTTGATGAACGGTTCGACCACGTTTTCCCGCGCGAAGCGCAAGGCTTCGCGTCCCCTCTCGCCACAGGCGCTCTTCCTTCAGGGGTTCTTCAAGCATCCGGTGATGGTCGGATCGATCATACCGTCCTCGCGCAAACTGATCCGCAAGATGCTCGGGCGCGTGGACTGGGAGAACACCAAGGTGTTCGTCGAGTATGGCCCGGGCGTAGGCACCTTCTGCCGCCACATCCTCGACCGGCTCGGCCCGGACGCGAAATATATCGCGATCGACACCAACCCCGATTTCGTCGCCTATCTGCGCCAGACCATCGTTGATCCGCGCTTTTCGGCGATTCAGGGTTCGGCCGCCGACGTCAACACCATCGTCGCCGATCATGGCGCGGAGCATGCCGATTACGTGCTGTCGGGCCTGCCCTTCTCGACCCTGCCGGCGGGCGTGGGCGAAACGATCGCGGAAGCGACGCAGCGCGTGCTGAAGCCGGGTGGCGCGTTTCTGGTTTATCAGTTCAATCCCAATGTCCGCAATTTCCTGACCCCCCACTTCGCCCGCATCGATGCCGACATGGAATGGTGGAACGTGCCGCCCGCACAACTCTGGTGGGCGTGGAAGGACGAAGCCGCCGATTGACGGCGGCCGCCCGGCACCTCACATCGGGCGCATGGAACAGCTCAACCTTTCCGAATCGGAGTGGCGTCAGCGGCTCACGCCGGCGCAATATCAAGTGCTGCGCGAGGCGGGGACCGAGCGCGCCTTTTCGGGCCACTACACCGACAACAAGACCGATGGGGTCTATCGTTGTTCGGGATGCCAGCTTGAGCTGTTCGACAGCGACGACAAATATGACTCGGGATCTGGCTGGCCCAGCTTCACGCGCCCCGTCGCCCCAGATCATGTCAGCGAGCATGGCGATTCGACCCACGGCATGGTCCGTACCGAAGTCCGCTGCGCGCGCTGTGACGGGCATCAGGGCCACGTCTTTCCCGACGGACCGCCCCCGACAGGGCTTCGCTACTGCATCAACTCGGTCGCGCTCGAATTCCGCCCGCGCGGCGAAGGCGATGACGCCTGATTCGCATGCGACCGGCCGGCTTATCGATCCGCTTGTGAGCCGCGCGGTTCGCCGGTAGGTTCGCGCCACTTCCGATGCCCAGAAAATCCTCCGCCCGCCCCGGCAAGTTTCGCCGCATCCTGAAATGGGTGCTGATCGGCGGAGTCGCGCTCGCGCTCGCCGGCCTCATCGCGCTGACGATCGCGGTCTATACCGCGCGCGCCAACCTGCCGAGCTTCGACGAACTCAAATCCTCGCCCAACGGCCAGATGATCCGCGTCCACGCCGCCGACGGCACCGTGATCGTCTCACTGGGGCCGAGCTATGGCGAGTGGATCGAATATTCGAAGATCCCTGCACCGATGCGCGACGCGATGGTCTCAATCGAAGATCGCCGCTTTCGTTCGCACTGGGGCGTCGATCCGGTCGCACTGGTGCGCATCACCAAGTTCGCGTTCGACCATCGCGGTACCGACCGCCGCTTGCAGGGCGCATCGACGATCACCCAGCAGGTCGCGCGCACCATATTCCTGTCGAACAAATATGACGTCGGCCGCAAGCTGCGCGAGATGGTGCTGGCGCTCGCGCTGGAGCGCAAGTTCACCAAGGACCAGATCCTCGAACTGTACCTGAACAAGGTCTATTTCGGTGGCGGCGCGTACGGCATCGACGCTGCCTCACGCACCTTTTTCGGCCATCCGGCCACCAATCTGACGCTGTCCGAATCCGCCGTCGTCGCAGGGTTGGTCAAGGCGCCGTCGCGCTACTCACCCACCGCCGACGCGGAGGCGGCAATCGGTCGCGCCAGCGTGGTGCTCGACGTCATGGTCGAGACCGGCGCGCTCACCCGCGCCCAGGCCGACGCCGCACGCCCGGCCGAGGTCAAACTTGCCGCGGCGCCCAAGCAAAACAGCGTCCGCTATTTCACCGACTGGGCGCTGCCCCAGCTCGAAGTGCTGATCGACGAGACCGAAGCGCCGCTCGACGTGTGGACGACGATCGACCTCAAGATGCAGAACGCCGCGACGCAGGCGATTCAGGCGAATACTCCCGCCGGGGCGCAGGGCGCGCTGGTGAGCCTTGACCGCGACGGCGCGGTGCGCGCGATGGTGGGCGGGCGCGATTATGTCTCATCGATCTATAACCGCGCCACACAGGCGACGCGCCAGCCGGGATCAGCGTTCAAGCTGTTCGTCTATCTCGCCGCGCTCGAAGCCGGTCACAAGCCCGACGATCAGGTGGTCGACGAGGCGGTGACGATCGGCGGCTGGAGCCCGCGCAACAATTCGGGCCGATTCTCGGGCGCGATGTCGCTGCGTTCGGCCTTCGCCTATTCGATCAACACCATCGCTGCGAAACTGGGGCAGGAAGTCGGCTTCGGCACCGTCGCGGACATGGCGCGGCGGTTCGGCATCACCACCCCGATCAATACTCAGCCAGCGATGGTTCTGGGCACAAGCAATGTGCGGCTGATCGACATGACCCGGGCGTTTGCCTCGGTCGCGAACAAGGGTGTTGGCGTCACCCCCTATGCAATCACCCGCGTCACCGCGAACAGCGCGGTGATCTATCAGCATGAAGTCGATACTTCCCGTGTGCTGGTCGCACCCTATGTCGCGGCGCAGATGACCGACCTGATGCAGACCGCGGTCGCCACGGGCAGCGGACGCGCGGCGCAGATTGATCGCCCGGTCGCGGGCAAGACAGGCACCACGACCTCGAACAAGGACGGCTGGTTCCTCGGCTTCTCCTCGGGCCTCACCACCGGCGTATGGATGGGCCGCGACGATGCCAAGCGTGTCGGCGGGCTGCAGGGTGGCACTGCCCCGGCACGCGCCTTTGCCGCGTTCATGCGCCCCGCGGTCGCCGGCCGCCCGGTCGAGCCGTTCGAGACCGAAGTAACCTTGCCCGAATGGCAGATCGAGCCTGACGACGAAGTCTATGGCGCACCCGACAACGCGGTCTATGTCGATGAGGACGGTAACCCGATCCCGCGCGAAGAGGCCAATCCGGATGCTGCCCCGGGCGGCACGCCGCCCCCCGCGGACGACGGCACGATCGATCAGGACTGGCTTGACCGGATGACCGGGCGCGGCCAGCGCGATGCCCCGCCGCCGCGCCGCGAACCCGCCGATCGCGCGCCCCCGCGCGATTCAGGACGCGACGGCGGTAGGGACTCTGGGCGCCCGCTTCAGGAATCGCGGCCGAACGAGTGAAGCCGCATCGCGTTGGCGCGCAGCCAGGCGCGCTCACGCACCGGATCCTTACCATAGAGCTGCCGGACGACCGCGTGGAAAGCGGGGCTGTGATTCATATGGACCCGGTGCGCGACCTCGTGCGCGACGGTAGCTCGGCGAACCGCGGCCGGGGCGAGAATCAGCCGCCAGCTATAGCGGATTACCCCCGATGACGCGCAGCTGCCCCAGCGCCCCGAAGGATCGCCGATCGCGACGCGCGTGACGGTGACATCCGCAAGCGCTGCATATTCGGCAGTCTCGATGCTCAGCGTTTCGAGCGCGGTCTTGCGCAGCCAGCGTTCGACGCGGCGTTCATAACCCTCGCGCGGCCCGCCCGCGATCAGCTGACCGTCGTCGAGCACCGGGGTGCGCGGAAAGCCGCTGTCCCAGCCAAGGCCAATCTCCTCGCCGAGATAGAGGATCGTCGCGCCCGGCGCGAACGGCACCGGCGCGGTGCGGCGTTCGAGCGCGCGCGCGATCCATTCATGCTGCTGCTCAGCCCAGCGCATCGCCTCGCCCACCGGCGCACGCGGCGGCAGCGTGAGGCGAACCTGACCGGTGGCGTTGTCGACCGAGAGCTTCATCCGCCGCGCACGCGGATGGCGGACGACCTCGATCGGGTGGGTCACAGCACCCGGTCGACCATGTGATGCTCGAGATCGCCGGCGATATCCTCGGAGATTGTCCAGCCGCGCACCGATTCGCCGGCGGCGTGGACCGCTTCGCGATCGCCGCTCACCAGATAATGCCAGCCAGGAAGCGGCTCATCGTTCGCGCGCAGGCGATAGGCGCAGGTGCGGGGCAGCCAGACGATATCCTCGACATTATGCGCGTTGAGCCGGACGCATTCGGCGACATAGGCGTGGCGATGCTTGTAGTCGCTGCAGAAGCCGGTCTGGCGATCGAGCAGGCGGCAGGCGACGTTGGTCGCGTAGAGATCGCCCGTGTCCTCATCCTCGATCTTGTGCAGGCAGCATTTGCCGCAGCCGTCGCACAATGCCTCCCATTGCGCGCGGTCGAGGGTCGAGAGCGGCTGCTCCCAGAAGGGCTTTATCCGATCCAGCGCTCGATCTCCGCGACGATCGCCTGCGGGTTCTGATCCTGCGGCAGCAATGCGATCGGCTCCCCCTTGGGACCGATCAGATAGGCCTGGCGGCCATGGTCCATGAGGTAGCCGCTCGGCGTTTCGCGCTTGGCATAAGGGACGCGATAGACCTTTGCCGCGGCATCGACCTGTGCCGGGGTTCCGGTGAGGCCGACCATGCGCGGGTAGAAGGCCGCGGTGAACTCCTTGACCACCTTGGGCGTGTCGCGCGCGGGATCGATGGTGACGAAGATCGGCACGATCTGCGCCGAGAGCCTGGGGTTGCTCTTGTCAAGCAGCTTCATCGCACCGCCGATATTCTGGACGTCGACCGGGCAGACATCGGGGCAGAAGGTGTAGCCGAAATACATAATCCGGTATTTGCCGGTGAAGTCGGTGTCCTTCACCGTCTTGCCGTCACCGTCCACCAGCGTGAACGGCCCGCCGATCGAGGCACCGGCAAGCGGCGCATCGGCGAGGGATTTCTTCGCTTCTGTGCCCCCGCCGCAACCGGCGAGAGCAAAAGCGAGGGCGAAAGCGGGGATCAGCAACCTGTTCATGGCGCCGCCCGCAATGATCTGATACGGCGCGGGTTGCAAGGTTTCCCAGCCATCAGGGGCATCGTTCGATCATGACTTTTCGTCCAGCCCGGCCCGTTTTCGCCGCGGCGCTGCTCGCGCTGGCGCTTCCGGTGGCCGCTCAGCAGTTCACCGACAGCTATAATTTCCTGAAGGCCGTGCGTGACCAGGACGGCACCAAGGTCACCGATATGCTGAACGAACCGGGTCAGACGATCGTCAATGCGCGCGACAATAAGGGTGAGGCGGCGATCCATATCGTCACTAAGCGCCGCGACCGCACCTATCTGAACTTCATCCTCTCGCGCGGCGGCAACATCAATCTGCAGGATGGCAGCGGCAACACGCCGCTGATGCTGGCGGTGGAGGCCGCCTGGCCCGAAGGCGTGACGCTGCTGCTGTCCAAGCGCGCGAATATCAACCTGGGTAACAGTGGCGGCGAGACCCCGCTGATTCGCGCGGTGCAGCGCCGCGATAGCGACATGGTCCGTACCCTGCTCGACGCCAAGGCAGATCCCGACCAGCGCGACCGGCTCGCCGGGATGAACGCGCGCGACTATGCGGCGCGCGACACCCGCTCGCCCGTGATCGCACAACTGCTCAAGGACGCGCCCACACTGCAGAAACGCGCGGTTTCGGGACCAAGTTTCTAGGACTAGCCGCTCCGGCCGATTCCCTCGGCATCCGGATCGGTCAGCGTGATCACCCGGCGCGCAGCCCGGCGAGCGAAGGCGAGCGTGCATTTGCGCCGCGTCGCACTGGCGAGCGGCACCGTCTTCGCTTCACGGAGAATTGCGGCATCGTAGCGGTCGGCGACGATCACCCCGCAGCGTTCGGGCAGGAAACCCGGCGTCTCGAAGAGACTCACGTCGAACCCGGCGGGCACCGCCCAGAAGAAACGGTCGCAATGGGCGAGATAGTCGCTCCATTTGCCGTCCCCAACCAGATCGGCGCGCGATACCTTGACCTCGACGATCACCACTTCACCACGCGCGTCCAGCGCCATCAGGTCCGCACGGCGGCCATCGCCCAGCGGCACTTCGGCGAGCGCCACGCAATCATGGCGCAGCAGCATCCGGCAGACGCCGCGGGTCACTTCGGCGGTGAGCTGCGGCGCGGCCGGTGGCAGCAGTTCAGGGTTCGACTCGGCAGCGGGGAGGGCAGAAACCATCCCCGCTGCCTAGAACATTTGCCGAACGAACGGAAGGTTCGAGTCGGTTTGGAAGGACCGTCAGCATGCGCTTTCGCGCATGCCCAATCTGCTCAGCGGTAGAAGATGTGGTTTCCGACGCTGCCGACGCGCGCACGGCGCCAGCCGGGCGAGACATAACGGGCGTGGAAGTAGAGCGCGTTTGAAACACGGCTGTCCCACATGTCGCCGCGGGCGACCTTGGCGACTGCAAGAGCCGTCTTCCACGCACGCGAACCTTCCGACGGCTGCGGTAGCTGGCCGCCGCGGACAAAAGAGAACTGGCCGCGCTGCTTGAGCACGCCGCACACGCTGCGCGGGAAGCGACCCGATTCGCTGCGATTGAGGATCACATCAGCCACTGCGAGCTGGCCTTCGAGGGGTTCGCCCTTCGATTCATAATAGACGCCGATGGCGAGACAGTTGAGCTCGTCGTCATCAATGGCAAGCGGCTGCGCGGCGACTGCGGCGGCGAGCGTCGCATAATCGGCATCGTCGCCATCGAGATCGGCGAGCGGCTGAACCACAGCATTGGTGGGGGCGACCGGCGCATCGGCTTCGAGATCGGCGAGCGCTTCGGCCATCGTCGGAACCTGTTGGAGGTCCGGACCGTTATTGCTGGCGGACGGCGCGGTCTGCCGGGCCACACCCGGAGCGGTCGCGCCAATGCCCGCGGCAAAGGCAAGTGTCACAGCCGCGATAATCGCGGCGCGAGCAGAAAAGGACATTCAACTTCGATACTATGCGGTTGGCGCGCGATCCGGTCCGTATCTTTGTCTTAAACAAAGGACCGGTCGGGCTTTCCCCCCGACTGCGTAACCGGCGGTCTCACACCCCGACGGCACAACGCTACTTAAACGTGCGCGAGCCTCTGGCCAAATGGTTACGGAGTGTCAACCAGTTGTGAGGGTTTCAGCGGCGAACCGTTCCGCCTCCGCGATATCCAGTTCGACAACCCATAAATCGGAATCACGGCTGCGACGGCGCTGCCAATAGTCTGAAACGGCGCTCTCATCAGTAAGTTCGGTCGGGCCGGAACGTACCAGTGCGGGCTTTCCATCAGGTCCGATTCCGCGTTCGAAGAAGCCTGGATTCCCACCGCGCTCAAGCGTCAGCACCAGGATCGCGCCGGCTTCCGCATCCCCCTTCGCCAGCACCATCGCACTGCCGCCCGCCGCATTGACCCGCCGGACGAGTGCGTTGACGAGCAGCCCGGCCGCGAGCCGCGCCATCAGGGACGGTAGCCCGCAAGACCGGCGAGCGGGATGCGCGATTTCATGAAGGTGCCGGTGCCGCGTGCCGCTTCCTCGCCATCGGCATCGATCAGCCGCGCTTCGGCGACGAACACGCGGCGCTGCCCGCTGACCCAACGCCCCTCCGCGATCACCGGTCCCGGCCCCAGCGGACGAGTGAAAAGCAGATTGAAGGCGGTGGTGAGCAGGAAGCGATCGGTGACCAGGCTGTTGCAGGCATAGAAAGCCGCATCGTCCAGCATCTTGAAATAACTGGTGCCGTGCGCCGCGCCGCCGGCATGAAAATGCCGTTCGTCGATCGTGAAGTGGATCCGCGCCTGCCCGTTCGCCGGAATCTCGAGCCGCGAGTCGAAAAACCGGTTGATCGGGGCTGCAGCGTAGAGCGATTCGAGCGCGCGGTAGTGCGCTTGAGCTCCCACCGGTTCAGGCGGCGGCGTCACGCGTCTCGGTCCCCGCAAGCAGTGCATAGAGCGCGTCGGCCGATCCTGCGCCACGCAGCTTGGCGGTGAAGGCACGATCCCGCAGCCGCCGGGACACGCGCGCTAGCGCCTTCAGATGCTCCGCCCCGGCGTCAGGCGGCGAGAGCAACGCGAACACCAGATCGACCGGCAGATCGTCGACCGATGCGAAGTCGAGCGGCTTGTCGAGCCGCACGAACAGGCCGCGCACCCGAGGCAATCCGGCGATCTTACCATGGGGGATCGCGATGCCGCCGCCAAAGCCGGTCGATCCGAGTTTCTCACGCGCAGCGAGCCGCTCGGCGACCTCCGCCGCGTCGAGGCCATAGGCCGCGGCCGCAGCCTCGCCGAGCAGCGCGAAGAGTTTCTTCTTGCTGCCCGCCGGGGTTCCCGAGCGCACGGCATCGGGCTTCAAAAGGTCGCCGAGATCGTTCATCGTGCGGGGATCAGGCGGCCCGGTTGGGTTCGACCCAGCCGATCGTTCCATCCGCGCGGCGATAGACCATGTTGTAGTTGCCGGTGCCGCTATTCTTGAACAGCAGCGCGTTGGTGTTGCGCAGATCGAGCATCATCACCGCATCGGAAACGCTGGCATCCGGCACATCGACGCGAGTCTCGGCAATCACCGGGGGCGCATCGGCGACTTCTTCCTCAGCCTCATCGATCTGGAATACAGTGTAGCCCGCATCATACGCCGCATCGAGCGCCGCCTGTGCATGACCGTTGTTGCGGTCCTTGAGGCGGCGGACATAACGCCGCAGCTGCTTCTCGATCTTGTCGGCGGCGCCGTCGAAGGCGAGATGCGCCTCCTGCGCGCCGTGCGATCCCTTGAGCACCAACCCCTGCATCACATGCGCAACGATGTCGCAGGTGAAGCCGTAATCATGTGGCCCCTTGCCGAACGTCACCTGGGCCGAAATTGCGCGGGAGAAATATTTGTCGGCGATACCCTGGAGCCGGTCTTCAACGTGCTGCCGGATGGCCTTGCCCGTATCGACCCGATGACCCGAAACCCGGATATCCATATCTTCCTCCGTCAACTATGAGGTGCAACTAGGAACGCACCCGATGCCCGTCAACCGGACGCCGGACTGCCCCAAAGCGGCTCCTCGAATCCGGCCATGAACGCCGAATGGCGGGCCAGTTCTTCGTCGCTCGGCACAAAAACACGTGCCGGGCGTGCATTGCTCTTCACCGCGGCGGCCTCCACCCGCTCACTCGCCGCCGCAGCCTCGACAGCAAGACCCAGCGTGATCTGCCGTCCGCCGGTCAGCTCGATGAACACCTGCGCGAGCAGCTGTGCGTCGAGCAGCGCGCCGTGCAGTTCGCGCGCCGAAAGATCGATGCCATAGCGCACGCACAACGCATCGAGCGTGTGCTTGGCGCCGGGATGCCTGGCGCGCGCCATCGTCAGCGTGTCGACGATTCGCTCGACCGGAAGCAGCGGGCGCCCGCACACCTTCAGCTCGCCGTTGATGAAACCATAGTCGAACATCGCATTGTGCGCGATCAGCGGACAATCGCCCAGAAACTCGATCAGTTCGTCGCAAATCTCGGGGAAACGCGGCTTGTCGGCCAGAAATGCCTCGGACAGGCCGTGCACCGCGAACGCCTCGACCGGCATGTCGCGGTCGGGATTGAGGTAGCGGTGGAAACTGCGGCCGGTCGGCACACGGTTGACCAGCTCGACACAGCCAATCTCCACCAGCCGGTGCCCTGCGTTGAAGCTGAGGCCGGTGGTTTCGGTATCGAACACGATTTCCCGCATGGCCTGATTATCGGCCTTCCGCGCCCGCTAAGCAAGCGATCACCGCACAAACCGCGGCGCGCGTCTCCTCCAGCGACCCGCCGGTCGGGATTACGAAATCGGCGCGGGCGCGCTTTTCGGAGTCGGGGGTCTGCCTCGCGAGAATCGACTCGAACCGGTCGACGGTCATACCCGGTCGGGCGAGGACACGTTCGCGCTGCACGTCAGCCGGCGCAGAGACCACGACGATCTTGTCGACCTGCTCCCAGCCGCCTGCTTCGAACAGCAAGGGTATGTCGAGCAGAACCAGCGGCCGGTCGCGATTCGCGTCGAGGAATCGGGCGCGTTCCTCCGCGACGGCGGGATGGACGATTGCCTCCAGCTGCCTGAGCGCTTCGGGATTGCCGAACACCGCCTTGCTCAGCAGCGGACGATCGACTCCGCTTTCCCCGGTCGTTCCCGGGAAAGCCGCCTCGATCTCGGTAACCAGCCGCCCGTCCGGCCCCTGCAGCTTGTGAACCTCTGCATCGGCATCGAACACCGGCACGCCTTCCTCCGCGAACATCGCCGCGACGGTGGACTTGCCCATGCCGATCGATCCGGTGAGGCCAAGCACCAGCATTATGACGTCAACAATGCCCGCAACTCCGCATCATGCTCGCGCGGTGGCGCCTTGCCGAAGAACAGCTCGAAGGCGAGCGCGGCCTGGCCGATCAGCATCTCCAGCCCGTCAACCGTCTCCAGATCGCGCGCACGCGCCGCGGCGAGCAATCCGGTCTCGAGCGGGGCATAGACCGCGTCATAGACAACCGCATCGTCGGGCAGATTGCCGAGATCGAGGTCAAGCGGCGGCTGGCCCGTCATGCCGAGCGAGCTGGCGTTGACCAGCAGCGCCACCGGCGGGATCGGTGCATCGAGTGCCACCACATCGCCCTTCAACCCAAAGGTCGCGAGCAGCCCCATCGCTTTCAGCGGCGAACGGTTGAGGATCGTCACCTGCCCGACCCCGGCCCGTGCCAGCGCGAACAGGATCGCGCGCGCCGCGCCGCCGGCACCGACCACGGCAACCGGCGCGCCCTCCAGATCGAACTCGGCGAGCGGAGCATAGAACCCCGCCGCGTCGGTATTGGTGCCAATCAGGGTGCCATCCGCGCCGCGGAACACGGTGTTGATTGCACCGATCGTGTCGCGCACGCCGCCGGGATCGGGAACGTGGTCAAGCGATGCGATCTTGTGCGGCGCAGTGATGTTGCAGCCGCGCCAGTTCGGATCGTCGCGGCGCGAGGCGAAGAAGTCGGCCAGGCCCTCGGCGGTGACATGCGTCTTGCCGTAGGCGGCGGCCAGGCCGAGCTTGTCGAGCCAGAAGCCGTGGATCAGCGGCGATTTGGACTGGACGATCGGGTCGCCGATGACTTCGGCGAAGGGAGTGATGGTCATGACGTCAACACGCCTCTCGTGCGCAGATAATCAAGGATATTGAGCAAGGGCATGCCCAGGATCGTGTAGTGGCTCCCCTCCATCCGCGAGAAGAGCTGCACCCCGGGTCCTTCGACCCGATAGCAGCCGACACAGCCCGCGATCGCCGGCCATTCAGCGTCGAGATACTCGGCAATGAACGCGTCGGAGAGCGGGCGCACCAGCAATCGTGCGCGATCGACATGCCGCCATACCGGGCGACCATTTTCGGCGATCACCGCTGCGCTGTAAAGATCGTGACGCTTGCCCGAGAGAAGCCGCAGATGCTGTTCGGCATCGGCGCGATCGACCGGTTTGTCGAGCAATGTCCCGTCTTCGATCGCCACAACCGAGTCGCAACCGAGGACCAATGTACCGGGCACACGCTGGCTGACCTTGAGCGCCTTGAGCTCGGCAAGCGCATCGGCCAAGTCGCGCGGCGCAACTCCGGCAAGGCCCGCCTTGGCGGCGTCCTCATCGACATGCGCGGCGAGGGCCTCGTGCGGAACCCCCGCGGCGGTCAGCATCGCGCGGCGCGACGCACTGGTGGAAGCGAGCACGATCATTCGGCGCGAGTCCCGGATCCGCTCTCCCGCTCGTTGCACAAAGTGATGATCGCCGCGGCGGTTTCCTCGATCGACCGGCGAGTGACGTCAATCACCGGCCAGCCATTGTCGGCGAACATGCGCCGGGCATAGGCAACCTCGCGCTGCACGGCTTCGTGCTCAATATAGGAGGTCTCGTTCTGCTGGTTGAGCGAGAGCAAGCGGTTTCGCCGCACCTGGATCAACCGCTCGGGGCTGGTGGTGAGGCCAACCACCATCGGGTGACGCAACGCAAACAGCGTAGTGGGCGGCGGAGATTCGGGCACGATCGGAATGTTCGCAACCTTGAACCCGCGATTGGCGAGGTAGATCGACGTCGGCGTCTTCGAGGTGCGCGAGACGCCGGCGAGGACGATGTCCGCCTCCTCCCAATTCTCCCAATTGACGCCGTCGTCATGTGCGATGGTGAACTGGATCGCGTCGACGCGTGCGAAATAGGCGGCGTCGAGGGTGTGCTGACGCCCCGGCCGGGCCTTCATCTCCTGCCCCAACATGCTCGAGAGCGCGTGGTTGACCGGATCGAGCGGCGCCACCGCAGGCAGTCCGATCGCGCGGCACCGCGCCTCCAGCGTGCGGCGAATCTCGGGGTTGACCAGCGTGAAGATCACCAGACCGGGATTCTGCGCGATCTCACCCAGAATGCGCTCGAGATGGGTTTCGCTCCGCACCATCGGCCAGAAATGACGCAGCACCTCGACATCGTCGAACTGCGCGAGCGCCGCCTTGGCGATATTCTCCAGCGTCTCGCCGGTGGAATCGGAGAGCAAATGAAGGTGCAATCGCATCAGCTGAACAGATCTGTGGAAAACATGCGGAAAATCGCTAGCGCAACGACACGGGCACGCCAAGCGGCCCGATCGGTCCACGATCCGGCCAACTCATCCACAACGCGTTCCACAGACGCACCGATGCACGCACAGGCTG
This sequence comes from uncultured Stakelama sp., assembly GCA_964496045.1. Taxonomy (GTDB): domain Bacteria; phylum Pseudomonadota; class Alphaproteobacteria; order Sphingomonadales; family Sphingomonadaceae; genus Sphingomonas. The sequence goes on from CAZBYE010000047.1 coordinate 15,009, forward strand.
TGGATGATGTGGACGGCGATCGCGACTCTGCAGCGAATCGCGGGCATTTCCGCCGTCAATCTGTTGGCAGAATCGGCACGAACGCCTAAGCCCCGGCATCCACGCACCAACTAACAACAACATCCTTCTTTGAATCTTTTCTTCTTTTAGAAGATGGAATGAGCAGTCCTGTGAATTCACACCCATCGCCCTCCAAACCCCTTCTCGATGTGCTTTCCGGAAAGCGCGTCGATGCTCCGCCGATGTGGCTTATGCGTCAGGCGGGCCGCTACCTTCCCGAATATCGCGCGCTGCGGGCTGAGAAGGGCGGATTCCTCGAGTTGGTCAACGACAGCGAGGCGGCGGCTGAGGTCACGCTTCAGCCGATCCGGCGCTTCGGTTTCGACGGCGCGATCCTCTTCTCCGACAT
>CAZBYE010000048.1:0-15221 GCA_964496045.1 uncultured Stakelama sp.
TTCGGGTAATTCAGGCATCGGGACCAGCTATGTTGCGTTTGCTCCGTCCACAAGCCTTGGCTAGAGCGCACCGCATGACCGACACCGTCTCCTTCGGCTACGAAGATGTCGCCCGCGAGGACAAGACCCGCCGCGTCGGCGGGGTCTTCTCCAGCGTCGCCTCCAGCTATGACGTGATGAACGACGCCATGTCGGGCGGGCTGCACCGCATCTGGAAGGATGTGTTCGTCCGCCGGGTGAAGCCGCGTGAGGGCGAGGCGATCCTCGACATGGCCGGCGGCACCGGCGACATCGCCTTCCGCATGGCCGAATCGGGCGCGGCGGTGACCGTCGCCGACATCAACCCCGACATGCTCGCCGTCGGTATCGAGCGCGCTGCGAAGCGCGGCATCGACGGTTTGGTGTGGAGCGAGGCGAACGCCGAGACGCTGCAATGGCCCGACCGCTTCTTCGACGCCTACACCATCGCCTTCGGCATCCGGAACGTCACCGACATCCCGATGGCGCTGCGCGAGGCGCATCGCGTGCTCAAGCGCGGCGGCCGCTTCTTCGTACTCGAATTCTCGACCACCGTGTGGCCGGGCTTCTCGGACCTGTACGACGCCTATTCGCACCATGTCGTCCCCAAGCTCGGCAAGCTGCTGGCGAAGGACGAGGACAGCTATCGCTACCTGATCGAATCGATCCGCCGCTTCCCCGACATGCCGACCTTTGAGGGCATGATCAAAGATGCCGGCTTCGTGCAGACCCGCGTCGAACCGATGCTGGGCGGCCTTGTGGCGATCCATAGCGGCTGGAAGATTTGACCGCTCCCGTCGTCCATCTGTGGCGCCTCCTCAAATGGGGCCGCACGCTGGCGCGCCACGGCGCGCTGCGCGGGATCGAGCGCGACCGCAATACGCCGCCGCTGGTGCGCCGCGCCGCGCGTGCGCTTCGCTTTGGCGCGCGCATGCCAGAGACGCCCCGCTATGCCGACGCGCTGCAGGATATCGGCCCCGCCGCGATCAAGCTGGGCCAGACGCTGGCGACGCGCGCCGACCTGATCGGCGAGGCCGCGGCGCACGATCTGATGCGGCTGCAGGACGCGCTCCCGCCCGTCCCTTTCCCGGTGATCCGCGCCGCGATCGAGCGCAGCTTCGAGCGGCCGATCGAGGACCTGTTCACTGAGATCGAGGAGGTGCCGATCGGCGCCGCTTCGATCGCGCAGGTCCATCGCGCAACCACCACCGACGGCCGCACGGTCGCGGTCAAGGTGCTGCGCCCGGGGATCGAGGCCGAGTTCGCCAAGGCGATCGAAACCTATGAATGGGCCGCCGCCCAGCTCGAAGCGCAGGGCGGCGAGGTCGCGCGGCTGCGCCCACGCCTCGTCATCGAGACGTTCAAGCGCTGGACCGCGCGCGAGCTCGACCTGCGCCGCGAAGCCGCCTCCGCCTCCGAGCTGTCGGAGTCGATGGAGGCCGAGCCCGACTTCACCGTTCCCACGATCGACTGGCAGCGCACCACCGGCAAGGTCCTGACGCTCGAATGGATCGACGGCATCAAGCTGTCGAACCGCGACGCGATCGTCGCTGCGGGCTATGACACCGAGAAGCTCGCCAACACGCTGGTCCGCGCGTTCCTGCGCCAGGCGATCTCGGAAGGCTTCTTCCATGCCGACATGCATCAGGGGAACCTCTTCGCGCTCCCCGGCAACCACATCGACGCGATCGATTTCGGCATCATGGGCCGGATCGACCGGCGCGCGCGCGTCTGGCTGGCCGAGATCCTCTACGGCCTGATCACCGGCAATTATCGCCGCGTGGCGGAAATCCATTTCGAGGCGGGCTATGTCCCCGCGCACCACAATGTCGCCGAGTTCGCCACAGCCCTCCGCGCCGTGGGCGAGCCGATGCGCGGGCTGCCGGTCAAGGACATGAGCGTCGGCATGATGCTCGACAGCCTGTTCAACATCACCCGCGACTTCGACATGCAGACCCAGCCGCATCTGCTGCTTCTGCAAAAGACGATGGTGATGGTCGAGGGTGTGGCGACGCGACTGCATCCGGACATCAATCTGTGGGATTCGGCCGCGCCGTTCGTGCGCGAATGGATCCGCACCGAGCTGGGGCCGGAGGCATTCATCGCCGACCGGCTGTCCGAGGATCTCAAGACCCTTGCCCGCCTGCCCAAGCTGATCCGCAATATCGAGCGGCATTTCCCCGATCCCGGCGGTGCGCCCCCCGCCCCGCCGCTCCGGGAGATCGAGGTCGTCCGTGTCGGCGGCGGCTGGCGCTACGCTGCGGTCGCGCTGCTTGCGACGAGCGCGGGCGTCGCCGCGACGCTGCTGCTGACCTGACAGCATCGGCCCGCTGCGATAGAACCATCCCAATGACCCGCATCAAGCCGCTCTGGCTGGCCGAGCCGTCGCGCTTCGCGCAACTCCCGCGCACCCGTGCCCGGATTGCAGCTGGTCTGCTGGGGCTGTTGCTGCTGATCTGCCTCACCAGCCTGACGGCGCCCGCACCACCCCCGCCTGGAGCCGGCACCGAAAGCCCCGCTGACGACCAGCGCGACATCATCCTGTACGAAACCATCGTCGATGCCGTCCGGCATGGCGGTGCCTATTATCCGACAGCGGCCGAGGCGCTTCGCGTCGGCGATTATCCGCTGCGTCCCTTCATCACGATGCGGATGCCCGGGCTGGCGATGACGCAGGCGCATCTGCCGCATGCCGTGGTCCTGGCGCTGCTCTATGCGCTGGTGCTCGCCGTTGCGCTCGCCTGGTATGCGCGGTTCCGCGACGCGCTGACCGACTGGCCCGCGCAAGCGGTTGCGATGGCGCTGCTCGCCGGCGGGCTGATGGCCTTTGTGCAGGCCGACCTCTGGGCCTTTCACGAACTATGGGCAGGCCTGCTCATTGCCCTTTCACTCGCGTTGCGGCGGCCGGGACGTTGGATCGAAGCGGTCGCCGCCGGGCTGCTGGCGGCGCTGATCCGCGAAACCGCGGCGCTCTATCTCGTCATCATGGCGCTCGCCGCCTGGCGGGATCGCGAGCGGCGCGAGATGTTCGGCTGGAGCGCCGCGCTCGCCATTCTCGCAATCGCGCTGATCGCCCACGCCTTTGCCGTCGCGCGCGTGGTGGGCCCGCTCGACCCCGCCTCACCCGGCTGGTCGGGAATGCTGGGCATCGGTTTCTTCATCAACGCGATCAGCGTTTCCACTGCGCTGGCGCTCGCCCCCCTCTGGCTAGCCGCGATCCTCGCGGGGCTGTCGCTATTCGGCTGGACGGCGTGGCGAGATCCGCTGGCGGCACGCGTCCTGCTGGTCATCGCCGCTTACGCCGCGATGCTCGCCCTCTTCGCACGGGCCGACACCTTCTACTGGGTGCTACTGATCGCCCCCATTTTCCTTGTCGGCCTCGTCTTCGTACCCGACGGACTGCGCGACCTCATGGCACGCGCCCTCGACAGGCGCCGCGTGCGCGTGCAGAGGGTAGGCATGGATCCAGAGCGATGAAGCGCATCCTCCTGATCGTCGGCGGCGGGATCGCAGCCTATAAGGCGTGCGAACTGATCCGCCTCGCGCGCAAGGCGGGGATCGGGGTCACCTGCGTTCTCACCGCGGGCGGCCAGCATTTCGTGACGCCGATGACGCTTGCCGCACTGTCCGAGAATCAGGTGTTCACGACCTTGTGGGACCTCAAGGACGAGGCGGAGATGGGCCATATCCAGCTCAGCCGGAACGCCGACCTCGTCGTCGTCGCGCCCGCCACCGCCGACCTGATGGCGAAGATGGCTGCAGGACATGCCGACGATCTCGCGACCACCTTGCTCCTTGCCACCGACAAACCGGTGCTCGCTGCCCCCGCGATGAACGTGCGGATGTGGCAGCACGCGGCGACGCAGCGCAACGTCGCGCAGCTCCGCGCCGACGGCGTCACCGTGATGGAGCCCGACGAAGGCGCGATGGCGTGCGGCGAATACGGCCCGGGTCGCCTGCCCGAGCCTGCCGCAATCCTCGCCGCGATCGAAGCGGCGCTGGCGCCCGCATCGGGACCGCTGGCAGGCAAGCACATTCTGGTCACCGCCGGCCCGACGCACGAGCCGATCGATCCGGTGCGCTACATCGCCAATCGCTCGTCGGGGAAACAGGGGTTCGAGATCGCCGGCGCGCTCGCCGAACTGGGCGCACGGGTGACATTGGTGGCGGGGCCGGTGATCTTGCCCACCCCGCGCGGGGTCGACCGGGTGGACGTGGAGACAGCGCGCGAGATGGCCGAAGCAGTCGACGCCGCGCTCCCCGCCGACGCGGCGGTGATGGTTGCTGCGGTCGCCGACTGGCGCACGAGCGACGCCGCGGACCAGAAGATCAAGAAGGGCGGTACCACCCCGTCGCTGAGCCTTACGGAGAACCCCGACATCCTCGCCACCCTCGGTCACAGCGACCGCCGGCCCGCGCTCGTTATCGGCTTTGCCGCCGAAACCGAACGGGTCGTCGAGCACGCTACCGCGAAACGGACTCGCAAGGGCGCAGACTGGATTGTCGCCAATGACGTTTCCGGCGATGTGATGGGCGGAGATGCGAACACCGTCCACCTCGTCACCGCCGGCCGCACCGAGAGCTGGGAAAAACTGTCCAAGCAGGATGTTGCGCGCCGTCTGGCGCAACGGATCGCCGATGCGCTCTAGCCTCGCCCGCGCCGGGCTGCTGCTGCTCCCACTGCTGATGGCAGGGTGCAGCGCAAGCAAGATGGGTGCCGTCGCCGACGCGCCCCCGCCCGCTCCCCCCCTGTTCACCGAAACGCTCGGCGACGCGAAACGCGATGCCGAAACGCTGTTCGTCGTCGTGCATGGCGACGGCAAGGGCGGCACCGCGATCGATCTGCGGCCGTTCAGTCAATCGCTCGCCACTGCGGCGCCCGGCAGCGCGGTCGTGCGCGTATTGCGCCCGGGCTTTGCCGACGGCGCCGGCAACCAGTCCCCCGGCGTTCAGGGCGAAGGCACCGGCGACAATTACACCGGCGACCGCATCGCGACGGTTGCCGAGACGATCGCCGCGCTCCGCCAGCGCCATCGCCGGGCACGCGTCGTTGCGATCGGCGAGGGCGGCGGCGCGGCGATCATCGCCAATCTCGCGGGCCTGCGCCCCGACCTGCTCGACGGGATGGTGCTCGTCTCCTGCCCCTGCGCGCTGCCCGAATGGCGCCGCTATATGGCCGGACGCGAAAAGCCGCCCGAACCATGGCGCGCTAAGGTCGACAGCCTCGACCCGCTCCAGACCGCTGGCGGTATCGCCCCCGATCTGCGCGCGGCGCTGCTGAGCGGCGGCGACGATCAGAAGGTTCCGGCCCGCTTTGCACGCACCTATGCCGAAGCGCTGTCGCTGCGCGGCATCGCCACCGATTTCCGCATCCTGCCCGCGCGCGGGAGCAACATTCTCGACGACCCCCAGGTGATCGAGGCGGCCCGCCGCCTTGCCGCCGCCTTGCCCCGGAAACCCGCATGACCGCCGCGCCGATCACCATCGAACTGACCCGCCTGTCGCATGGCGAGGGCCTGCCTCTGCCCGCCTATGCCACTGCCGGCGCCGCGGGCATGGATGTGGTCGCTGCCGAGGACCTGATCCTTGCGCCGGGCGACCGCCACGCCGTCGCCACCGGCTTCGCGATCGCGATCCCCGACGGCTATGAGGTGCAGGTGCGCCCGCGCTCGGGCCTTGCGCTCAAGCACGGCATCACCTGCCTCAATACGCCGGGCACGATCGACAGCGATTATCGCGGCGAAGTGAAGGTGATCCTCGCCAATCTCGGCAGCGACGCCTTCCCGATCGCACGCGGCGACCGGATCGCACAGCTGGTCGCCGCGCCCGTCCAGCGCGCGGTATTCACCGAAGTCGCCACGCTCGACGAGACGGTGCGCGGCGCCGGCGGGTTCGGGTCGACGGGACGCTGATGGCCGGAGCCTGGCTCCCTCTTCTGCTGATTGCCGCCGAGGTGCAGGAAACCCCGGCGCCGCCTCCGGCTGCGTCCGCGCCAGCGCCCGAGCAGAGCGCCGGGATCGACTGGGCCAAGCTTCCCGACCTTCCCTATCGCCAGACGCCGCTGATGACCGCGCCGATGAACGCCTATGTCCAGGGGCAGGCGCGCGTGAACAAGTGCCGACAGCGGCGGACGGTCGACGGCCGCCCGGCGATGCGGGTGGAAGTCGCGGTGCTGGTCCACCCCGAGGACGGCGTGCGCGCCTCGATCCCCCGCGCGATCGGCTGTGCCTCGGTCGAACAATATGCCGCGGGCCTCGTCTCCAGCTTCGCGCGCAACAACCTCGCCCCGCGCGCCGCGACGGCGGAACAATGGTATCGCGCCACCGTCACCTTCATCTGGGCGAAATGACCCTCAGCGACGAAGAGCTCGAACGCTACGCCCGCCATATCATCCTCAAGGAAATCGGCGGCGCGGGGCAGATGCGGCTCAAGCGCGCGCGGGTGGCGGTGATCGGCGCCGGTGGAATCGGCTCACCGGCACTCCAGTATCTCGCGGCGGCGGGAGTCGCCCGGCTTACGGTCATCGATGACGACCGGGTCGACCTGTCCAACCTCCAGCGCCAGACGCTGTTCGGCACCGACGATGCCGGCAAACGCAAGGGCGATGCCGCGGTAACCGCGCTCCACCGCCTCAACCCGCATGTCGAGGTCACGTCGCACCCCGTCCGCATCGATACCGCCAACGCCGATGCGTTACTCGCCGGGCATGACGCGATCCTCGACGGCACCGACAATTTCGAAACGCGCCTGCTCGTTGCCGACGCCGCGCTACGCCACCGCATCCCGCTCGTCAGCGCGGCGGTCGGCGAGTTCGAGGGCCAGCTCGGCGTATTCCGCGGCTGGGAGGCGGACAAGCCCTGCTATCGCTGTTTCACCGGCGCCGACCCCGAACGGCCCGGCACCAACTGCGCCGAACAGGGCGTGATCGGCGCACTCACGGGACTGATGGGCAGCCTCGCCGCGCTCGAGGTGATCCGTGCGATCGTCCCGTTCGGCGAAGACAGCGCGGGCAAGCTGCTGATCGCCGATACGCTGGCGCTGCGCTTCCGCACGCTCACCTTGCCCAAGGACCCCGGATGCCCCGCATGCGCGGCCTGACGATCCTCGCCGCGACCGCCGATATCGAGCGGTTCCGCACGGCCCTGTCGCTCGCCTGCGCCCATGCAGCGGTGGGTGGAAACGCCCGCCTCTATTGCCATGAGGCAGCCGTGGCGCTGCTCGTCCCCGGTGCGGATGCCGGCGACGATACGCTTGTCGCAACGGGGCTGGCGACGCGTGCACAATTGCTGGCCGAGGCGCTGGACAGCGGCGTCACGCTGATCGCCTGCCAGACCGGCCTCGCGGCGCAGGGCATCGCCTTCGACACTCTCGCAACGGGCGTCGAGCCGGGTGGTCTCGTCTCGCTGCTCGCCGGATTAAACGACGACCGGCTGGTCACGCTCTAGGCGCGCTCGCCCCGATCAACGCGGCCACAGGAAACCATTTTCCTACAGCACCGCTTTCGCGATATCTGGTTCGTCCCATGTGCAACCGGGACCCCTGCCCTTCGCCAGAACACGCCCGCCCGGCGCGCCGGTGGCGCTTCGGCGCGCGCTTGCGACGCGAACCTGTCGCGTCGGTGACGCGCGCCTGTTCGTTCGTGGCGCGTCAGCGGCGCGTGCGCGACGCCTCGATGGCCCCCCGCCGTCGCGTCACCGGCGCATTCCCGGCGCCTTTCCGGGGCGTTGCAGTCGCTTCCGCTGCAAAACCCCTGTTTTCCGTCGGCTACGTCAAGCGGAAGCGTCAGTCGGCCGGAAAGCCCTGCCGCTTGCCGCCGGCCTTGTGGACGACGCCGTGCCGCATCACGAAGTCGACCTTCTCCATCCGCGTCACATCCTCGATCGGGCTGCCGGTGACCGCGATGATGTCGGCATCCTTGCCCGGCTCGATCGTCCCGATCGATGCCGAACGGCCAAGCGCCTCGGCTGCATTGACCGTCGCGGCCTTGAGCGCCTGTGCGGGCGCCATCCCGGCCCGCACCATCATCGCGAATTCCCGGGCATTGTCGCCATGCCTGGAGACGCCGCTGTCAGTGCCGAACGCGACCTTTACCCCTGCCGCAAAGGCCTTGGTGTGGCTGGCCAGCGCCGCCGCGGCGGCTTCCTCGGCCTTCGGGATCGTGGCGGGCGCGAGCATGCCTGCGCGCGCCTGCTGGAGCGCAGCGGCGGGCGCCATCATCGTCGGGACCAGCCAGATCCCGTTGGCCTTCATCGCGGCGATCGCCTCGTCGTCGAGGAACGAGCCGTGATCGACCGTGTCGACACCCGCGGCAATCGCCGCCTTGGTCCCGGCAACGGCATGGCTGTGCGTCGCGACCTTGCGGCCAAGCCCGTGCGCGGTGTCGACGATCGCCTTCATCTCTTCCTCGGTCATGGCGCGGCCGAGACCGCCCGACACATTGGAGAGCACGCCGCCGGTGGACATGTATTTGATCACCTGCGCGCCCAGCGCGACCTGCTGGCGTACCGCGCGACGGCAATCGTCAGGACCGTCGCAGGTGTTGATCGTGTGCTGGTGCACGGCATCGGCAAAGGTTTCGGCGAGACCGTTGGTGGGATCGCCGTGCCCGCCCGAGACCGAGATCGGGTTGCCCGCGTTGACGATGGTCGGGCCAGCCACCGTGCCCCGCTCCACCCCTTCGCGCAGCGCGCGCATCCCGCGCGCGTTACCACCCAGGTCGCGCACCGTGGTGAAACCCGCCTCCAGCGTGATCCGCGCATTGTCGATCGCGAACATCATGTTGTCGCCATCGTCGCGGTTGAGCGCGGTCAAGCGGTTGCGCATCGGATCGCCGCCAATGCCCCAGAAATGGACGTGCATGTCGACCAGCCCCGGCATCACAAACCGGTCCTTGAGGTCGATCAGCTCCGCCCCTGCCTCGGGCTCGGCATAGCCGGCGCGCACCTCGGCCACCTTGCCGTCGCGCACGACGATCGTGCTCGGCCCGCGTGGCGCCTCACCCGGTTTCGCCAGCAGTGCGCCGGCATGGATAAACCTGACCTTCGGCGCCGGAGCGGTCTGCGCCGCGAGCGGGGTGGCGGCAAGCAAGGCGGCGGTGACGGCGACGATACGGCGCATTTCGGAACTCCCCCATTTGTTACGCGAGAAACTAGCGGCAACCCCAGGCACCGCCATCACTTTTTCGCGTCAGTCCTGGTGAGCGGAACAACATGGTCGAGCAGCGCCGCAAAGGTCCGGCCGGGCTCCTCGATCATCGGCAGGTGCGCCGAATGCTCGAACCACACGACCCGCTTGTTCGGCGCGGAGAGACGGCTCGCCCAGTCTGCCGCGAGCTGCGAATCGGTCGTGGTGTCGTGGCGGCCGAGGAACAGGATCACCGGCGTCTTGACCTTGCGCAGTTTCATGAAGCTGACGTCGGCGAGCCGCGGCCACAAATTGGTCACCGTGAACAGGCTGCCATCGATCCACGCCTTGCGGTCGGCAGGCGTGTATTCGGGCGAGAGGCGCGTGGAGCGATGGTAGAAATTCGCGTCGGCGCGATAGGCTGCGAGCGAGCCATAGCGGATCGCATATTTGCGCCATTCGTCGGCCTGCTGGATCGTGAAGCGGTCGCCATCGGGATAGGGCGCCAGCGCCTCCACGCCCTTTATCGCTTCGGTATCGCCGCGCTTCTTCGCTTGCTCGATCGTCCACGCCATGCCGGCGCGCTCGTTCTTCTTCCAGTCGATCACCTGACCCATGCCGATATAGGCGTGGAGCAGGTCCGGCCGCCGTTCCGCCACGGCGAGCCCCACCGCGGTACCCCAGCTATGGCCGAGCACCACCACCTTGCGCTTGCCATAGCGTTTGCGCAGCGCCTCGATCAGTTCGATCGCGTCGTCGACATAGCGGTCGAAAGTCAGCGTCGGGGCGAGCGTCGCGGGATCGTTGAGCAGATAGGATCGCCCGGCACCGCGCTGGTCCCATTGCACGACGGTGAAATAGTCTTCCCATGGCCGCTGGAAGGTCCAGGCGATCGGCATCTCGACCGCGCCCGGCCCGCCATGGATGAACAGCATGATCGGGTTGTCGCGATCGGCACCGCGGACGTTCACCACCTGCTTCGCGCCCCCCAGGGTCAGCTCGAACGTTTCCTGCACGCCGCTGGGGACGACGATGCGTCCGATGTCGGCGATGATCTCGCGTGCGGGTGCATAGGGATCGGGCGTCTGGGCAACGGCCGGGGACATGGCAAGTAATGGCAAGGTCAGCGAAATCATCCGGCGCATTCATCTCTCCCTGTTTATGGAACAAAGCTAGGATCGGTCCTCGCGTCCCGCAATCCGAAACGCCCTGCTTGCTGAACGAAACATGCAGCGACCGTTCATCGATTGAAGCGCACAGTTTATCGTATCGATTTGGAGGGGCGTGATGGGCCGCATCGGACGACTGACCGGAATGGGAATGTGCAGTGCGCTGGCGCTTGCCATGCCGGCGCTGGCCCAGCCACTGACCGTGCAACTGCGCGAACAGCCCCGCGACAGCGCGTCCGCGGTGGACGATGCCGACTATCAATGGATCGACGACGCCGACGCGCTGCTCGACGCGATCGGCGACGCGCCGCCCGATTTCACCTTCGCCTATGACCGCACCGACATCTGGGGCTGGCGCACCGGCACCGGCCACGAAATCTACGCCGAGCCGTTGGGCGGAACGATCCGCTATTATTATTTCGAGCCGAACAGCCGCGAGCCGTTCCTCGTTCAGGACGAGGATTTCGCCTTTGGCTACCGCCCCGGCGGACGGCTGATCGTCGCCTATGACCGCAATGGACGGCTGCTCTCGCGGAGCGAAGGCGACCGCGAGACGGACCTTGCCGACTGGCTCTATCGCCGCGGCCGCGCGATTCATGCCTCGGCGCAGAATGACCGCGGCTGGGACTCGGTCGATGCGGGCTATTGGTCGGAGCAGGTTCCGATCATCGTCGACCTCCGGTTGCGCTGGTCGTCGGGACGCGACCGGTATCCGGGCTGGCGACGCTGGCACGGCCACTCAGGGGCTGCGAAGTGGCGCGAACCGCTCACCGCAGAACGCCAGCGCCGCTGGTCGGCGGGCGACCGGTTTCGCCGCTGGCAGCAGGACGGGTTCCGCGGTCCGCCGCCGCGCTTCGGCGATGGCGCGCAGACTCCGACGCCGGGCGTTCGCCCGCCTCGGCCGGGCTGGAGGCCCGGCATGACCCGGCCACATCACCCCGACGGCACACCGGGCACCCGCCCGCCGCGTCCGGATGGCCGGCCCGGCTGGGTCAGGCCAAGGCCCCCGGTCGATACGACGCCCGGGGGCGAGTTGCCTCTGCGTCCCGACCGGCCAGGCTGGGTCCGCCCGGGACCGTCGATCATCGGCGCGCCGCCGGTCGTCCGTGCGCCGATCGAGAGCGCGCCGGACCTCGATCGCCCGCAACGCCCCGAGCGCCCGAACTGGACGCGGCCGAGGCAACCGGGAGCCGATTTCACGCCCGGTATGCGGCCCCCACGGTTTGAACGGCCGCCACGCGAAGGAAGCGCCCCGGATCGACCGGTCCGTCCACCCGACGATCGTCCGCGCTGGCGTCCGGACGGTGCGCCGCGCCCCGCAACCGCGCAGCCCGGCGCCGTGCCTTCGGAACCCCCTCGCATGCGGCCCGACCGGCCGGGCTTCACGCGCCCACCGGGTTTCGCGCCCGTCGAGCGGCCACAGGTCACGCCACCGCCCGCGCCCCCGCCAACCTATGTGGCTCCACCTCCACCGCCTCCGCCACCGCCACAGCCGCGGTCATCTGAGCGCGTGATGGACCGCCCGATCGAGCAACCGCAATAGCGCGCGATCAGGCCGGGGCTCCGGTGAAGGGCAGGATGCCGCGATACTGCTCCAGCGGCGGCGCGCCGGGAATGACCGCACCGCGGCGGAGCAGGAAGACGTGGCGAACGATCTCCGCCTGCTGCTCAAGCCCGTAACGCCCGAGCCGCCAACCGGGCTTCAGGCTATAGTCGTACCGGCAGAAGGGATGGCGGCGCAGGGGCAGGAAGATGCCCTTCTGGTGCTGCCAGATATGCGCCATCTCGTGAATGAACAGGCCCTGCAGATCCAGCGAGGCCTGTGCGAAATCGTCACGATAATGGCACCCCTTGGGATGGAAATGGATGCAGCCCATCGGCGCCATGGTGATCGTCCGCGGCTGGAAGAAGATCCATTTGCGGTTCGCGACCTGCGCACGCTCATAGTCGATCGCGTCGCCGAAGATGCTGCTGGCGAGTGCGATCTCGCCGATGGTGAGCGGCCGCCGGGCGCCGGTACGCGAAGCTTCCTCCATCTCAGATATCTTCGTGCACCATGTCGATCTCGCGCACCCCACGCTCGCGCCGGGCGGCATTGACCAGTTCGCGCAGCTTTTCGCGCCGGGCGCGTGCCTGATCGACGTCGCGGATTACCAGAGGACCCGCCCTGGTCGTCTCGTCGGACGAGGTGATCGTGATGGTGCCGATATCCGCCCATTGGTTGATCAGGCTGAAATCGATGCGCACGTCCTTGATGCGATACAGCTCGATCTCGTCGATCGACTTCACGAAAATGCCCCTGTGCAGGATCATCCGGTCGCCGGTCACTTCATAGGTAACGGCCAGATTGGCGATCCATTTGACCAGCACGATGATCAGCCCCACGCCGACAAGGCACAGCAACAGCGTCCCCCACCCCGTCAGCGTTCCGCGAAGCCAGCCCCAGGTCGAGGAACGAAAGCGATCGATCGTCATGCAGGTTCCTTTGTCGGCTCTACAGGGCGAGCATAACGCAAAGACGAGCGGCGGACAGCCCGGCGTCGCTACGGCTCCACGCGCATGGTAACGTCGACAGAACAAACCATCGGAGGAGGGAGTCATGCAGTTCGTGATCCGCGCGGTTCTGACCGCCAGCTTGCTGACGAGCGCGCCCGCCGCGACGGCGGCCACGCCCGAACCACAACCGCAACCCGCAGCCGCCGCGCCCCCGCTGTTCGCGATCGTTTATCGCGCCGGTCCGGCATGGAAGCCCGGCGTTCCGATGAAGGAACAGGGACTGCGCGACCATTTCTACTATGTGAAGGCGCTGCACGAACGCGGCGACATCGTCTATGCCGGCGCGATGGGGCCGGACGGTGGCCTGATGCTGATCCATGCCGCCGATCAGGCCATGGCCGACGCGATCGCGACAAATGATCCCGCGGTGAAGACCGGGATCTTTCTTGCCGATGTGCGGCTCTACACGCCGCGTTTCGTCGGTACGGGCGCGGCGGCGGCGGCCACGCCCTGACCGATCTTAGTGCGCGCTGTGATCTCCGGCATCGCCTGCAGCACGCACCGCGGCATTGACCTCGATCGTCTTGCCGTCAGCAAAGGACAGGCGCAGCGGAATCGTGCCTCCCGCACGCACCGACGGCGAGAGATCGTAGAGCATGACGTGCTTGCCGCCCGACTTGAATTCAACCTTCGCGCCAGCGGCGATGGCGACGTCCCTGATCGGCGCCATCGTCATCATCTTGCCTTCGTGCTTCATCTCATGGATTTCGGCACGGATCGCGGCGGGGCTCGATACCGCGACCAGACTGGTTGCCTGCGTTCCGCCCTTAACCGTGAAATAGGCGGCACCGGGACGTCCGCTCACCGCGGGGAGGCGAACCCAGGCGTCATCGACCCCCAGTTCGGCCTGCTGGCAACCTGCCAATACCGTGCTCGCCAAAATCGTCGCGAAAACCGCCCGCATCACGCCCTCTCCTCCCGATTCGGGAACGTTGAAGGCGGTCCTATGCCCCGCTCTGCCTTGCGGCAAGGCGCGGCTCACCTATATCGCGGCTTGTAACAGCTGGATTGCCTTTTCAGGGATCCGGTAAGTGGTTGAAACTTTTAGATTAGGCACGGGGGCCAATAGAGGACTCATGGCAAAGGTTATCGGAATCGATCTCGGCACCACCAACAGCTGCGTTGCAGTGATGGAGGGCGGCAAGCCCAAGGTGATCGAGAATGCGGAAGGCGCGCGTACCACGCCTTCGATCGTTGCATTCGCCAAGGATGGTGAACGCCTGGTCGGCCAGCCGGCGAAGCGCCAGGCGGTGACCAATGGCGACAACACGATCTTTGCGGTGAAGCGCCTGATCGGCCGCCGCTACGACGATCCGATTACCAAGAAGGACACCGAGCTGGTGCCCTATACCATCTCCAAGGGTCCGAACGGCGACGCATGGGTCAAGGCCGGCGGCGAGGATTATTCGCCGTCGCAGATCAGCGCCTTCATTCTCCAGAAGATGAAGGAAACCGCCGAATCGTACCTCGGCGAGACCGTGACCCAGGCGGTCATCACCGTTCCCGCTTACTTCAACGACGCGCAACGCCAGGCGACCAAGGATGCCGGTAAGATCGCGGGTCTCGAAGTGCTGCGCATCATCAACGAGCCGACTGCCGCGGCGCTCGCCTATGGGCTTGAGAAGACCGACGGCAAGACGATCGCGGTTTATGACCTTGGCGGCGGTACCTTCGACATCTCGATCCTTGAGATCGGCGATGGCGTGTTCGAGGTGAAGGCCACCAACGGTGACACCTTCCTCGGCGGCGAAGACTTCGACTCGAAGGTCGTCCAGTTCCTGGCGGACGAGTTCAAGAAGGCTGAGGGCATCGACCTCACCAAGGACAAGCTCGCGCTCCAGCGCCTGAAGGAAGCCGCCGAGAAGGCGAAGATCGAGCTGTCGTCGGCTGCGACGACCGAGGTCAACCTGCCCTTCATCACCGCCGACGCCAACGGGCCGAAGCACCTCGTCAAGACGATCACCCGCGCCGATCTGGAGAAGCTCGTCAACGACCTGATCCAGCGCACGCCCGAGCCGTGCAAGAAGGCGATGGCAGATGCCGGCGTCAAGGCGGCCGCGATCGATGAGGTCGTGCTCGTCGGCGGCATGACACGCATGCCCAAGGTGCGCGAAGTCGTGAAGTCCTTCTTCGGCAAGGAGCCGCACACCGGCGTGAACCCGGACGAAGTCGTCGCGATCGGCGCCGCCATTCAGGCCGGCGTGCTGCAGGGCGACGTCAAGGACGTGCTGCTGCTCGACGTGACCCCGCTGAGCCTCGGCATCGAGACGCTGGGTGGCGTGTTCACCCGCATGATCGACCGCAACACCACCATCCCGACCAAGAAGAGCCAGGTCTTCTCGACCGCCGACGACA
>CAZBYE010000049.1:0-15221 GCA_964496045.1 uncultured Stakelama sp.
ATCACCACGACCTTGTCCTTAAGGTCGGCACCCTTGAAATCGTCCCAGCCGCGCTCGGGCGCGTTCACGCCATAGCCGACAAAGACCACCGGCGCGCTGGCGATGCCCACGGCATCCTTCGGCTGGAGCGTCGAGACATAGATATCGGTGCCCTGCACGAGCGGCATGCCCGCCTTGCCACCGAACGCCAGCTTCGACGGCGTGCCGAGCAGGGTGTGAAGCAGCGGGACGGGCTGGGTCCAGCCGCCGTCCTTGCCCGCAGGCTCAAGCCCCATCGCCTGCAACCGGCCGATCAGATAGCCGACCATGCGCTCTTCGCCGATCGTGCCGGGCTCGCGGCCCTGAAACTGATCCGACGCCAGCGTGCGGACCGTGTCTGCGATGTTGGCGGGGCTGATCGTGGTCTGCTGGGCAGCGGCGGGCGCAGCGAGGAAAAGCGCGGTGACGGCAAGGCGAAGGGCCACGGGGAGACTTTCTGTTCTGTTGCGGCACCAGTCTATGCGGCCCGATAGCGGGCGCACAATCGCTTTGGCTTGTCAGCAGGCACAGTTCGTCGCAGATGTAACAACATAACCTCAGGGAGAATCGCATGTCCCGCTGGCTCCGCCGCGCGCTGATCGTAAGCCTCGCCACCACCGCCGCCCCGGCGCTTGCGCAGGAGGCGCCCAGGCCTCCTGTCGCGGCGAAGAAGCCGCATCAGGTGACGGCCCCCTTCGGCGCGAGCCGCGAGGACGAATATTACTGGCTGCGCGACGACACGCGGAAGAACCCGGAGATGCTGGCCTATCTCAAGGCCGAGAACGCTTATGCCGATGCGGTGATGGCGCCGACCAAGCCGGTACAGGAAACGCTGTACAAGGAGATTGTCGGCCGCATCAAACAGGACGACAGCAGCGTGCCGTATCGCGACAACGGATACTGGTATTACACCCGGTTCGAGACCGGCGGGAACTATCCGATCGTCGCGCGGCGCAAGGGCAGCATGGATGCGGCGGAAGAAATCATCCTCAACCAGCCGGAGATGGCGAAGGGCGCGAGCTTCTTCTCGATCGGCGGGCGCCAGGTCAGCCCCGATAACCGCCTGCTCGCCTATGCCGAGGACAAGGTCGGGCGGCGCCAATATGTGATCCGGGTCAAGGACCTGACCACCGGCCAGATCCTGCCCGACGAGATTCCCAATGTGCAGTCGGACTTCGCCTGGGCGAGCGACAACAAGACGATTCTCTACATCGAGAAGGATCCGGTGACGCTGCTCGGCAAGCGCGTGAAGGCGCACACGCTGGGCGCACCGGTCGCGCGGGACCGGCTGATCTTCCAGGAGGCGGACGAGACCTTCTCGATCGGCATCGAGACGACCGTCTCGAAGAAGTTCATCTGCATTTTCTCGAGCAAGACGGTCAGCGACGAGCAGCGTTGCGCACCGGTCGACAACCCCACGGTCTTCACCGTCCTCGCTCCGCGCGAAAAAGACTTCCTCTATGGCGCGCACCATGTCGGCAACCGCTGGATCATCCGCACCAACTGGCAGGCGCCCAATTATCGTCTGATGACCGTACCTGACAGCGCCACCGGCGCGGGCAAGGCGGCGTGGAAGGACATCGTCCCGCACAGCCCCGACGTGTTTATCGAGCGCGTGCAGCCGTTCGACAATTATCTCGCGATCGAGGAGCGCTCGGGCGGCAACAAACGCCTGCGGCTGCTGGGCAATGACGGCAAGTCGAGCTTCGTCGAAGCCGACGAGCCCGCCTATTCGATGGGGCTCAGCGTCAACGCGGAGACCGGCACCGACTGGGTCCGCTACACCTACAACTCGCTGACGACGCCCGCGACCACGATCGAGGCGAACATGAAGACCGGCGAGCGCAGGACGCTCAAGGTCAACCCCGTCCCTGGCTACGACAAGTCGAAATATGTCACCGAACGCCTCTGGGCGACCGCGCGCGACGGGACGAAGGTGCCGGTGAGCCTCGTCTATGCCAGGGGGTTCAAGAAGGACGGCAGCGCCGCGCTGTTCCAATATGCCTATGGCAGCTACGGCAATTCGACCGATCCGGGCTTCTCGCCGATGCTCCCCAGCCTGCTCGACCGCGGCATGGTCTATGCCATCGCGCATATCCGCGGCGGGCAGGAGATGGGCCGCAAATGGTATGACGAAGGGAAGATGTTCAACAAGAAGAACAGCTTCACCGACTTCATCGATGTCACCGACTATCTGGTGAAGGCGGGCTATGCGAAGAAGGGCCGCGTCGCCGCGCTTGGCGGCAGCGCAGGCGGCCTGCTGATGGGCGGCGTCACCAACATGGCGCCGAACGACTATGGCGCAATCATCAGCCTCGTCCCGTTTGTCGATGTCGTGACGACGATGCTCGATCCGACCATCCCGCTCACCACCGGCGAATATGACGAGTGGGGCAACCCGGAGAACAAGGCGAGCTACGACTATATGCTCAGCTACTCGCCCTACGACCAGCTGAAGCGGACGGCCTATCCGCCGATCTTCGTCGGCACGGGGCTGTGGGACAGCCAGGTACAATATTACGAGCCGGCCAAATATGTCGCACGGCTGCGCACGCTCAAGGCCGACACCACGCCGCTGCTGTTCCGCGTCAATATGGAAGCGGGACATGGCGGCAAGTCGGGCCGGTTCGAACGCTTCCGCGAACAGGCCGAATATCTCGCCTTCGCGCTGGATCAGTTGAAGGTGAAGTGAAGCGGGCATTCCCGTCACCCCGGCCTTGTGCCGGGGTCCACTTCGCCGCAAGCCACTCGATAGAACCTTGAGGGCCTCGCGCGCCGCGCGGTGGATCCCGGAACAAGTCCGGGATGACGATCGGGAGCGGGCAGTGACCGTTGCAGAGACGCGGCGGCACGCCTAGCGAGAGCGCATGAGCAAGCTCCCCGCGACCGAGGCCGAAGCCGCCACCGAACTCGAAACGCTGGCGAGCGAGATCGCGCGCCACAACCGGCTCTACCATGCCGACGACTCGCCCGAGATCAGCGACGCGGACTATGACGCGCTGATGCGGCGCAACACCGCGATTGAGGCAGCCTTCCCGCACCTCGTCCGCGAAGACTCGCCTTCAAAGCTGGTCGGTGCCGCGCCCGCCGGGCACCTCGCCAAGGTGCGCCACGCGCAGGCGATGATGAGCCTCGACAACGCCTTCTCGGACGAAGACGTGATTGAGTTCGTGCTGCGCGTGCGCCGCTTCCTCAAGCTCGGCGAAGACGACCGCGTCGCACTCACCGCAGAGCCCAAGATCGACGGCCTGTCCTGCTCGCTGCGCTACGAGAACCGCAAGCTGGTGCTCGCCGCCACCCGCGGCGACGGACAGGTGGGTGAGAATGTCACGCCCAACGTGCTGCACATTTCGGATATCCCGACGCAGCTTCCCGCCGACGCCCCCGACGTGTTCGAAGTGCGCGGCGAGGTCTATATGGCGAAGGACGACTTCTTCGCGCTCAACGCCCGGCTCGCCGCCGAAGCGGAGGAGACCGGCAAGGAGGCGCGCCAGTTCGCCAACCCGCGCAACGCCGCCGCCGGATCGCTGCGGCAAAAGGACGCCACGGTGACGCAGTCGCGCCCGCTGAGCTTCCTCGCGCATGGCTGGGGCGAGACGTCGGCGCTGCCGGGCGACACCCAGTTCGCGGTGATGAAGGCGATCGAGAGCTGGGGCTTCCCGCTCCACCCGCTGTTCGTCGATTGCGTCCAGGTCGAACCGGCACTGGCGCAATATCGCAAGATCGAGAAATTGCGCGCCGACCTGCCGTTCGATATCGATGGCGTGGTGTACAAGGTCGACCGGCTCGACTGGCAGGCGCGGCTGGGCAGCGTCGGCCGTGCGCCGCGCTGGGCGATCGCGCACAAATTCCCCGCCGAGCGGGCGGAGACCACGCTGCGCGACATCGACATTCAGGTCGGCCGCACCGGCAAGCTCACCCCCGTCGCCCGGCTCGAGCCGGTGACCGTCGGCGGCGTCACCGTCACCAACGCGACGCTGCACAATGCCGACGAGATCGAACGGCTCGGCGTCCGCCCGGGCGACCGCGTGCTGCTCCAGCGTGCGGGCGACGTGATTCCGCAGATCGTCGAGAACCTCACGCGCGACGATGCGCGCGAACCCTATGCCTTCCCGACCCACTGCCCGATCTGCCAGTCCGAAGCGACGCGCGAAGAGGGTGAGGTCGACTATCGCTGCACCGGTGGCCTGATCTGCCCCGCGCAACGTCAGGAGCGGCTGCGTCACTTCGTCAGCCGCGGCGCGCTCGATATCGAGGGGCTGGGCGAGAAGACGATCGTCGAGTTCCTGGAGTTGGGCTGGATCGCCGAACCCGCCGACATCTTCCGCCTTGCCGCGCACCGCGACGAGTTGCTCGGGCGCGAAGGGTGGAAGGACAAGTCGGTCGACAACCTCCTCGCCGCGATCGAGGCCAAGCGGACACCCGATGCTGCGCGGCTGCTGTTCGGCCTTGGCATTCGTCACATCGGATCGATCACCGCACGCGACCTGCTCAAGCGTCTCACCGCGCTTCCCGCGCTCGCCGCCCTGGCGGACGAGGTAATTGCCCTGCGCGAGAGCATCACCCCGGCGATCGGCGAGACCGACGCCAAGTTCCGCACCCGACTCGACAAGGCGATCGCCGAGCATATCGGGATCGAGAATGTCGGCGCCGCAGTCGGCCACGCGCTCGCCGATTTCTTCCACGAACCGCATAACCGCGCGGTGTGGGACGACCTGCTCGCCGAGGTCACGCCGCCGCCCTTCGTGGTCGAATCCCGGGCCTCCGAAGTGACTGGAAAGACCATCGTCTTCACCGGCAGCCTCGAGACGCTGAGTCGCGACGAGGCCAAGGCTCAGGCTGAGTCGCTCGGCGCCCGAGTCGCAGGTTCGGTGTCGGCAAAAACCGACCTTGTGGTCGCCGGGCCGGGCGCCGGATCGAAGCTCAAAAAGGCCGCCGATCTCGGAATTCCGGTGATCGATGAGGCGAAATGGGCGGAAATCGTAGGGTTCGCCCAGTGACTTGGGGGGTGATGCTTTTTTGCAACGCACAATGGACTTGAATCAATTGTAACAATCTCGCAAAGAATCCTCCCCATGGGGCAGCGCAAGACGGTGAAATCACCGCTGCGCAGGCTTTGGAAGCCGATCCTAAGGGGACACTAATGCGAAATCATCTGTTCATCGGTGCGGCCGTGGCCGCGCTCGCGATTCCGGCTGCAGCAAGCGCGCAGCAGATCACTTCGGGTATCGTCGGCACCGTCACCGATGAAAACGGCGCGCCCGTAGCCGGCGCCACTGTGACCGTCACAGACACCCGTACCGGCGCTGAGCGCACGCTGACCACCGGCGCGGCCGGCACCTTCAGCGCGCCTGGCCTGGTCACCGGCGGTCCCTACACCGTCGAGGCGTCTGCCAACGGCTTCGAAGGCCAGACCGTCAACGACATCGTCACGACGCTCGCCGGCAACACCAGCCTGACCTTCGCGCTCGCTTCGGGCGGCGGCGAGATCGTCGTCACCGGCAGCCGCGTGCGCCAGACCACCCTCGCGGTCGGTCCGGGCACCTCGTTCGGCGCCGAAGTCCTTGCAGCTGCGCCCAGCTTCAACCGCGACGTGCGCGACGTGATCCGCATCGATCCGCGCGTCAGCCTCGACCGCGACGATGGCGGCTCGGGCCAGGACCGTATCTCGTGCCTTGGCGGCAATGACCGTGGCAACACCTTCACCGTCGACGGCATCCCGCAGAGCGACATCTACGGCCTGAACGACACCGGCTTCTCGTCGCGCTCGTCGACCCCCCTGCCCTATGAGGCGATCCGCGAGACGCAGGTGCAATTCTCGCCGTTCGACGTCGATTATGGTCAGTTCACCGGCTGCGCGATCAACGTGATCACCAAGTCGGGCACCAACAAGATCACCGCGAGTGCCTTCTACGAATATTCGGATTCGGACCTGCGCGGTGACAATGTCGACGGTCGTCCGGTCGCGGCCGTCCAGCCCGAGAAGCGCTGGGGCGCCGCGCTCGGCGGGCCGATCATCAAGGACCGCCTGTTCATCTATGCTGCTTATGAGCATCACGAGGCCGGCCAGTCGCAGGACGACGGCCCGACCGGCGCCGGCTATGCCAACCCGCAGAACGGCATCACGCTCGCCCAGTTCAACGAGATTCGCGGCGTCCTGAAGAGCGTCTACGGCGTCGAAACCGGCGACCTCGTCTACAACCGCGAGTACAAGAACGACCGCTATTTCGTCCGCGGCGACCTGCAGATCACCGATCAGCATCGCCTTGAGGCGACCTACCAGCGCCTCGAGGAATCGACGGTGCGTCCGGACGACCTGTTCACCGGCAACTCGCCCCAGGCGGTCGGCCGCAACAGCTTCTACCTGAGCGGCACCGTCTCGAACTATTATTCGGGCCGTCTCTACTCGCAGTGGAACGACCAGTTCTCGACCGAACTGCGTTACTCGCGGTCGGAGATCCGCGATCTTCAGGATCCGATCGGCGGCGGCGAAGCCCAGTCGGGCAGCCCGATCCCGCGCTTCATCGTCGGCGTCCCGAGCTCGGGCACCGGCGTGAACAATGGCGCGGTCATGGGCGGTCCCGGCAACTCGCGTACCGCCAACGACCTGCGCACCACGGTCGAGCAGTATCGCGCGGTCGCGAAGCTCAGCGCCGGCAACCACAACTTCAAGATCGGCTTCGAGCTGAACAAGGCTGACCTGTTCAACCTGTTCGTTCAGAACGCGACCGGCACGCTGGTCTTCCGCAACGTCAACGACCTGCGCGCTGGCCTGCTGTCGCCGGGTCTGGGCAACAACCAGACCAGCACGACGCCGAACAACGTGACCGGCGGCCAGACCGAAGGTGCGTTCGGCAACTTCAGCTCGACCGGCGACATCACCAGCGCCGCGGCGAAGTTCAATCGCAGCCTCTACTCGGTCTACCTCCAGGACGACTGGCGTGCGACCGACAAGCTCAAGGTCACCGCCGGCGTCCGCCTCGACTGGTATGACGGCAACGCGCCAGCCTACAACCCGGTGTTCGCGCAGCGCTACGGCTTCGGCAACAACAACGGCTTCAGCAAGCTCGAGCCGCTGATCCTGCCGCGCGTCGGCTTCACCTACGACTTCAACAATGACGGGCTGTTCAGCCGCTCGCAGATGGTCGGTGGTGTCGGCATCTTCTCCGGCGGCGATCCGCTGGTGTGGTTCGGCAACGCCTTCCAGAATGACGGCCGCGGCTTCGCCACCGGCAACACCCAGGCTGCGGGCTGCCCCGCCGGCCAGATTTCGGTGCTTTCGGGCGGTCGCTTCACCGGCATGCCGACCTGCATGCGGCAGAGCGCGATCGACTCCGCGGCCGCCGGCCGCGGCAACACCCAGTCGATCGATCCGGACCTGAAGATGCCGACGGTGGTGCGCGCCAACCTCGGCTTCCGCACCCAGCTGAACCTTACCGAGGGCGGCTTCCTGAGCGGCTGGAACGCGAACCTCGACTATATCTACTCGGAGTTCCGCAACCCCTACACGCTGGTCGACCTCGCCCAGGCGGTCGACACCCGCAAGGGCCTGAACGGCTACACGATCGATGGCCGTCCGATCTACTCGGCGATGGATCTGCTGCAGCCGGGCTGCGCCGGCCGCCTGACCGATCCGGGCGCTCCGCCGGTTTACACCGGCATCACCGCAGCGTGCTTCACCAACACGGCGAACCGCTTCGACGAGCTGATGCTGACCAACCAGAAGGGGTATCGCAGCCACATCGCGTCGTTCCTCCTCTCGAAGAACTTCGAGGGCGGTCTGATCACGGAAAACGGCTCGACCTGGGTGTCGTTCGGCTATGCGTACACCAACACGCATGACCGCCGGAACATGTACAACTCGACCGCGGGTTCGAACTACGATCAGACCGCCGCGTTCGACCGTCAGAACCCGGCTGCCTCGCCCGGCTTCTTCCAGAGCAAGCACAACTTCACCTTCGCGACGAACTTCAAGAACGAGTTCGTTTCGGATCTGGCGACCTCGTTCGGCTTCACCTTCGTGGCGCGTTCGGGCCGTCCGTACAGCCTGACCTGGACCGGTGGTGGTGCGTTCAACAACACCAACTCCGGCACCGACAACGCACTGGTCTATATCCCGACCGGTGCGAGCGATCCGAACGTCTCGCCGCTGTCGAACGCCGACGCGGTCCGCGATCTCGTGAAGTTCGCGAACGGCCTGGATTGCGCGAAGAAGTTCATCGGCAAGACGGTGACCCGCAACAGCTGCACCAACGACTGGTACTTCGATCTCGATCTGACGATCTCGCAGGAGCTGCCCGGACCGGGTCGCCTCTTCGGGCGCAACGACAAGATCAAGCTGTACGGGATGTTCGACAACTTCCTGAACTTCATCGACAGCAGCTGGAACGTCCAGCGCCGCCGCAACTTCTATGGCGTGCAGGATATCGCGTCGCTGGGCACCACCACGGTGGGCGGCGTGCCGAGCATGGTCGATGCGCAGGGCCGTTACATCATCAACGGCTTCACCGGCGGCAGCTACCCCAACAATGGCGAGGCGCTGGCTGCCAACTCCTCGTTCTACACCGACAACCAGATCAACGTCTCGTCGTCGGTGTGGCGCTTCAAGATCGGCGTCAGCTACGACTTCTGATCCTTCGATCAGGACAAGACAAAAGCCGCCGCTCCGGAAACGGGGCGGCGGTTTTCGTTTGAGGGCAGCCCTTGACGGCTGCACACCCTCCCCTCACCTGATCGGGGTTCGAGGGAGAGCCGCATGTCACATACCGCCGCCATCGTCGCCGGCCTTGCCGCCGCAACGCCTGCCATGGCGCAGAGCCATGTCGTCGAAGCGCCGCTCCACCAGCTGCGGATCTACGAACTCTACCCACAAACCAAAGCGGCGTTCCACGACCGCTTCCGTGATCACGCGATGCGGATCATGCGGCGGCACGGGTTCGAGATCGTGTCGATGTGGGAAGCCGGCACCGCGGAGAAGCCGGAATTCGCCTATATCCTGCGCTGGCCCGACGCGGCGCGGATGAAGGCCGGCTGGGCTGCGTTCATGGCGGATGAGGAATGGGCGCGAATCAAGCGCGAGACGCCCGCAGAGCATCGCCCGATCGTCGGCGCGATCCAGGATCGCACGATGCGCCTGACCGATTATTCGCCGCCGATGAAGTGAACAGGTGGGAGCCGGGACGACCCGACACGAAAATCGTTACGGCTGCTTCCTTCCGGATCTGACCGGGTTGGCGACGGCATCGTCCGCCCGACTCCCACGGCGCATATGGGGGAAGCGGCGGCGCATCGCAATAGCTCGATGATTTCTCCACAGAGCGATGCTAGGTCCCCGCCCGATGCACATCCTGCTGCTGGGCGCCGGAGGCTTTGTCGGCCGCCATATCCTCTCCGAACTTCTGGCGAGCGGGCATCGGGTCCGCGCGGTGGCGCGCGAGGTTTCGACGCTGCGCGACATGGAGCCGGGCGCCGAGTGGATCGGCCTCGATCTCGCCCATGCGACCGACCCGAGCGGCTGGGCGCCGCACCTTGCCGGGATCGATTGCGTGGTCAACGCCGCCGGGGTGCTGCGCGGGCCGGAGATGCATGCGGTGCACGTCGCGATGCCACAAGCGCTCCATGCCGCCTGCAGACAAGCGGAAGTCCGTCGCGTCATCCTCATCTCCGCGGTGAGCGCACGCGCCGACGTTGCGACCGACTATGCCCGCACCAAGCTCGAAGGCGAGGCCGCGCTGCGCAATTCCGGGCTGCGCTGGACGATCCTGCGTCCCTCGCTCGTCGTGGCGGAGGGGAGCTATGGCGGCACCTCGCTACTGCGCGGCCTGTCCGCCCTGCCCTTCTTCCAGCCCCTTCCGGGCGACGGCGGCTTCGCCTTCTCGCCGATCCATGCCGACGATCTCGCCCGGACGGTTCGGCTGGCGTGCGAGGATCTGTGGTTCATCGGCATGACGCTCGAGCCTGCAGGACCGAAGACCCACACGCTGCGTGAGCTCATGACCCGCTACCGCAACTGGCTGGGATTCGGGCGCACACGATTCCTCTCGGTACCGATGCCGGTGATGCGCCTGCTCGGCCGGATCGGCGACCTTGCCGGCTCCGGCCCGGTCTCGACCAACAGCCTGACCCAAATGGTCGCGGGCAACGCCGCCGATGGCGAAGCCTTTGCCCAGGCGGTCGGCTTCCGTCCGCGCGGCCTTGACAACATGATGCGCGATCGCGCCGCCGGGGTGCAGGACCGCTGGCACGCGCGCCTGTTCTTCCTCGCCCCGGCAATCCGCTGGGGCCTCGCTTTGCTGTGGCTCGCCTCCGCCCTGCTCGGCCTGTTCGCGGCGCGTGCACAGACGCTGGAGGTGCTGGCCGCGATCGGCGCGCCCGAAACCGCCGCCTTCCCGCTCCAGCTCGGGACAGCCTTGCTCGATCTCGGGATCGCGGCGCTGGTCATGCGCGGGGCTCGCATTGCGACCATGGCGCAACTCGCGGTCGTGCTCGGCTACACGCTGGCGCTGACATTCGCTTTGCCCGCGCTGTGGACCGATCCGCTGGGACCGCTGCTCAAGAATCTGCCGATCCTGCTGCTGATCCTCGTCCATGGCGCCATCGGGGATCGCCGCTAATGACCTGGCTGCTGCTAAAATGGGTGCATGTGCTGAGTTCCACGGTCCTGTTCGGTTTCGGCGCCGGGACAGCTTGGTATCTCTGGTCCGCGCACCGCACCGGCGATCCGTCGACGATCGCGAGCGTCGGGCGGATGGTGGTGCGCGCCGACTGGATCTTCACCGGATCGAGCGGCGTCATCCAGCCGCTCAGCGGTCTGATGCTGCTCCACATCCTCGGCTATTCGCTCACCGAATCCTGGGTGCTGGCGAGCATCGTCCTGTACCTGATCGCCTTCGCCTGCTGGATACCCGTCGTCGGCCTTCAGATCCGCGCGCAAAAGCTCGCTCAGGCGGCATACGAAACCGGCACGCCGCTGGGCGACGATTATCGCCGTACGATGCGCGTCTGGTTCTGGCTCGGCTGGCCGGCGTTCCTCGGCCTTACCGCGGTCTTCTGGCTGATGATCGCCAAGCCGCAGCTCTGGTAACCCTCAGGCGAACAACAACCCCACCAGCTCGCCGATCCTCGCATGCGCCGCATTGGCCTTTGCCGTGGGGGCCGTCGGCGCATCCATATAGCAGGTGATCAGCAGCGGCTTTCGGCCCGGCGGCGTGGCGATCGCGACATCGTGGACATAGCCCTCGCCGCTCGTCCCGGTCTTGTCGCCCACCCGCCACGCCTTGGGCAGACCGGCGCGCAGCCGGTCCTTGCCGGTAGGCGAAGCCTCCATCCAGCCGGTCAGCTTCGCACGCGATGCCGGGGCAAGCGTCTCCCCAAGCAGCAGCGCGTTGAGCAACCACAGCATCGCCTGCGGCGTGGTGGTGTCGCGCACCTCGCCATTGCGGACATTGTTGAGCGTCGGCTCGTCGCGATCCGATCGCGTGATCGCATCGCCCGCCGACCGGATGAACCGGGTCAGCCCGCGCGGCCCCGAAATCTGCCCGAAGACGAGGTTTGCCGCGGCATTGTCGCTCATCACCACCGCCGCCTCGAGCAGCGCCTCGATCGACAGCGCGCCCTTGGCCAGGCTGGCCTTCACCACCGGCGCATAGTCGAGCAAATCCGCTTCGCTGAACCGGATCTCGCGCTTCAGATCGATCTCGCCGCGATCGGCACGCGCCAGCACCGCGGCGGCAAGCGGCACCTTGAAGGTCGAGCACATCGCGAACCGCGCCTCGGCGCCGTCGAAATAACGCCGCCCGGTGCCGCTGTCATAGACGGCGAGACCCAGCCGCCCCCCGGTCTCCTCACGGATCCGGTCGAGCGCGCTCTTCTGCTGCGCCGAAACGGACGTCGGCATGGCAGCAAGCGCGGCGGCGCCCGCGATCAACTGGCGGCGAGTCGGTGTCATCATCGTCCCTGCATATCGCGATGTTCTGAAGGCAGGCTGACCGTCAATCCGTCCAGCTCGGGCGTCAGGACGATCTGGCACGAAAGCCGGCTGGTCCGCGTCGCGCCGACCGCGAGGTCGAGCATGTCCTCCTCCTCCTCGCTCGCGCGCGGAAGCCGGTCGAAATCCTCAGCCGCAACGATGACATGGCAGGTCGAACAGGCCATCTGCCCCTCGCACGTGCCCTCGAGCGGCATGCCCTTCGCCTGCCCGACCTCGAGCAGCGAATAGCCGTCCTGCCCGTCCGCCTCGCCGGCAAGATCGCCGTCCGGCGTCAGGAACCGCACCCGGATCATGCTGCGAACCTCTGCTCGCGCGCCGACGCATCGATCCGCTCGATCGCGCCGAGCAGTTCCTCTTCGGTGGTGTAGCGCCCAAAGCCCAACCGGATGCTCGACCGCGCATCGCTATCGCTCATCCCCATCGCCTTCAGCACATGGCTCGGGCGGCCCGACCCGCTGGCACAGGCCGACCCGGCCGAAAGGGCGATATCGCGCAGGTCGGACATCAGCCGCGCCACGTCGAGGCCCGGATAACGCATGTTGAGATTGCCGTGATAGCGATCGTCGAACGATCCGTTGAGCGTCCAGCCCGATCCGCCCAGCGCCTGATAGGCCTTGCGGAACAGCTGCGCGGCATGGGCACGATCCGCGCCGAACCGCTGCTTGGCCAGCTTCGCGGCGGCTCCGAATCCGGCGCACAGGGCCGGAGACAAGGTGCCCGATCGCCCGCCCGGCTCCTGCCCGCCACCGTGCATCAGCGGCTCCAGCTCGACCCCTTCACGGATCCACAAGGCACCCACGCCCTTGGGTCCATGGATCTTGTGCGCCGACACCGCGACCAGATCGCACGCCGCCGGGATGATCTCGCGGCCATAGCCCTGCACCGCGTCGCACAGCAGCAGCGCGCCCGCGCCTTTCGCCAGCGCCGCCAGCTCGTCCATCGGCTGGATCGTCCCGATCTCGTTGTTGACCAGCATCACCGCGACCAGCCCCGTGCCCGGTTTGATCGCCTCGCGCGCCGCGGCCAGTTCGACCAGCCCGTCGCTGCCCACCGGCAGCACCGTCACCGCGCGCCCGCGCCGCGCCTCGGCCCCAACGGTGTCGAGCACCGCAGCATGCTCGGTCGCGATCGTCACGATCGGTCCGCTACTGCCCTTGATCGCCCAGTTGAGCGCCTCGGTCGCGCCGCTGGTGAAGCTGACATTGCCATTGTCGGGCATCAGATCGGCGACCGCGGCGCGCGCCACCTCGACCGCTGCCCTGGCCTTGCGCCCGGGCGCGTGCGCCGAATGCGGGTTGGCGAAGTCGTCGCGCAGCCAGGGCTGCATCGCTTCAACCGCTTCGGGTGCCAGCGGGGTCGTGGCCTGATAGTCGAGATAGGTCATCCTGCTTTTGCCGCTGCCCCCATTGCGATGTCGATCCATGTGTCGGTGAAGCGCCGGATATCCTCGGGCGTCGTGCTCCAGCCCATGCTGACCCGGATCGTCCGCGCGGCAAGCTCCGGCTCCACCCCGAACGCCTCGAGCACCCGGCTCTGCTTCAAGGTCCCCGAGGCGCAGGCGCTGCCCGCCGAGACCGCGAAGCCCTTCATGTCGAATCGCACCAGCTGGGCCGCCGCACTCAGGTTGGGCATCGCCAGTGCGCGGATCTCGCTCACATATTCGCCATAGCCCATCAGCTGCTGCGCGCCGTAGCTGCCCAGCGTGCGGAACAGGTCCGTCATTGCCTCATGCCGGTCCATGTCGGGGGCCGCAGTGCGTTTCGCCGCCCACGCCTCAACCGCTGTGGCAAAACCCAGCACCGCAAGCAGATTCTCGGTTCCGGCGCGATAGCCGAACTCCTGTCCGCCCGACGGTTCGAGCAGGCCGAGATCGCCGACCAGCAGCGCGCCGATCCCGATCGGTCCGCCCAGCTTGTGCGCAGAAATGACCATCATCTGCGCCTGTTTGGGGAAACGCGTCAGCCCCCAGAGCTGCGAAGCATCGGTCACCAGCACGCCGCCGCCCGCCTCGATCATCGGGGCATAGCGCTCGATCGGCTGGACCTTGCCCGTTTCGGGATTGACCCACTGGATCGCGATCACCGGCCGGTCGCCCGCCGCCAGCGCATCCTCGACCGCATCCGGATCGACGTCCCACTCCAGATTGACCGGCAGCGCCTGTGCCTCGGGCGCAGCGCGCAGCACTGCATCATGCTCGACCGAGGATCGCCAGCGCGTACCGCCCTTGGTCCGCCGCATCGCGATGGCCAGCGCCTCGCTCGCCCCGCTGGTGAAGATGACATGCCCTTCCCAGCCCAGCGCCGCCTTGATCCGCGCCCGCGCGTCCTCCAGCGCCGCGCGCGCCGCACGCCCTTCGGCATGCGGAGACGACGGGTTGGCCCAGCGCAGCATCCCCTCGATCATCGCCTCGCGCACCTCGGGCCGCATCGGCTGGGTGGCGGCATGATCCAGATAGATACGATCGGTCAGGGTGGGACTCGTTTGAAATTGCGTGAAACGGCTTCACGACTATATAGCCGACATCGCTTTCCGCGCCACCGCGCCTCCCACTTAATAAGCAGGTAGAGCTTTGCCCGAAGTCATCATCCCCGGTCCCGAAGGCCGTCTCGAAGGGCGTTTCGCCCCCGCTCCCCGTCCCCGCGCACCCGTGGCGATGATCCTCCACCCGCATCCCAATGCCGGTGGCACGATGAATAACCGCATCGTGCAGGAGATGTACAAGACCTTCCAGCGCCGCGGTTTCGCGACCTTGCGCTTCAATTTCCGCGGCGTCGGCAAGAGCCAGGGCGTGTTCGACAACGGCATCGGCGAACTCAGCGACGCCGCGAGCGCGCTCGACTGGGTGCAGAGCTTCCACCCCGAGGCATCGACCACATGGATCGCCGGCTTCGGCTTCGGCGCGTGGATCGGGATGCAGCTGCTGATGCGCCGTCCGGAAATCCGCGGCTTCATCTCGGTCGCGCCGCCCGCAAATATGTTCGACTTCACCTTCCTCGCCCCCTGCCCCTCCTCGGGCATCATCATTCAGGGCGAGAATGACGAGGTGGTCACGCCGGGCGCGGTGCAGAAGCTGGTCGACAAGCTGCGCACGCAAAAGCACATCACCATCCACCACGACACCATCCCCGGCGCGAACCATTTCTTCGAGCACGAGATGGAACAGCTGATGGGCAGCGTGGACAAGTATCTCGACATGCGGCTCGACCCGAACTCG
>CAZBYE010000050.1:0-15142 GCA_964496045.1 uncultured Stakelama sp.
CGCGGGCTCGCCAGTTACGGTTTGATTGAGGCGCGGCTGCGGGCCGCCGACCTGCTGGTGCTTGGCGGGCTGAACGAGGGTGTCGGGCCGGGCCTGCCCGCGCCCGATCCGTGGCTCGCCCCGCGCATTCGCTCTGAGCTGGGGCTTCCGGGGCTGGAGCGCCGTATCGGCTTGTCTGCGCATGATCTGGCGATGGGTCTGGGCGCACGTGAAGTGGTGCTGACCCGCGCGAGGCGCGATGCGGGAGCGCCGACCATTGCCTCTCGCTTCTGGCTCCGGCTTGAGGCGCTCTCGGGCGGGTTGGAGCGCGCGGAGGTGCTCGAGGCATGGGCGCGCGCGATAGATGATCCGGGCGCGTACGAACCCGCGATGCGACCCGAGCCGTGCCCGCCGGCCGCGATCCGCCCCCGCGTGATCCCGGTCACCGATGTTGATCGATTGAAGGCCGATCCCTACGCCTTCTACGCCAAACGCATGCTGCGGTTGCGCCAGCTCGATCCGGTCGATGCCGATCCCAGCGCAGCGTGGCGCGGGACCGCGGTGCATGAGGTGCTGGAGAAATGGGCGAAGCTTGACGCCTGCGATCCCGAGGCGCTGGAGCTGCGCGTACTGGCGATGCTGGCGCAGGCGCATCCGATGATGCGCGCGCTTTGGCAGCCGCGGCTGATCGAGGCGGTGCGCTGGATCGTGCGCGAGATCGAGGCGCGTCCGCAGCGCCGCGTGCTGGCGGTCGAGCAGGACGGCGCGATCGATTTCGCCGGCGTGACGCTCAAGGGCAAATTCGACCGGATCGACGCGATGGGCGACGGGACGCTGGGCGTGGTCGACTACAAGACCGGCCAGCCGCCCAGCACCCGGGCAGTTCGCGCCGGATACAGTCTGCAGCTGGGGCTGCTCGGGCTGATCGCGGAGCGTGGTGGGTTTCAGGGCATTTCCGGCCGGGCGAGCGCCTTCGAATACTGGTCGCTGGCGCGCAAGGGCGGCGAGTTCGGCTATGTCCAGTCGCCGGTCGATACAGCGGGAAAATACGGCAAGATGCTGCCTGACGAGTTCGTGCCGACCGCGGCCGAGAATTTCACCGAGACGGCGCGGGCCTATCTGACCGGCGACGCGCCGTTCACCGCCAAACTCCATCCCGACTATGCGCCCTATGCCGATTACGACCAGCTGATGCGCCGCGACGAATGGTATGGCCGTGAGCGGCGCTAGCACTGGCGCGCTGCCCCCGCTGGCGGGGAATCAGGCTGCGGCATCCCGCCCCGGCGCGAGCGTCTGGCTGTCGGCTTCGGCGGGGACGGGCAAGACTCAGGTACTGGCAGCGCGCGTGTTCCGGCTGCTGCTGCGCGGGGTCGATCCCGGTGCGATTCTGTGCCTGACGTTCACCAAGGCGGGTGCGGCGGAGATGGCGGCGCGGGTGAGCGGGCGGCTGGCGCATTGGGTTCGCGCGCCGCGTATGGAGGTGTTCAAGGATCTGGAGGCGTTGGGCGAGAATGCTGACGATGCCAGGATCGCGCTTGCCCGCACGCTGTTCGCCAAGGTGCTCGACGCGCCGGGCGGGGGCCTTCGCATTCAGACGATCCATAGCTTCTGCCAGACTTTGCTCTCCGCTTTTCCGGTCGAGGCCGGGTTGACGCCGGGCTTCCGGCCACTTGAGGCACGCGAGGAAACCGCACTGGCGCGCGACACATTGGCGGCGATGCTGGCCGATGCCGGGCGCGAGGGCCGGGATACGCTGATCAATGCGGTCGGCGCACTGAGTCTGAGATTGGGTGAAGGCAGGGCGGAATCCTTCCTCCATGCCTGTGCGAAGGCAGCCGACGCGATGGCGGCGCTGCCATCCGGCGTACAGCCGTGGCTGCGGCGGGCAATGGGACTGCCGCAGGGCGATGTGCTGGAGGAAGCGGCGCGTTGGTGCGCGGACGACGCGTTCGATGTCGAGGGGCTGCGCAGGATCGCTGATGCCAATCACGCCTGGGGGACCGCGACGGGGCAGGAAAATGCCGCGGTTGCGGGTGCATGGCTGGCGGCGGACCCGGCGGCACGCGTCGAGATGCTGGGTGACCTCAGGAAACTGGTGCTAACCGCCAAGGACGAACCCAAGAAGGTCTCGCCCAAGCTTGCCGCGCTCGATCCCGATTACGAGACGCTGGCGGGCGAACTGGGCGAGGCGTGCATCGCCGTCTCGGGAATGATCGCGCGTGCGGGCTATGCCGATCTGCTGGCGCAGGGGCTCGCTGCGGGACGCGAATATGCAGCGGCCTATCAGACCGCCAAGCGTCGCGTGGGCGCGGTCGATTTCGACGATCTGATTGGCAAGACGGTGGCGCTGCTCGACCAGCCGGGCATGGGCGACTGGATCCGCTTCAAGCTCGACCAGGCGACCAGCCATATCCTGATCGACGAGGCGCAGGACACCAATATCGCGCAATGGCGGATCGTGCGGGCGCTGGCCGACGAGTTCTTCGCGGGTGAGGGTGCGCATGGCGAGGAGGTGCGCACGCTGTTCACTGTCGGTGATCACAAACAGGCGATCTTCGGCTTTCAGGGTACCGATCCGATCAACTTTGTTGCGGCAGAGAAGCATTTCGCCGCGCGCTCGGACGGGGCGCTGGAACGCCTGTCGCTCACCCACTCGTTCCGCTCGACCGCACCGATCCTCGAGTTCGTCGATGCTGCGGTGGCGGCCTTGCCTGAGCCGGGGATGGGCACTGAATCCGAAATCCATGCCAGCCGCGTCGCCGGACCGGGAACGGTAACGCTGTGGCCGCCTGTGGTTGCTGGTGGCGATCCGGAGGACGAGGAAGGGTGGATCGACGACGCGACGCGCGAAGTCGCCAACCGCATCGCGCGCCAGATCAAGAGCTGGATCGGGACGCTCGAGCTGGAGAGCAAGGGCCGGATGCTGCGGCCTGAGGATGTGATGATCCTGGTCAAGCGTCGCGGCGAGCTTGCCTCACTGCTGGTGGCTCGACTGCATGCCGAAGGGGTGCCGGTGGCGGGTGTTGACCGCTTGCGGCTGAATGCGCCGCTGGCCGTGCAGGATCTGCTCGCCGCGGTGCGCTTTGCGCTTCAGCCGGACGATGACCTGTCGCTCGCCTCGCTGCTGGTCTCGCCGCTGATCGGCTGGAGCCAGGACGAGCTGATGCACGCGGCACTGCGCGAGCGCGGCAGTCTGTGGCGGCATCTGCGCGCGACTCAGCCTGACGAGCGGCTCGCACCGCTCTACGGCCTGCTCGCGCGCGCCGACCTGATGACGCCGCACCGTTTCCTCGAGACGATCTTGTCGGGCGAAATGGACGGGCGGCGCAAGTTGCTGCGGCGGCTAGGCAAGGAGGCGCTCGACCCGGTCGAGGAGCTGCTGACCGCGGCTTTGGGGTTCGAGGGGCTGGCGACGCCGACTTTACAGCGTTTCCTTGACTGGTTCGACCGCGGCGATGTCGAGATCGTGCGTGACGCGGCGCAGCCGCAGGATGCGGTGCGGGTGATGACCGCGCACGGCGCCAAGGGGCTGCAGGCGCCGCTGGTGATCCTGGCTGATGCCACCGCCGATCCGCAGGGCGGCAATCGCGGGGATTTCGTGAAATGGACGCCAGACGATCATGGCGGTGCGGCCATTCCGGTGTTTCGCCCCGGCAAGGCCGAGCGCGGTGGGCCGGTGGATATTGCTGTGGCGCTGGTCGATGCGCGCGAGTTGGAGGAGCATTGGCGGCTGTTCTATGTCGCAGCGACGCGGGCGGAGGAACGGCTGGTGATCGCCGGTAAGCTGGGGCCGAAAGATAGGGACGGTCCGCCGCTTGCCAGCTGGTATGCGGCCTCGCGCGCGGCGTTCGACGCGCTGGGCGTGGCAGAGGGCGAGGACGAGCGCAGTTTCACCGGCACCCGTCCGCAGCCGCCGGTCGCTCACAAGCCGCGCGGCGCTGTGGTGACCGGTGCCGTGGCGGAGCTGCCGACATGGGCAAAGCAGCCTGCGCCGGTCGAGGCGCGTCCGCCGCGTCCGCTTGCGCCATCGTCGCTGGGTGATGATCTGGTCGCCGATCCGCCGCCCGGACCGACGCTGCGTGCGGCGGCGGAGCGGGGCAGGCTGATCCACGCATTGCTGGAACGCTTGCCGGCTGTTGTGCCCGGACGGCGTGCTGAGGTTGCCGAACGCTGGTTGATGGGGGCAGGGGGCGTTTCCGATCCCGCAATGCGTGTCGAGCTGGCCGCTGCCGCGCTGGGTGTGATCTCTGATCCCGATTTTGTCGAACTGTTCGGGCCGGAGGCGCTGGCCGAGGCGCCGATAGCGGCCGTGCTCGCTGGCGGTCACGTCGTGTCGGGGACCGCCGATCGGCTGCTCGTGACCGACGACAGCGTCCTGGTTATCGATTTCAAGACCGGCCGACGCGCACCGGAAACGCTCGACGCCGTGCCGCCCTATCATATTCGCCAGATGGCCGCCTATGTCGCGGCGCTGGAAGTGGTCTTCCCGGGACGACAGGTAGTCGCGGGCCTGCTCTACACGGCCGGACCGGTGCTCTATGCGCTGCCGGATGATCTGCTCGCCACGCACAAGCCCGGCTTCGTCGTGGCGGAGCAAAGCTTGATCTGAAACGCTTGAGGGGGCGAGGGCGCCTCCCTAGGTTATCGCCAACACAAAGGAGATTTTGAAATGGCCAAGGCCGTTACCGATGCAAGCTTCGAAGCCGACGTTCTTCAGTCGGACAAGCCCGTCCTCGTCGATTTCTGGGCCGAGTGGTGCGGGCCGTGCAAGATCATCGGGCCGAGCCTGGAAGAGCTGGCCGAGGAACTGGCCGACAAGGTGACGATCACCAAGCTCAATATCGAGGAGAATCCGGATACGCCGGGTAGCCTTGGCATCCGCGGCATCCCGACCCTGTTCGTTTACAAGGACGGTCAGAAGATCGCGCAGCAGGTCGGCATCCAGGACATCTCGACCAAGTCCAAGCTCAAGGCGTGGATCGAAAGCGTCGTTTGATCGGGCAGGGCGGTTATCCGCCCGATGGAGCATGACGAAAGACGGGCGGAGCCGTTGCGGCCCCGCCCGTCTTCATTTCAGCCTTCAGTAGCGGCGACCGTAGCGGTCATCGCGATCGTACCGATCATGACGGTCACGCCAGTGACGGTCGCGGCGATCATCCCAGCGATTCCACCGGTCATGATCGCGGTAGCCGGCGCGCGCGCGCGAAATCTCGCGGCGGCATTCGCGCAGCTCGCGGCGATATTCGTAGCGGTTGCGGGCGTGGCGCAGCTCGCGCTGGCATTCGCGCTGCTCCTGTCGGACCTCGCGATGCCTGGAGCCATAATATTGCGCTTCGGCCGGAGCGGTCGTCGCGAGCACGCTGGCGCCCAGTGTGGCTGCAAGAATCAAGATACGCATGTCTGCTCTCCATGATCGTGCCCGTCCGGGAACGGGCGACGACTCTGGATATGCCATCGGGTCTGAACCCGGAGCGACAGCTGGCTTATCTTAGGTTCAGGTAGTCGCCGGCCTCAACTGCGATAGTCAGCGTTGATCGAGATGTAGCCATGCGTCAGGTCGCAGGTCCACACCGTGGCGCGACCTTCGCCAAGGCCCAGGTCGACGCCGATCTCAATCTCCTGGCCCTTCAGATGCGCCGCGACCGGGGCTTCGTCATAGCCTTCGACCGCGAGGCCGCCCGATGCGACCCGCACGCCGCCGAAGGTGATGCCCAGCCGGTCGCGATCGGCGGGCTCGCCTGCCTTGCCCACGGCCATGACGATGCGACCCCAGTTTGCGTCCTCACCCGCGATCGCGGTCTTCACCAGCGGCGAGTTGGCGACGCTGAGTGCGATGCGATGCGCACTGGTGTCGCTCTCGGCGCCGTCGACGTCGATGCGGATGAACTTCGACGCGCCCTCGCCATCGCGGACGACGAGATGCGCGAGCCGGAGGCACAGGTCCGAGAGCGCGGCGCGGAAGGCGTCGGCGCCGTCGCTGTCGTCGTCCGCCAGCGGCGCGTTGCCAGCCTTGCCGGTGGCGAAGGCGAGCACGGTGTCGCTGGTCGAGGTGTCGCTGTCGACGGTGATGCACGAAAAGCTCCGCGCATTCGCGTCGGACAGCGCGCGCTGGAGAAAGGCGGGGTCGATCGCCGCGTCGGTGAAGACATAGCCGAGCATCGTCGCCATGTCGGGCGCGATCATCCCGCTGCCCTTGATGACGCCGACGAGGCTGACGGTCTTGCCGCCGATGACAGCCGTGGTGACGGCGCCCTTTTCGAAGGTATCGGTGGTACCGATGGTCTTGGCCACATCCTCCCAGCCGCACGGTTCCGCGCTGAAGGCAGCGTCGAGACCCGCTTCGGCCTTGTCGATCGGCAGGGGCACACCGATCACCCCGGTCGAGGATACGAACACGTCGGATGGCTGGCAGCTGAGATGCCCGGCAACCCGCGCAGCGATCGCCTCGACCGCCGCACGGCCGCGATTGCCGGTGAACGCGTTGCTGTTGCCGGCGTTGACGACCAGTGCGCGCGCTTTGCCCAGCACCAGTGCTTCACGGCACCACTCGACTTCGGGCGAGGGGCATTTGCTGGTGGTGGTGACGCCGGCGACGCTGGTACCCTTGTCGAGAGTGACGAAGGTCAGGTCGCAGCGATCCCAGGTCTTGTAGTGCGCGCGAGCGACGCGCAGCGTGACGCCTTCGATGGGCGGGAGGTAAGGGAAGCCGATCGGGGCGAGGGGAGAGCGCTGCATCTTCAGTCCTATATTTCCACCGTCACCCCGGCTTTGCGCCGGGGTCCCGGCACAAAGCCGGGGTGACGAGCTGAGTTATTCAACCGCACCCGCGGCGCTGAGCACCGCGCGGACGCTGGCGGTGGCGACATCCTCGTCGATGCCGACGCCCCAGACGGTTCGCCCGTCGGCGGTGCGGCATTCGACATAAGCGGCGGCTTGCACCCCGGTGCCATGACCGATCGCGTGCTCGGCATAGTCGGCGATGTCGAGATCGACGCCGAAGCCCTCACGCATCGCCGCGACGACGCTGGATATCAGGCCATTGCCGCGCCCGCTGACCGATTGCTGCACGCCGTCGACCTCGATCACGCCGGCAAAGATGCGCTCGCCATTGGTCGCGCGTGTCTCGTCATAGGCGCCCAGCGTGAAGCGTTGCGGATGTTCGAGGCGGTAGGTCTCGACGAAGGTCGCCCAGATGTCGTGCGCGTTGAGTTCGCGGCTGCTCTCATCGGCGACCCGCTGGACGTGGCGGCTGAAATCGGCCTGGAGGCGCTTGGGGAGCTTAAGGCCCTTGTCCTGTTCCAGCACCCAGGCGACGCCGCCCTTGCCCGACTGCGAATTGACGCGGATCACCGCCTCGTAGCTACGGCCGAGATCGGCGGGATCGATCGGGAGGTAGGGGACTTCCCAATATTCGTCGTTGCGCGCTTCCTGCGCGGTGAAGCCCTTCTTGATCGCGTCCTGATGGCTGCCCGAAAAGGCAGTAAACACCAGATCGCCGGCATAGGGCGTACGCGGGTGGACCGGGATGTTGGTGCAATATTCGACCGTCTTCACGATCTCGTCGATGTCCGAGAAATCCAGCCCCGGATCGACGCCCTGTGTGTACATGTTCATCGCGACGGTCACGAGATCGCAATTGCCGGTACGCTCGCCATTGCCGAGCAGGCAGCCCTCGACGCGGTCGGCACCGGCCATCATGCCGAGCTCGGCCGCCGCTACGCCGGTACCGCGGTCGTTATGCGTGTGCAGCGACACCACCACCGCTTCCCGGTTGGGGATGTTGCGGCAGAAATACTCGATCTGGTCGGCATAGATATTGGGCGTCGCGCACTCGACCGTCGCGGGCAGGTTGAAGATGATCGGGCGCTCGGCCGTCGGCTGGAGCACGTCCATCACCGCCGCACAGACCTCGACCGAGAAATCGATCTCGGCGGTAGAGAAGGTCTCGGGCGAATATTGGAAATGCCAGTCGGTATCGGGCTGGGCGGCGGCGTTGTCGCGCAGCAGCTTCGCCGCGTCGATCGCGATCTGCTTCACCTCGGCGAGGTCCATGCCGAACACGATCTTGCGCCATGCCGGCGAGACGGCGTTGTAGACATGGACGATGCCCGTCTTTGCGCCGCGCAGGCTCTCGAACGTCGTATCGATCAGGTCGCGCCGGGCCTGGGTCAGCACCTGCACGGTCACGTCGTCGGGAATGCGGTTGTCGCGGACGAGGCCCGAGATGAAATCGAACTCGGTCGCGCCTGCGCTGGGGAAACCGACCTCGATCTCCTTGATGCCGACGCGGCAGAGCAGCTCGAAGAAGCGGGTCTTCTTCTCTGCATCCATCGGATCGATCAGCGCCTGATTGCCGTCGCGCATGTCGGTGGACAGCCAGCGCGGCGCGCGGGTGATGGTTCGGCTCGGCCATTGCCGGTCGGGCAGGTCGATCTGCGGGAAGGGACGGTATTTGACGCTGGGGTCGCGCAACATCTGTGGTCTCGCTTCGATAGTCGTGGCGTTCGGGGTTCGGTTTGCCCTTAGGCCGTGTGCGCGGCGCAGCGGCCACGCAAATGCACGCGCCTAAGGGCGCGTAAGTCGAAGCAGGCGAAGGCGAAGCGTGCGCAACATCTGAGGCCGCAGATAGACCGTGCGGACAAGAAATGTCCAGAGCGAGCCTCGCCGAGGCGCGACAGTTTCCTCTTGTTCGGTTGCAAGCGCGGCTTGCGCGGTGCAAGCTACTGCGAAGATGAAACAAATTCTCTACGCCAGTGTCAGCGCACGCGACGACGGGCAGCCCGCGGACGTGACCAGCATCCTCGAACAGTCGCGGCACAACAATGCGCTCGACGGGATCACCGGGCTATTATGGACCGATAACCACCGATTTCTCCAGGTGATCGAGGGCGGGGACGAAGCGGTCGACACCTGCTATGCGCGCATCCGCGGCGACAGCCGGCATCGTGCGATCGTTACGATAGCCGAACGCGCGATCGAGCAGCGGGAGTTCGGCTATTGGGCGATGGCACATAAGACCGCTGATGCGCTGGCCGATGTGCACGACCAGCGCGTCCGGCGAATGATGGTCAATGCCGCGGAGGAGATTCGCGCGCCATTCCTGGAGCTGGTGTCGACGCGCGAATCTGGCTGAACCCGCTTATTTGACGAAGGCGGCAGCGATCTTGAGGTCGACCGCGTCGCTGACCAGCGGGATCGCGTAGTTGATCCCGAAATCGCTGCGGCGGATCGTCGCTTCAGCCTCGAACCCGACATTCTCCTTGCCACCCATCTGCGGCGGGGTCTTGCCCGCGCCATAGAAGTCGACGTCGAGCGTCACGGGCTTAGTGATCCCGTTGAGCGTGAGATTGCCCGTCACCTTGGCTTCGTCGCCATCCTCATCGATGACCACGCGGGTCGAGACGAACTTCGCGTCGGCTGCAGTTGCGCCGAAGAAGTCGGGCTTGCCGCCGTCCTTGCCCGGACGCAGCAGATGTGCGGTCAGGCCTTCGTTTGCGGTCACCACTTTCGATATCGGGATGGTGATGTCCACCTTCGAAGCGGCAGGATTGGCGCGGTCGAAGCTTGCAGTTCCCGTGATGCCGCCGAACAGACCCCAATAGGGCGTGAAGCCGAAGTGATCGACTTCCCAGCGGACCAGCGTGTGCCCCGGATCGACGGTGTAGCTGCCGCCGCTGATCGCGGCTTTGTTCTTCGAGCCCGGAAGCTGCATCTGCTGGGCGACGATCGGCGTGGCGATGGCGACGGTGGCCGCAAAGGCGGCGATGATGAGACGCATTGATAAACTCCCCTGAGCGAAAACCGCGCGGACTGTCGGCGCACCGGGCGCGGCGGTCAAACAACGATTCGGGAACGCAGGGTTTCCGTAGACTGGCGGACTCAGCCCGCGAGCGCACCCTCCAGCGTCTTCGTGCGGTCGGCCTGGGTAAGCGCCTGACGTGCGATCGCGTCAATCGCTGCATTCAACGCAGGGTAGGCGGGGGCGCCCGCCAGCGCGCGTGCGCTCGCTTCCTGCTCCAGATCGGTGACGAGTTGAACCGTTTCGCCGCGGATTGCATCGAGATCGGCAAGCGCGGTCTGCGCGGCGACCCAGGCTTCGCTGCCTGCTGCAACACCACGCGCAACCGCGACCCGCGATTCGGCGGTGATCGCCGCTGCCTGAAAGCGTTTCGCGGCTTCAACTGCCGCTTGTCGCCTCTGCGCGATACGGGCGTCGAGCGCGGAATCGGGTGCTGCGACGGGGTCGGGCCGCGCGGGCTCGGCATCGTCGCGGCCCTCAATCGGGCGCGGAAGCAGCGAGGGATAGCCTCCGTCAGTGGTGGTGCAGGCGGCCAGCATGCCCATCGGCAGGACCAGCGCGGTGAGGGAAAAGGAGCGTTGCATCACGGGTTGGTCTATGTCGCAAAGAAACTGTGCGCAACGGGGTTGCCTTTCCCCAAAAGCGCTTCTATCTGCGCCCCTCCACAGTGCGCCCGTAGCTCAGCTGGATAGAGCATCAGACTACGAATCTGAGGGTCGGACGTTCGAATCGTTCCGGGCGCGCCATTCAAAGCCCCGCCAGGTCTCAGGACCCGGCGGGGCTTTGTTGTTTCTGGCAGCAGGCACTGATGCGCGCGTCACGCACGGCCAGCCTGACCCCTCATTTGTCCCGAAATTTGGCCGTAGCGTGGGCAGGGAGGGCGTCGGCGCTGGCCTGTGGCTTCCCCCGCGTCGGACGCTTTGCAGACGCTCCCACACGGCTGTGGCGCGTCGCTGGCCGGGGTGATCTCACCCGCGCAAAGAAAAGGGCGTGCGGACGGGGGGACCCGGCCGCACGCCCTGAAAAGGAGTGGGTGATTAGAAGTTGAAGCCCGTCGACAGCTTCAGCGTCCGCGGCGGACCGTCGATGTTGAAGTTGTTCGAATCGCGCAGACCGGTCGTGGCATTGAAGCCATTGTAATTATAGTCGTTGAACAGGTTGATGATGTCGACGCGCACCCAAACCCGCGTAGCGTCGCTCAGGAAGCCAAGCTTCAGCTCCTTGGTCGCCGACAGGTCCATCTGGCGATAGCCCCAGCGGTCGCCATTGCCCTTAGCCTGGATCGCGACGACGTCCTTCGTTCCCGGCTGGCCGACGCCCGGCGTCGTCGCGAAGCGCTTGAGCCAGACCGGCGAGGCGATCTGGAACTTGGTCGCGAGCGTGATGCCGCCCGGCACGTCGACCGTGCCCGCCATCACGAAGCGATGGCTGCGCACGCCCGCCGACGGACGGAAGGGATAGTCGCTGATATCCTCGTAATCGAGTGCGAAGCCCTCACCGAACTGCCGGTTCTCGTTCGCCTTGGTGTAAGTATAGGTGGCGTCGATGCTCCACGGCGATGCCTTGGTGTAGCGCTTGATGAGCTTCAGGAAGGCAGTGTCGGCGTTGGTCTCCAGCCCGTTGTCGCCGATGATGATCGATCCGAACGGTGCAGGCGTAAAGGTGAACGGCGAGTCCGGCGCACCCGTGGCCGGGAAGAACAACCCGCCCGGACGGCGGTTGCCCAGCATGTAGACGAAGCCGTCACGGCTCTTCACATGCGAATAGCCGATTTCAACATCGAGCAGGTCGAAGTTGCCGCGTACGCCCAGGCTGTACTGGTCGGAATAGGGCATCTTGATGTCGTTCTTGATGAAGCGCAGCTCACGTCCCGCACCCGCCGGCAGGCCGGCGATCAGCGCGGCGCGTCCGGCCGCGGTCTGATAGCTGGCGTTGTAGGCGATGCAGGTCACGCTCGGCGTGCAGACGTTCACCGTATCGCCCGGGACGTTGAAGTTGAACGTGCGGTTCGCCGCCTGACCTTGCGCCAGCTCCTGCTGGATGAAGTCGAACTGGGTACGGTCGTACGAGCGACCGAACCCGCCGAAGATCGCGAAACGGCCGGCTTCGTCGAGCTTGTAGTTGAAGCCGATGCGCGGCTGCCAGGCGCCGGTGAACGCCTTACGTTCCTTACCCGTCGAGATATAGTCGTTGATGTTGTAGTTGGCGCCGTTGAGGTTCGGGTAGTTGGCCGGGCTCACCGCCGCGACCTGCGCCGCCGAATGGACATAGTTCAGGAACGCCGGGGTGCGCTCATAATCCCAGCGCAGACCGAGGTTGACGGTCAGGCGATCGGTGACGTCCCAGTCGTCCTGGACATAGATGCCGAGCTGGAAGTTGTCCGAACTGATCTGCGCGTCGGTGAAGCTGCCTGCCAGCGCCTGGAAGGTCATCTGGTATGGTGCGGTCGTGTTGAGCGTCGTCGCGCCGAGCGGGGTGAAGTAGCGGAACGTCGGGTTGAAGCCGTTGCGCGTCAGCGAGTTGAGCGTGATCCACTTCGTTTTCACGCCGACCTTGATGGTATGGCCTTCAAACCCCGTGTAGGTGAAGTCGTTCGAGATCTGCCAGCCCTTCTGGCCCTTGTTCTGGAAGTTGGTGCCGCCGCCGGTTTCCAGGACGTTGCCGTCGAGGAACTGGGCCGGGTTGGCCGGGTTCGGAATGCGTACGCGATAGACGTTGCGGTTCGCCTCCATAAACGGACGCGGGTTCCACTCCACATCCTCGTAGGCGACCTTGAAGTCGTTGACCCAGCTGTCGCCGGTATGCTCCCAGCGTGCGAGGCCGCGAATTTCCTTCACGCGGGCGATCGTGCGAGTCTCATAGGCGGCGATGCCGCTGTTGAACGTTTCACCCGACTCGTCGCGATACTTGCCCGAAATCTCGAACAGGTCGCGGTCGCTCGGGGTGAAGTTGATCTTGCCGAAGTAGAGGTTCTCGTTGAACTCTTCGTTATACGCGCCGTAGTTTGCGGCGAGGTTGGCCGGGATCAGCGGGCGGGCTGAGCCGAGC
This sequence comes from uncultured Stakelama sp., assembly GCA_964496045.1. Taxonomy (GTDB): domain Bacteria; phylum Pseudomonadota; class Alphaproteobacteria; order Sphingomonadales; family Sphingomonadaceae; genus Sphingomonas. The sequence goes on from CAZBYE010000050.1 coordinate 12,827, forward strand.
GTTGCGGGGATCGCGACGTCGCGCGGCGTGACGCGGCGCTTGCCTTCATAGGCCACGAAGAAGTGCAGCAGATCCTTGACGATCGGGCCGCCCAGCGTGCCGCCAAATTGCAGATCCTTTGTGCGCACCTTGCCAGTTGCATTTGCAGGCATGAACTCGATCGGGCGCGCGTCGCGCAGGCTCTGGTTCGTGAAATCGACGAAACCCGAACCCTTGAACTCGTTGGTGCCCGACTTGGTCACCGCGGTGATCGCGACCGAACTGACCTGGTCGAACTCCGCCTTGTAGTTCGAGCTGATGACCCGGTATTCGCCGATCGCCGACTGCGGGAAGGGATTGCCCTGAGTCGAATCCTGGCCGGTGACGCCGTTCTTCAGGACGTAGTCCTTCTGCCCGATGCCATCGATGAAGATGTTGACCGAGTTCGAGTTCTGGGCACCGCCCTGCAGGCGCGACTGGTCGCTGCCGTTGGTGATGAACTGAACGCCCGGAGCAAGGTCGGCAAAGGCCAGGAAGTTGCGGTTGTTCTGCGGCAGCTGCTCGATCAGGCGCTGGGTGATCGTCGTGCCGACTTCGCCACCCTGCATCGAGCGGATGCGGCTGCCGGTGACAATAACTTCTGCGCCGCCATCGGCGGGGGCCACGTCGGGCGTCGACAGGTCGAAATCGAACACGGCGTTCTGCGCGACCGCGAGAGGGAACTCGTCAGTGCGGCGCATGCCGTTGGGGGTCGTCACATCAAGCCGGTAGTTGCCGGGAGGAAGCGAGGCGAACTGGTAGCCGCCATCGGCGGTTGGCGTGCTGGTGCGGGTGAAGCCGGTGTCGACGTTGACGATCGTGACCTGGCTGACGCCACCTTCAGCCGTTACCTTGCCGCGCAGCGACGAGGAGACCTGCGCATGGGCGGGGGCGGCGACTCCGACCGCGAGCGCTGCGGCGCCGCTGGTCCAGGCAAGCGCGGCCGCTGCAGCGCGAACGCGCGAGCGACGGATCAGGCTGGCCTTGGCGATATGTGCTGAATTCACTGCATCCCCCCTATTTTGTTACACGAGCGTGACAACGTTTACCTTCGACGGCGTCTCGCGACTCGAAACGACTCGACGGCGCGCTCTTATGATTGTTGCCTGAAGAATGTAACCGGTTTCATTCTCGCTGGGTAGTTGGTGTGCGTTTGAGAACGTTCCCATGGGCAGATCGCTACCGAACTGTTGCACGAAGGTGACGCCAGAACGGGTAGAGAAGTGCACCGAGCGCGCGTGCGTTAACCCTTTTACCGCGCCTTAACCCTGTGTGCTTACCCCGTGGCAAGGTGATGAAGGGGAGCAGACCTTGCGCATTCTGATCGTGGACGACGAGCCGGGGATGCATGAATCCTATCGCCAGTGCTTCAAGCGCGCTGGCGGCGGGCAGGATAGTGCGCTCGACACGATGGCGGCAGAGCTGTTCGGCGCGGACGACGCGCCCGTACTCGCGGACGCGCCCGCCAGCTTCGACACGACGCATTGCATGCAGGGCGCCGAGGGCGTCGAGGCAGTTGCGGCGGGGCTCGCCCGTGGCGAGCGGTTTGCGGTCGCGTTCATCGATGTGCGGATGCCGCCGGGGATCGATGGAAAGGAGACCGCCAAGCGAATTCGCGCGCTCGATTCCGACATCAACCTCGTCATCGTCACCGGATTCTCCGATTTCTCCCCGCTTGAGATCAGCCGCGCCGCTGGTCCCGCGGATAAGATCTTCTACATCGCCAAGCCCTTCCAGGCCGAAGAAGTGGTGCAGACCGCAACCGCGCTCAGTCAGCGCTGGGAAGTCGATCGCGCGCTCGCCGCAGCGATGACGCAGCTCAGGGAGCAAAAGGCTGAATTGGCCGCCAACGAGAGCAAGGCCACTCATCTCGCTAACCACGACAGCCTGACCGACGCGCCCAACCGGCTGGCCTTCATGCGCGCGCTGACCGATCATGTCCGTGGACCTGATGTGTTCGCGATGGCGATGATGGATCTCGACCGGTTCAAGCTGGTCAACGATACCTTCGGCCATCTTGCCGGCGATGAACTGATCCGCATGGTGTGCGGCGTCGTGCGCGATACGGTGCCCGAGGGCGGCTTCGTCGCCCGTCTGGGGGGTGATGAGTTCGCGGTTCTGATGAAAGTGACCGGCGAGGACGAGGCGGTGATGGCGGTCGAACGCCTGCTGCTGGCCTGTGCCACGACCTTCACCGTGTTCGGCCATTCCGTGCAGGGTTCGGCCTCGGCCGGTCTTGTCATCGTACAGCCCGGGATGCAGCACGATCCGATCGACGTGATGCGCCGCGCAGACCTC
>CAZBYE010000051.1:0-15133 GCA_964496045.1 uncultured Stakelama sp.
CGCGGCCCCTCGCGAGGTACAAGGAGATTCGGGATCTGGTGCTGATGGGGGCCGTTCGGGCGGGTGCGGATCCGGCGATCGACGCTGCCATCGCCTGTCACGATTCGGTGCTCGACTATATCCGTCAGGCCTATGATGAGACGGTCTCGCTCGAAGAAGCGGTGACCGAATTGGTCGGCGTCTTCGGCGATGCGTGACTTGATGGCGGACCTCCACACGCATGTCTGACAAGCATCAGAAGAAGCTTGGCCGCCTGCTCCGTGTCCGGACACTCCAGCTCGACATGGTTCGGGCAAGCGAAGTGGCGGCGCATCAGAAGGTAAGCAACGAGGAAGCCCTGCGCGCGCGCATCGCTCAGCTCGCGCAGGGCGTCGCCCCGACGCCGGCGCCCAAGCCGGGCAGCGCCACCACGCTGATCGCCGCCGCGCATTATCGCGAACGCCTGCATCAATCTGCCTTTGCTGCCGAGCGCCGCATCGCCGAGGCGCAGCGCGGACTCGACACGGCGCGCGCTGCGACGCGCGAGGCCAGGCGTGACCAGACTGCGATCGAGAAGCTGATCGAGCGCGCCGAGGCCAATGCCGCGCGCCGGGCAATGCGTGCGCTTGAGGATATGCCGGCGATTCCGAAGAAACGGCACGATCCTTGCTGAGTGGGCGGGGCCCTGTCTGAAAGCGCAGGGCGAAGGAGTTTTCGCCCGCAATGCCCGACTTGCTCGCCTCCACCTCGCTGCTTCCGCTAACCCCCGCGATTGCGCCGCGCACGCTCACCGTGGCTGCGCCTGCCGTCGCGGATTTCATGGCGATGCTGGGCGAACTTGTGCTTCCACCCGGTGCGAAGCCGCAAGGCGGCAAGGGGCAGGGGCTTGCCGGAGACGGCAAAGCTTTGCCGGTTGAGGGTGCGCCGGCCGCCGCCGAAGACGAAACCGATCCGTTGGTCGCGTGGCTGCCCGCTGGCCTCGTGCCGCTTGCACCGCCTGAGCCGGTTTCCTTGCCCGACGCCGCATTCGTTGCTGCGGCGGCGCCTCCGTCGGCCGTAGAGGGTGCACCGGTTGCGGATGCCTCGCTTTCGGGCGAGGCCCGAACCCCCGCTCCGCTGGCGGACGCAATGCTGAGCACACCCATCGCCGACGCCGCGCCCGTCGCGCCAGTGGCCGCTGACTCACCGGCCGTCGATCCTGCACTTGCCGACGCCGAGATCTCCCAGGCATCCGCCGCACCGGAGACCGGTCTGCGCGGTAAGGCGGAGACGCCGGGGCGGGATGCCTTGCTGCGCGCCGTGTCGGCTCACGCCCCGACCGTTCAGCCTGTCATTCCCGGCACGACCACGGCTCCAACCGCGGCGCAGGTCTTTGCTGCCGCGATCTCGGCCTCGTTCGATACCCCCGCCGGGCCTGCTCTGCGCCCGACCGATCCGGTCGTCACGCAGGTGCAGGCCGCTGGCGAACAGCTGCGCACAACGGTTCAGGCGATGTCGGGTGCCGAGCAGCCGCCGCTCGATCTCAGCCGTGGCGACTGGGCGGGCAAGATGGTCGATCGGATCGCCGCGATGCGCGACGCCGCCGAGGCGGCAGATACGCGTATCCGTCTTGCACCCGAGAATCTGGGCAATGTCGACGTCTCGATCCGCCGCGACGGCGACCGGCTGCACGTCCATTTCACCGCCGAGAACCCGGCCGCACGCCAGCTGCTTGCAGAGGCCGCGCCGCGGCTTGCCGAGTTGGCTGAAGCGCGCGGCGTGAAGCTTGGCCAGACCAGCGTCGATGGCGGCACTGGCGGCCAGCAGCAGGGCGCCCCGCATCAGCCGCAATCCAACCAGCCCGCTCGCCCGGCCTCTGCCATGGCGGGCCAGTTGCTATCCGACCGCGACGACCGCGTCGCCTGAACCGAATCCAGGGGAAATTGAGCCATGAGTGACGAGAAAGAAGCCGCACCAGCCAAGAAGAAGGGCGGCGCCAAGAAGTGGATCCTGATCGGCACCGGCCTGATCGTGCTGGTCGGGGGTGGCGTCGGCGGCGGACTCTATGCGTCGAGCGCGGGGCTGCTCGGCGGCGCCAAGGCCGAGGGCGAAGCCGAGAGCGGCAAGCCGCGGCTTGTCCCGAAGGACGAGGAAGTCCGTGCCAAGGGAGAGGGCAAGGAAGGCGAAGGCGGCGAGAGCAAGGGGATGAAGCCGCCAGCGGGAGAGGGTGGCGACAAATATGCCTCGACCTACTACCAGATGGAGAAGGAGTTCACCTCCAACCTGCGTGAGAGCGTCCACTTCATTCAGGTGGGGATCGCGATCTCAACGCCTTATGACAACACCGTCATCGAGGGGTTGAAGACGCATGAGATGGCGGTGCGCTCGGCGATCCTCCTGTCGCTTGGCGAGACCAGCGAGGACGAGGTCTTTACCGCCGAGGGCAAGAAGAAGCTTCAGAAGCGCCTGACGGATGCAATCAACGCAGTTTTGAAGGAAAAAGAGGGCTTCGGCGGCGTTGGTAACGTCTACTTTACCAATTTCATTGTTCAGTGAACGGGCATGGTTAACAGCCCTTCAGAACTGGCGACGCCCGATCGGCGCGAACGACCCCGGACCGGCGCGGAGCACGCGCCGGCGCTCGGGACCGTCAGCCTCAACCCGTTCGGGGATCTGCATTCGGTGCAGCATCTCTCGGCGCGGCTCGCCAAGTCACTGAAGGGAAGCTTCGAGCCGCTGGTCGGCGAAGGTGCGCGCTGCTGGGCCGAGCCGCTCAGCGTTCAGCGCTTCGGCGACTATCGTGCCGAACGCCCGCAAACGCTGACGGCATGGCTGCCGCTGGCGATGACGCCGGGCCGCGGCCGCGCGCTGATCGTGATCGACGGCGCATTCTGCTTCGAGATGCTCGACCGCTTCTTTGGCGGTGAAGGCGAGGCGCCGCAGCCGCTGCCCGCCGAATTCACCGGATCGGCGGAGACGCTGTTGGCGCGGCTCTCCGATACGATCGGTCGGCAGCTCTCGCCTGCCTGGGAGCTGCTCGCGAAGCTCGACTTCGTGCCGGCGCAGGCCTTCGCGTCGCTCTCGACCGTACCCGAACTCGACGCGGGCGAGGCGATGGTCGTCACCCGTCTCGGCATCGCCGCGGGCGAGGCCAGGCCGCAATGGATCGACATTCTCTATCCGGTCGCCGCGCTCAAGCCCTATACGCCGAGCCTCACCGCAAAGGTGATCGGCGGCGATCCCGAGCCTGAACCCGAATGGCGTAATGGCCTGACGCGCGCCGCGATGGCGCTGCGGCTGCCGGTCCGCTCGGTGCTCGCCGAACCGGTGGTGCCGCTTTCGATGCTGATGGCGCTCAAGCCCGGCGACGTGATCCCGATCAGCTTCGGCCCGGACGTGCCGGTGATGGTCGCCCGTCAGCAGATCGGTTGCGGCACGGTTGGCACCGCCAACGGCCAGGCCGCAATCCGCCTCACCCGTTTCGAATCCTTCCAGCTCGAGGACACACGATGAACGACATGACCGGGGGCCTGGCTCCTGAAGCCGCAGTCGCGGCCAATTTCCACCTGCTCCAGGATGTCGACGTCAAGCTGACGGTCGAGATCGGATCGACCACGCTCACTCTGCGCGAACTGCTCGCGCTCGGCGAGTCGAGCGTGATCGAGCTGGACCGCGAGGCCGACGAGCTGCTCGACGTCTTCGTCAACGGCACGCTGATTGGCCGCGGCGAGGTGGTCACGGTCGGCGACAAGTTCGGCATTCGCATGACCGAGCTGGTCGCACCCGAGAAGCGGGGCTGAACCCAGCCATGATGTGGTCCTACATTCTCAAGCTGGTCGTACTGTTGCCGCTCGTCTGCGGCCTGCTGATTGGCTGCCTCTACCTCTGGCGCAAGCTCGAGGCGCGGCTGCCCGGCAATCAGGGCGACCGGATGCTCAAGGTCAGGGAGACGATGATGATCTCGACCGGCACGCGCATCGCGGTGCTTGAGGTTGAGGGCAAGCGCATCCTCGTCTCGGTGAGCCGCAACGGCGTCAGCCTGATCGACCGGATCGACCCGTGACCGCCGGCCTTCGCCATCTCGCGCTTGTGCTGGGCGCGTTCGCGCTCGCGCTGTTCCTCGTCGCGCCCGCGTTCGCGCAGGGCGCGCCGGCCCCGGCCGTACCGGTCGCGGCGCCCGCCGCAGCGCCTGGTGTAGGCGATGCGGTCGACCGCGCGCTCGGCGATCTTGGCGGCGGCGATGCGCCGCTCAGCCTGTCGCTTCAGGTCCTCATCATCATGGGGCTGCTCACGGTTCTGCCGGGCATCCTGCTGATGATGACCAGCTTCACGCGGATTATCATCGTGCTGGCGATCCTGCGGCAGGCGCTTGGACTTCAACAGACACCGCCAAATCAGGTGCTGGTCGGCCTGTCGCTGTTCCTCTCTTTCTTCATCATGGCGCCGACGATCAGCCAGATGAACACCGCCGCGATCCAGCCCTATGCGCAGGGCCGTATCGGCGCGACCGAGATGATCGAAAAGGCCGGCGAACCGCTCCACGCCTTCATGCTCAAGCAGACACGGGTGAAGGACATCACCATGTTCGCGGGGCTGGCGAAGACCGGCCCGATCGCGAATCCCAAGGATACGCCCTTCTCGATCCTGCTCCCGGCGTTCGTGACCAGCGAGCTCAAGACCGCGTTCCAGATCGGTTTCCTGATCTTCCTGCCTTTCATCGTCATCGATCTGATCGTCGCCACCGTGCTGATGAGCCTCGGCATGATGATGATGTCGCCGACGATCATCTCGATGCCGTTCAAGCTGCTGTTGTTCGTGCTGGTCGATGGCTGGGCGCTGACGATGGGCAGCCTTGCCTCCAGTTTCGTGACCTAGGAATATCTGATGGACGCAGAATATTTCCTGACGGTCGCGCGCGAGGCGATGTGGGTGCTCGCGCTGGCATCGGCTCCGATCCTGATCCCGGCTTTGCTGTCGGGCCTGATCCTCGGCATGGTTCAGGCCGCGACCTCGATCCAGGAACAGACGCTCACCTTCGTGCCCAAGCTCGCGGTCGTCGGCGTCAGCCTGGTGATATTCGGCGGCATGATCATGACGCTGCTCGGCGACTTCACGGTCGGCATCTTCGAGCGCATTCCGGAACTCGTCCGCTAATCATGCTCGGCTTCGGCCTCTCGATCGAGCCGCAACTGTGGGCGCTCTTGTTCACGATGGTGCGCGTCGGTGCGGCCTTTATCGCCGCGCCGGTGTTCGGCGCGGTGTCGGTGCCGATGAACGTCCGCATCCTGCTCACCGCCGCCGTCGGTATCCTGACGATGACTGCGGTGCCGATCGAGGCGCCGGGTGAGGTGTTCGCGCTCGCGACCTTCCTCGCTGTTGCCGCCGAGGTACTGGTCGGTCTCGCGCTCGGTTTCATCCTCCAGATCGCCTTTGCCGCACCGCTGGTTGCAAGTGAGGTGATCGGCGTGTCGATGGGCCTGAGCTTCGCGACGGCGATCAATCCGCAGACCGGCCAGTCGACCCCGCCGCTCGGCCAGTTCCTGACGGTGTTGCTGACCTTGCTGTTCCTTGCCGTCGATGGCCATCTTGTGCTCGTCGAGCTGGTGGTGCGCTCCTATGAGCTGTTGCCGCCGGGACAGGCCTGGCTGACGCCCGACAAGCTTCAGAATATCGCGCTTTTCGGCGGCTATGCCTTCCTCGCCGGGCTCTTGCTGGCGCTACCGGTCGGCTTCCTGCTGCTCTGCCTCAACATCGTCGTCGGCATGCTCTCGCGCTCGGCGCCCGCGCTCAACCTGTTCGCGATCGGCATCCCTGCCAGCCTCGCCATGGGCGTGCTGGCGCTGGTCGTCGGAATGCCCGCGATGGGCGACTATATGCTCGTGATCGTGCGCGAAGCGCTCGACGCGGCCCAGACTTTGGTGATCGGCTGATGTCCGAAAGCGCCGGAGAAAAGACACAGGCACCAACACCCAAGCGCAAGGAAAAGGCGCTTGAACAAGGTGACCTGCTCAAATCGCGCGATTTCGGTGCGGCGCTGATCATTCTCCTCGGCTGCGGCTGGATGGTGTTGATGGGGCCGCAACTGCTCGGTGCGATCAAGGAGGTGATGAGCGCCAGCTTCCAGTTCGGCCGCGCCGATATCGAAAGCTTCCAGCCATGGAAGCCGCTCGCGACCGCAGGGTGGAAGCTTGCCCCGTCGCTCGGCGCGTTGCTCGCGATCAGCTTTGTCGGCGCGATCGCCAGCCAGGCCGCACTCGGTGCGCTGCACTGGAACGGCAAGCTGCTCGCGCCCAAGGGCAACCGAATCAACCCGGGCTCGGGGCTCAAGCGCATCTTCGGCCCGACCGGCTGGATCGAGTTGTTCAAGTCGCTGCTCAAGGTGATTCTGCTCGGTGGGATTGGCGGATGGATGCTGTGGGGCTCGGCGGCGCCGACCATGGGCCTCGTCTCGTCCGACCTCGGCACCGCCGTGAAGTCGCTCGGCGACACCTTCGCGACATTGATCTTCGTGATGGCCGGCGGGTTGCTGCTGATCGCAGGCATCGACCTGCCGATCCAGATCTTCCGCCACCTGCAGCGCCTCAAGATGAGCCTTCAGGAAGTGAAGGACGAGCACAAGGAAAGCGAAGGCTCGCCCGAAGCCAAGGCCGCGCAGCGCCAGCGCCAGCGCGAAATGGCCAAGGGTGGCCTGCGCGGCAAACTGCAGGAAGCGCATGTCGTGCTGACCAACCCGACGCACTTCTCGGTCGCGCTGCGCTACACCAACGGCAAGGATCAGGTCCCCGTCGTGGTCGCCAAGGGCCGCGGCGAGATCGCGCTGGCGATCCGCGAACTGGCCGATGAGTTCGATGTGCCGCGGCTCGAACTGCCGCCGCTGGCGCGTGCCATCTACTTCACCAGCCGTGAGAATCAGGAGATTCGCGACGACCTGTATATGGCGGTCGCGACCGTTCTGGCCTTCGTCTTCGGCATCGACAAGCGGGCGGGCGGACGCATGCCGGCGATCGCTGTGCCCGACACCGCACTGTTCGACGAAAATGGCATCCAAACCAGCCTAAAGGCCGCGCGATGACGGCCGTTAATCAGTTCAAAGGGGGACGCGCACGTGGCTGTTGAATCGATTCCAAAAGCGCTCGGCGGCGGATCGGGCATCGATACCGCGGCGCTGGTCAAGGAACTGGTCGAGAAGCAGTTCGAGTATCGCAACGCCCGGCTCAAGAAGCGCGAAGAAACGCTGACCACGCAGATCAGTGCCGCGGGAGCCCATAAGGGCAATATCACCAGCTTCGCCACCGCGGTGGCCAACCTTGCGCGCGGGGGCACGCTCGCCACGCAGCCGACCAGCTCGAGCACGGCGATCCTCAATGTTTCGCGTCTGAGCGGCGCCAATCTCACCACGCTCAATGCGAGGATTGAGGTGCGCCAGCTTGCCGCCAGCCAGACCGCGCATGCCGTGCCGGTGGCAAACAAGGCCGCGCCGGTCGGACAGGGCAAGCTCACGCTTACGCTTGGCACCGGGACGGTGACGAACGGGGCTATGACGGCCTTTACCCCGGGCAGCGCCGCGCCGGTCGACATCACCATCGACGCCACCAATTCGAGCCTTGAGGGCATCGCGGCGGCGATCAACGCCGCCAATGCCGGGGTCAGCGCTTCGATCCTCACCGATGCGGCCGGATCGCGGCTGGTGGTCAAGGGCGCGACCGGCGCCGACCGCGCGTTCACGCTGACCGCGACCGAAACCCCGGGGCAGGAAGGTCTCGCCGCGCTCAACATCGGTATCGGCGCCAGCGGCACCACGATCGGCAGCGCCGCGACCGATGCGCTGGTTGCGATCGACGGGGTTCAGCTCAAGCGCGAATCGAACACGATCACCGACCTCATTCCAGGGGTGAAGCTCGATCTCAACAGCGCCCAGCCGGGAACGATCGTCACCATCGGCAAGACGCTGCCCACCACAGCGTTGACCAACGCGGTGCAGGATTTCGTCGCCACCTACAACGAACTCTTCACCGCGCTGCGCGCCGACCTGCACCCGGAAACCGGCTCGCTGCGCACCGATCTCGCGGCGCGCGAACTCAGGCGTCAGCTTCAGCAGCTGACCATGGCCCCGATCGGCGGTGGTGCGTTGACTCAGCTGGCGGAGATTGGGGTCAAGACCAACCGCGACGGCACGCTGATGCTCGACAATGCGCTGCTCACCAAGGCGCTGGTCAACAATCCCGAAGCCGTCGAGAAGATGTTCGCGGAGCCACAGGGCAACGCCACCACCGGCAACGGTCTCGCCGGCGCGCTCAATGCAATTGCGTCCGCGGCGACGAACACGCAGCGGGGTCTCGGCGCGAGCGAGGTTGCCTACAACAAGGCGAAGGGCGAACTCGACAAGGACAAGGCCGAAGTGCTCGTCAAGACCGAGGATGTCCGGCTCCGCATGACTCGCCAGTTCGCGAGCATGGATGCCAAGGTCGCGGTCTATAAATCGACCCAGACCTTCCTGCAGAACCAGATCGATGCGTGGAACAAGCAGGGCTGATTTGATGAAGGCTCCGCTCCGCATCAGCGCCAACGCGGCGCAGACCTATCGCTCGATCGACGCGGTCGGCCGCACGGCCGCCGCAGATCCGTACGAGCTGGTTGAGCTCATGTACAAGGAGTGCATCGCCGCGCTCCGTGCCGCCGCCTTCGCGACGGAGAAAGGGCAGCTGCCGGTCAAGAGCGAGCGGATCGCGCGCGCCACCGCGATCCTGTTCGCGCTTGAATCGAACCTCGATTTCGAACGCGGGGGCGAAGTCGCGCGGACGCTGGGGACACTCTATCACGGGCTGCGTGCGAAGATTATCAACGCCAGCATCGGCGGCGATCCCGCGCCTTTCCGCGCCGTCGCCGACGACCTTGAGGATATCGCCGGCGCCTGGAGCCAGGCACGCGCTGCCTGACCTGACGGTTTCGCCTAAATGGCGCCAGCAACGTCGATATCTAACGCGACCAGCGCGCCAGAACCTCATCGACCGATACAGGTCGCGCCGCCAGTGCAACGCCTGCGCGTGGCACGAATTGCGGTGCGGTTGCTGCCCCCTCCGGGCCTGCAGCCACGGGCCGGCGCGCGAGCGTGTGCGGATGGCGTGCAGCCTCGGCCAGCGACAGCACCGGGCTAACGCACGCCGTGCCCTGCGCGAAGCTACGGACCCATTCGTCGCGGGTGCGTGCCGCGAAGCGCTCGGCAAAGCGTGTGGCCATCACAGGCCAGCCCGACCGATCGAGCTGCACGAAGCTGTCCGTGCCGAAACCAAGCCCCGCGCACAGCGCCTCGAACTGCGCCGGATCGATCGCGCCGACGGCGACATGCTGGCCGTCGGCACAGGCGTAGCTGCGATAAAAGGGCGCGCCGCCGTCGATCAGATTGGCTTCGCGCCGGTCAAGCCACCGGCCACTCGCGAACAGGCTCTGCGTCAGCGCCATCAGCGTCGCCACCCCGTCGATCGCGGCGGCGTCGACCACGCGCCCTTCGCCACCGGTCTGCGCGCCGAGCATCGCCGACACCATGCCGAGCGCAAGGAACAGCCCGCATCCGGCATGGTCACCCAATAAGTTGAGCGGTACCGCGGGCGTGTCTGACGCGCCGATCGCGTGCAGCGCGCCGGTCAGTGCCAGCACGTTGATATCGCTGCCGGGTCGCCCCGCGAGCGGTCCGGTCTGGCCCCATATGCTCGCCCGCCCATAGACCAGCCGGGGATTGCGCGCGTGACACCGGTCCGGACCCAGGCCCAGCGCCTCCATCGATCCGGGGGGCATTCCTTCGATCAGCGCGTCGGCGTGCGCAGCAAGGTCGAGCACCTCGGCGATCGCAGCCGGCTCACGGAAATCGAGCGTGATGTCCTGTCGACCGCGATAGAGCGCGGGGACGATCGCGCTGGTGCCGCTGCCCGGCTGGGCCACGCGCACCACCTCGCACCCGAGGTCCGCGAGCAGCATCGATGCGAACGGCACCGCCCCGATCGCGTCGATCTCGATCACCCGCATTCCCGCCAATGGAGCCCGCATCGTTTCTATGTCCCCGCGTTCGTATCAGTGGGTGGTCCGGGGCATCTGTTTCGGCTAGCGCGGTCGCATGAGCAAGCCGCACATCGTCGCCCTCGGCGGCACTTCGCGTCCCGAATCGGCGACGGGCCGCGCGCTCGCGCATTGTCTGGCAATCGCCGAGGGAAAGGGCGCCCGCGTCACGCTGCTGACCGGGGAGGCGATCAACTTCCCGCATTACGAACTTGGCTGCAACACCGACGATCCGCGGGTGGCGCATTTCGTCTCGGTGTTACGCGACGCTGACGGGCTGATCGTCGGATCGCCGGGTTATCACGGCTCGCTTTCGGGCATGGTGAAGAACGCACTCGACTATGCCGAGCAGCTTCGCGGCGACGAGCGCCCCTATTTCGACGGGATGCCGGTCGGGCTGGTGGCGACGGCGGGCGGCTGGCAGGCGGCGGTCTCGACGCTGGCGGCGCTGCGGACGGTGATCCATGCGCTGCGCGGCTGGCCGACCCCGCTGGGGGTCGCGATCAACACCGGTCCCGGCACCGGGGACGCCGTTGGGGAGGCGTCGCCGCAGCTTGGTATCATGGTCGACCAGATCCTGGGCTTCCTGCGCCGCTGAAGCACCTCGGATATGTGCCTTATGTGGTTGTCGGGGTCTTAACGGGATCGTGACGCTTTGCGGCCTACGCTCGCGCGCATGAGCCAGAGCCACTTTCCGAGCGAATCGCGCCGGAGCGCTGCCACGGTCCTGATCGTGGATGACAGCCGCACCAATCTCAACGTCATGGGCGCGCGGCTGGGGCAGGCGGGCTATCTGGTCGTGCTCAGCGACAATGGGCGCGAGGCGCTCGATCTGATCGCCGGACGCGGCTTCGACCTGATCCTGCTCGACATGATGATGCCGGGCATGTCGGGGATCGAGGTGCTGGCAGACCTGCGCGCAACTCCGCGTACCGCTGACCTCCCTGTCATCATGATCACCGCGCGCAGCGACAGCGGCGCCGTGGTCGAGACGCTTGCCGCGGGCGCGGACGACTATGTCGCCAAGCCCTTCGATTTCGACGTGCTGCTGGCGCGGATTGACCGGACGCTCGGGCGCGCGAGCCGCATCGCCGAACTCAAGCGTGCGGTGGCTTCGCTCGATGCGCGCATCGCCGCGCGCGCGATCGAGCTGGGAGAGGCGCGCACCGAGCTTGCTGTCACCCGCGCCGACCGTGCGCGGCTGGTCAATTCGATCAGTTCGCTCAACGCCGAAGTCGAACGCCTCAGCGGAACCAGTGGCGCCTGACGAAATAGATCGTCACCGTTGCGGCGACGATGATGCAGAAGATCGTTATCACCCAGAATGACGATGGATGGTCGTCATAGGGGATACCCTGCACGTTCATCCCGAACAGCCCGGTGATGAAGGTCAGCGGCAGGAACACCATCGCCGCCACCGCGATCAGCAGCGATCTCTGGTCGATCACCTCGGCGCGCAGGTCGGTCAGCGTTTCGTGGATCAGCGCGGCCCGCTCTCGGATGCTTTCCAGCTCTTCGGCCATCCGCGCGGCGCGATCCGCCGCGCCGCCGATGTGCAACCGGTCATCGTCGCTCAGCCAGCGGACGGGCAGGGTCGACAGCTTCTCCAGCGCGGTTCGCTGCGGATAGAGGAAACGGCGATAGCCGATCGCCTTGCGCCGAACGATGTTGACCTTGCGGCGCAGCTCGAACGCCTGACGCGCATCGAGCTGTTCCTCGCAACTGTCGAGCGAATCGCCAAGATCAGCGACCTGTGGATCGAGTTGCTCGGTGATCGCCTCGGCGAGCGTCGCGATCAGATCACCGGCATCGCGAACATCGCCGGCCTCAGTAGCCGCGCGCGCCACCTCGAGGGCGTCGAGCGGAAGCCGCGTGACGGAAATCACCCGCGCGCCGTCGGCGTGCAGCCGGATCGACGCCAGCGGGTCCGAACTCTCCATCGCGGCCCGGGTCATGCCGCGCAGATTGAGCACGGCGGCGCCGTCGGTCTGGTCGCAGCGGGGCCGGGTCTCAAGCGCGGTCAGCGCGTCGATCACGAAGCGGTCGAACTTCGCGACATCGCGCAGCCAGGCCTGCACCTCTTCGTCGCGCGAGGTGAGGTGAATCCATACAAACCCGCGCCGCAGCCGGATCGCCTCTTGCGGGTCGATGGCCCGCACGCCGCTCCGGGAAACGACATAGGCAAAGCCGCTCATTCCCGTTCCTCCGCTATGGCACGCATCTCCAGATCGACGGTCAGGCCGGGCAAATTAGCGGGCGGCGCATCGCATGCAATCCGTTCTGCATCGGCGCGCGCGCGCGTCAGGATCGCTGCCGGCACATCGGCACGATGCGTCACCTGGTCGGCCTGGGCGATCAGCCGGGCTTCGCGTAAACTGAGGTCGTCCGGATCGGCCGAGCGCAGCGCGATGCGGACGATGCCAGTCCGTTCCGCATCGGGCGTGGCGAGCCAGCGCTCGATCGCCTCAGCTGAGTGCCCGGCGAGCGGATCGAGCGGTCCGGCCAGCGCCGCGCCGATGGCCCGCCTTCGCTCGCCAGCTTCCGGCCAGCGGGCGCGAATCGCATCGCGACTTGCCTTGAGTGCGTCGGCCAGTCCGCCAAGCGACTCTGGAAGGATTGTTTCGAGCCGCTGACGCAGGGCTGCCGCGAGTCCCGCCGATGCGCCGCCGGTGCCGATCGCGATCGTCACCGGATCGCGCTCGACGATCGCGGGCAGGGTGAAGTCACACAGGTCCGGACGGTCGGCGACGTTGACCAGAATGCCGCGCGCCTTGAGTCTTGCGGCAACCGGTTCGGGATCATCGCAGGCGACGATGGCGAGCCGCGCTTCGTCCGCTTCGCCGACGATCACTGCGCCCGCTCGCGATAGCAGGCGGCGCTTGGCGTCGGCCGCCCCACCGGCGCCGATCAGAATCGCAGGCCGCCCGTCCAGCTGGACGAAGACGGGCAGCCCCGATCGTTTCACCGAACCCACTCGGGTACGCGTTCGGCACCCATGATGGTTTCGGGCTGGATACGGTCGGCGACGACCGCGAACTTGTCGCCCGACACCAGCACCTCGGGCACCAGCGCGCGGCTGTTGTAGGTCGAGGCCATGGTCGCGCCATAAGCGCCCGCGGTGCGGAAGACGGCAAGATCGCCCGACTTCACCACATCGATCTCACGCCCCATCGCGAAGGTGTCGCCGGTCTCGCACACCGGACCCGCAATGTTGGCGACGAACTTCTCGCCGGTCGGCTCGACCGCCTCGAACTCATGATAGGCGTCGTACAGCGCCGGGCGGGCGAGATCGTTCATCGCCGCGTCGACGATGACATAGGGGTTGCCCGCCGCCGGCTTGACCCAGATCACCTCGGTCACCAGCACGCCGGCATTGCCGCAGATGAAGCGGCCCGGCTCGAACATCAGCGTGACGTCCCAGCCCTGCGTGACGCGCTCGACCATCGCGCCGAATTCCTCGGCGGTCGAGACGGTCTGGCCCGCATGGTAGGGAACGCCGAGACCACCGCCCAGATCAACATGGGTAATGGTGTGACCGGCGGCGCGCAGTTGCGCGACCAGCTCGCCGACGCGCTTGTACGCGGCCTCGAGCGGGGCGAGCTCGGTCAGCTGGCTGCCGATATGGATCGCAACGCCGCGCAGGTCGAGGCCGGGACGCCCGGCGAGCCGTCCGAAGATCTCGCCCGCGCGGTCGATCGCCACGCCGAACTTGTTCTCGGCCTTGCCGGTCGAAATCTTGGCGTGAGTGCCCGCATCGACATCGGGATTCACACGGAGCACCGCAGGAGCAGACTTGCCCTGCGCATGCGCGAGGTCGGCAAGGACTTCGCCTTCCTCTTCCAGTTCAAGATTGAACTGGCCGATGCCCTCATCGAGACCCAGCTGCAGCTCGCCGCGCGTCTTGCCGACGCCCGAGAAGACGATGTCCTCGGCCGGTATCCCCGCGGCGAGCGCGCGCTTGAGCTCACCGCCCGAAACGACATCCGCGCCATAGCCCTGCTTCGCCAGCACCCCGAGCACCGCGAGATTGGGGTTGGCCTTGATCGCGAAGGCGAGGTGCACGCTGGGAAGACCCGCGAGCGCCTGCTTGAGCGCTGTGGCGTGGCGTTCCAGCGTTGCGGTCGAATAGACATAGACCGGCGTGCCGACCTCCGCCGCGATGGTGGCAATGGAAACGGTCTCGGCGTGCAGCACGCCGTTCTTGCGGTTGAAATGATCCATGGGAAATTGCGTCTTTTCAGTTCTGCGGCGGCAGTTCGAACTCGTCGCCGCGGCGTTCTTCGGAGCTGCGCAGCACTTCGTCGCTGCGCGTCGGTCGGGTCTGGGGCGGCGCCGTCACCAAATCAGCCGGTGTCGGTGTGGCTACCGCCCCATAAGGTTTGGTCGGCAGCGATCCCCCGGCGGCCGGTTTCAAGTCGCCCTTGTTGCCGCAAGCAGCCAACAAAAGCGCCGTGAACACCACCAGGGTTCGCATTCTCACTCTCCTCTTGCGGCGCGTGCCGCCGCGATTGCTTCCCGCACCCGCGTCGGGGCGGTCCCACCGAAGCTCATCCTGCTCGAGACCGACGCATCGACCGTCAGCACATCGAAGACTCGCGCATCGATACGCTGGTCGATTGCCTTCAGGTCTGCAAGCTCGAGCTGGTCGAGCCGAACGTTCTTCGCTTCCGCCGTCGCGACCGCACGGCCGGTGATGTGATGCGCCTCGCGGAACGGGATGCCGCCCTCGCGCACCAGCCAGTCGGCCAGGTCGGTCGCGGTCGAGAAGCCCGATTCGGCCAGCCCGCGCATCCGGTCGGTGCGGAACTGCGCGCTTTCGACCATGCCGGTCATCGCCGCGATCGAGAGGGCGAGCAGGTCGTGCGCCTCGAACACCGGCGGCTTGTCCTCCTGCATGTCCTTCGAATAGGCGAGCGGCAGGCCCTTCATCGTGATCATCAGCGCCGTCATACAACCGACGATCCGTCCGGCATGGCCGCGGACCAGCTCCGCCGCATCGGGATTGCGCTTCTGCGGCATGATCGAACTGCCGGTCGACCATTGGTCGGGCAACGCGACAAAGCCGAAGGGCTGGCTCGCCCAGATGACGATTTCCTCCGCCATGCGCGACAGATGGAGCGCGCAC